>QEVG01000026.1 GCA_003576905.1 Planctomycetota bacterium | reverse complement strand
CGCTACCGATCGCAGATGACGCGGTTGCCGAAGCGGTAGGGTCGTCGCTGGCATGTCGAGTCCTTCTTCAGCGGGCTCAAGCGGACGATGGGCTCGCAGTTGAACGCCCGAACCGAGCGGGGTCTGTTCACGGAAGCAGCCATCCGCGTCCTGGCCTACACCCTCCGGCGATAGCCGGGAACAGAATCGCCGCAGATGTTGTCAACAGAGCAGGGCTGTTTCAAAACGGTCATAGGGCACCAAGCTTCTTTGCGAGGATGAGGGCGGCGGCGGCCTTGGCTCACAGTTCAACTGGAATCTTCGAGCGGTATCTTGTGAGAGACTTCGGTGCTGCTACGCCTTGGCCTGGGTCAAACGATCCAGCTTCTTCTTGGCGGCCCTGGTCCGGCCTTGCCAGCGCGGCAGTTTCGGCGTGAGCTTGGCGAGAAACACTTCGAGCGGCGTCGCCGGGTCGCCACCGATGTCAGGCACCAAGGCCCAGTATGGTCGCACGGTGTTGTAGCGCTCGCAGAACTCGCCCGGGCGCCGCGGCATCTCTGTATCCGTTTTGGGACAGGTCCGGTGCAACACACCGGTTGACCCCGCGACAACCCCCCGCCCTATGTTTATGATCACGCGGGTTCGTACACCAAGGCCGGAACATCCTCTTTCCCGAGACAATCCGACTGTCGCGGGGCAAACACGGAACGGAGCATACCATGAGCAGGGTTCGCGTACTTGTCGGCACAAAGAAAGGCGGCTTTATTCTGACCTCGGACGGAAAGCGGCAGAAGTGGGAGGTTTCCGGCCCGCATTTCGGGGGCTGGGAAATCTATCACATGAAAGGCTCGCAGGCCGAACCGAACCGAATCTACGCCTCGCAGACCAGCGGCTGGTTCGGACAGATCGTCCAGCGGTCGGACGACGGCGGTAAGACCTGGCACCAGCCCGGACTCAAGCCGGGCGAGCCGACCACGACGCCGGAGGGCATGCCGCTGGGCGAGAGCAACCGGTTTGTGTATGACACATCTCCGGCCACGGGAAAGCCGATGACCACGCACCAGTTCTTCGACGGGACGCAGCATCCGTGGGAATTCAAGCGCGTCTGGCACATCGAGCCTTCGCTTACGGACCCCAATGTGGCTTATGCCGGGGTTGAGGACGCGGCCATCTTTCGAACGTCCGACGGCGGAAAGACCTGGCACGAACTCTCCGGACTTCGTGGGCATGGCTCAGGATCGCAGTGGGCACCCGGCGCAGGCGGGATGGGAGTTCACACAATCGTGCAGGATCCCTCGAATCCCAGTCGCCTGTTCGTCGCGATTTCAGCGGCGGGCGTATTCCGCACGGATGACGCGGGCAAGACATGGGCACCGAAGAACAAAGGGCTGACATCGCAGTACATGCCGGACCCGAATGTTGAAGTGGGCTTCTGCGTGCATCGCATCGCCATGCACCGATCGCGGCCGAGCACACTCTTCATGCAGTTGCACTGGCATGTGTGTCGCAGCGATGACGGCGGGGATACGTGGCGCAAGGTGAGCGGCAATCTTCCGAGCGACTTCGGCTTTCCGGTCGTCGTCCACGCCCATGAGCCGGAGACGGTGTACGTCGTGCCGATTCTCAGCGACTCGCTGCATTACCCGCCGGAGGGGAAGCTCCGCGTCTATCGGAGCCGGGTGGGCGGTAATGAGTGGGAGCCGCTGACGAAGGGGCTTCCCCAGAGCGACTGCTACGTGAATATTCTCCGCGGGGCGATGTCTGTGGACACACTGGACCCGTGCGGAATCTACTTCGGCACGACGGGCGGGCAGGTCTATGCCTCGGCGGATTCGGGGGACAGCTGGATGCCCATCGTCCGCGATCTTCCGGCGGTCCTGTCGGTTGAGGCGCAGGCGATCGGATGAGAAGCGAATTCGTCAACGCCTCAGGACGCACCCGGGGCGGGACCGCTCTGGCCGGTTTGACTGGAGAGATGCGGAAGGCAGGACAGGGGCAGTTGGTGGCGCGGGCCCCGTGGAACGAGGCCATCCGGCGGCGCAGCCGGGAGAGGTCAAAAAGGACATTTCGGAGCAGGAGACCTGATAGGAGCCCGGACGGGAAGGAATATCCCCGGCTATCCTAAACGTATGATCCGAATCGTCCTTCCATTTCATCTTCGCAATCTCGCCGGTGTTGACGGCGAGGTCTTGCTCGAAGTTGCGGGCCCGGTTACGCAGCGCGCGGTGCTTGACGCGCTCGAACTGAAGTACCCCGCACTTCGCGGGACGATTCGCGATCATGGAACGCTCAAGCGGCGGCCGTTTGTGCGTTATTTTGCGTGCCGGACGGACCTGTCACACGATGACCCGGATACGCCGCTGCCTGAAGAAGTGGCGCGAGGCGACGAGGCGTTTCAGATCGTGGGTGCCATCGCGGGCGGATAGGCTCGATGAGCGGGTTGGGGCGACAAGGTGATGTCGCGTCGATGACTCGATAGCATATCATGCCCGGTACGCGATCAAAGGGCGAATTGGTAAATTGGGGGCGCGGGCCGTTCAGAAAGCGGCTCCGCGGGACGGACGATCCGGCGGAGAGGCTTGTTCGCCAGAGGGACACAGGAGAATTGCGATGAGCTATGTCGACGGATTCGTGCTGCCCGTACCGAAAAAGAACCTCGCCGCCTACCGACGGCTTGCGAAAATGGCGTGCAAGATATGGATGGAGCACGGCGCGATGGAATACCGCGAATGCGTCGGGGACGACATCAATGTCAAGGGTATGCTTCCGTTCGGATCGAGCGTCAAGCTCAAACCGGGCGAGACAGTCGTGTTCTCGTGGATCGCGTACCGCTCCCGCGCTCATCGAGACAAGGTCAATGCCCGCGTGATGAAGGATCCTCGCATCGCGAAGATGACCGGCGCGCAGATGCCCTTCGATTGCAAGCGCATGCTTTACGGGGGGTTCGAGGTCATCGTGAGCGCCTGATCCCGGCGCATACCTGTCGCTACCGACAGTAACATCCCGCTTTTCAGGTTGCGGCGCGGGATCTATGGGCGTTTTTGCGCAGGATTCCGGGGCACGCTGGAAATGCGGCGCGCAATCGGCTGCATGGCCCCGACTTTTCTAATGGCGTGCTCGTCGCGCTGGGTTATACTTTGGATGAAGGTCAGGGCTGTTCGGGCCATCGTCGGATTGGTCCGGGCCAATCGCGCATCGCAGGGCCGAATTCACATTTCTTGGATGCGCGTGGCGCGGGCCGGAAATCGCCGCGAGAGATTCGCCGACACGCACGGCAGAAGGAGATCTCGCATGAAAACCCTTCTCATGCTTTCGGGCTTGCTGGCCCTTTGTGTGACGCCGGCAATTGCGAACCCATTCTACTACGATGAGATGCTGGACGGGCCGCTGTCCAATGATCGCCTGGACCCCACGATGTTGAGTGCGGACATCGGCGAGAACGTTCTGCGCGGGGATATCAACAGTCAGTTCACCGGTGACTTTTTTACATTCAATGTGCCGGCGAATGCCACCGCGCCGTCCCTTGTGGTGAACACGCTCACGAATCCCGCTGATTTCTCACTGACCGTTTCGTCGGAGCCGATCGACTGGCAGGACCAGTCCGGCTTTGTTTACTTCGGCGAGACGGACGATACGCTCATCGGCCTGAACCTGTTGTCGGAGCTCGGGATCGGGCCGCTCCCAGCCGGACCCTACTGGTTTTGTGTTGGTCCTGATGACGGGGCGTCGCACGCCTACGAGATGACGGTATCCATCGTGCCCGAGCCGGGTACGATCCTCTTCCTGGCGGTTCTGTTCTTCGTGTTCATGCGCCACCTCAGGCGTTATCCATGAAATCTGTTACCATGCCGGGCAACTGGAGAAGCCGGCATGGGAGACATTTCCGCCGCGTTCGTCATTTGCGTTCTTGCAGTCTCCCTGAGTTCTACCAGCACCGGGTCGGCGACGTCGCCCGATTCCGGGAAGGGCGTGCGCGTTGAACTGGAGCCTGAAAGCGGCTCGATCACCGCCCGGTTCATCGGCAACGACCAGCGCGAGCGTGTCGCCATTCGGCTTCCGGGCGTGCAACTGGACGGCACACCGCAGCGATCGTTTCAGCGCAACGGGGATGGGAGCTTCTCCAACTCCAAAGTACAGGTGCGTCCGAAGCGCCTTGGAGCGGATTCGACGGAGATCGTCTGGACCGCGACCGATGGCGAGGTCCATGACTTCGTCATCTCAATCGAAGATAACTCGGCCTATTATGGGTGCGGCGAGCGGTTTGCCTCGCTCAACCACAAGGGAATGATTCTCCCCATGGTGAGCATCGACCGCCCGGAGGACAAGGGGTCGGTGACGTACAAGCCCGTGCCGTTCTGCATGAGCACGAGGGGATATGCATTCTGGCTGGACAGCTACGGGCCCGGCCGATTCGATCTGAATGCGACGGATCGGGATCACATTCTGCTTTTCTATCGGGCCGCAAGACTGCGCCTCGTGGTGATCGACGGCCCGGACATGGCGGCGATGCTGCGGGAGTACACGCGGCTGTCGGGGCGGCCGCGGGTTCCGCCCGCGTGGTCGTTCGCTCCGTGGAAAAGCCGCAACGTTCACAATAATCGGGAAGAAGTTCTCGCCGACGCCGAGCTGATGCGCCGTCACGACCTGCCCGGCTCGGTTATCGTGATCGACAGCCCGTGGGAGACGGGATACAACGATTTTGTCTTGAATGAACGGCAGTTCGCCGAGCCGGCGGAAATGTTTGCGCGGCTCCGCGAACTCGGGTTCCACGTCTGTCTCTGGCTGACTCCGTTCGTCAACGACCAGAACCTCGTTGACATGCCGGGAATCGCCGAAGGGCCGAGCCGGAACTTTGCAGAGGGCGAGGGGCTCGGGCATTTCGTCAAGCGACCGGACGGCCGACCCATGCTGGCCTCGTGGTGGAAGGGGCGCGGCGCATTGGTGGACTTCACGAAGCCGGCGGCAGTGAGATGGTGGCATGAGCAGATTGATACCGCCAGGGAGTGGGGATTCCGGGCGATCAAGTGCGATGACGGCGAAGGGAATTTTGTTCAGGATGCCGTATTTTACGACGGAACGCCCGCCGCCGAGATGAAGAACCGCTACGCCATGCTCTATCTACAGGCGGCGCAAGAGTACGTGGACACGCGGTTCGGCGGAGACGGCGTGCTGTTTGCCCGGTGCGGGTTTTCGGGGACGCAGCGATTTCCGTTCTGCTGGGCCGGGGACAATGACGCGAGTTTTTCGTTCGAGAACGGGCTGCCGAGCGTCATCCTTGCGGGGCAGAACGCCGCGCTGTCCGGATTGTCAATGTGGGGGCACGACATCGCCGGTTACTCCGGCACTCAGACCGCCGAGCTTTTCATCCGCTGGGCGCAGTTCGGCGCGTTTTCACCGGTGATGCAGGCGCACATGACGAGCAATCTGGGGCCGTGGGATTTTGGCGACGAGGCGCTGCGCATCTATCGCACGTATGCGAAGCTCCATACTTCCCTGTTTCCATACATTTACGCCGCGGCGCATGAGGCCGCGCAATCCGGAATGCCCATCATACGGCCGATGGCGCTGGCGTTTTCCAATGACCCCGCGGCCGCGTCGCACCGGTACCAATACATGTTCGGGCCGGAAATCCTGGTCGCGCCGATGTACCAGCCGGGAACGCATCGCACGGTGTACCTGCCGCGCCTGGAGGAACGGCGGGAGTGGATTGACTACTGGTCCGGAGCCGCGTTTGAGGGGGGCCGCTTCGTTGAGGTTCACGCGCCCCTGGACCGAATGCCCCTGTTCATGCGATCCGGCGCGCTAATCTGCATGCTTCCGCAGGATGTTGATACGCTGATTCCTCGAAATGCGGAGATGGCGGCGGACGTCGTCACGGCGGATGGTCGTCGCGTCATTCAGGTGTGGCCGGGGCGGCGCGGGCACGTCTCGACGCATGACGGTCTCGTGGCAAGAACCGAAAGTGCGGATCATCGGACGACCTTAACGGTATCGTCTTCGGCACCGATGCGTGTCGAGATTTGCCGCATGTTCGCGGCCGCTCTCGATGACGCGGAACTGCGAGACGACACGGAATGGAAGATTGACGCAGAGACGGGCCACGCACGAAAGGAAATCAACGCCGGCCCGGAAGAAAGGGTAATCATCTGGAGAATCAATAAACCGAGGGAAGCGAAATGAGGTCGTCCGGGGTAGACCCATTCAAAGATCACTTTTCGCAAACTGCGGCCGGGTATGCGGCGCATCGACCGACGTACCCGCGGGAGCTTGCGGCATGGATGGCAACCTGTTGCACGGCGCGCGGCGTCGCGTGGGACGCGGGCTGCGGCTCGGGACAGCTTTCAACGCTCCTGGGCGATCACTTCGAGCGCGTTATTGCGACGGACGCCAGCGAGAAGCAGATCGAAAGGGCCACACGTCACCCGCGCGTGGAGTATCGGCGCGCAAAGGCGGAGGCGAGCGGGCTTGACGACAATTCGGTCGACCTTTGCGCGAGCGCGCAGGCGGCGCACTGGTTTGACCTGACGGCGTATTTTCAGGAAGTTCGGCGCGTAGCGCGGCCCGGCGGAACGCTAGCCCTGGTGAGCTACGGCATCATGATCGTCGATTCGGCGATCGACGCGGTCGTCATGCCGTTTTATCACGACACACTGGAACAATACTGGCCGCCGGAGCGACGGATCGTTGAGGAGGGCTATCGCACGATTGCGTTTCCATTTGACGAACTGAAGCCGCCGAAGCTGGAGATGCGGGCGCGGTGGACGCTTGCCGACATGATCGGATACATCGAGACCTGGTCGGCCGTGTGGGCGATGGCGAAGGCCGCAGGCCGTGGGGCCATTGAAGAGCATCATCGCCGGCTTGCGGCGGCATGGGGCGACCCGGCGGCGATACGGGAAGTGCGCTGGCCACTCTCAATCCGGGCCGCGATCGTGAAGCCGTCGGCGTCCGCGCGTTGTTAGTGAACGCCCTGGTCGGCGAGCCAGCGCTCGGCATCGAGGGCGGCCTTGCAGCCCATGCCGGCGGCGGTGACGGCCTGGCGATAGAGGCTGTCGGCACAATCGCCCGCGACGAACACGCCTTCGACGCTCGTGGTCGACCGATACGGGTCTTTCAGCTTCACGTAGCCCTTGGCGTCGAGTTCGACCTGTCCCTTGAGGAAACTCGTCGCCGGGGTGTGGCCGATTGCCACGAAGAGTCCTCCCACTGGCAGGTCCGATTCGGCGCCGGTGACGACGTCTTTAACACGCAGCGCCTTGATCGAGTCGTCCCCCAGCACGTCCGTGACGACACTGTTCCACTTAATCTCGATCTTCGGGTTGTTTCTTGCCCGGTCGGCCATGATCTTGCTGGCTCGGAGGGCGTCGCGCCGGTGGATCATGTATACCTTTCTGGCGAATTTGGTCAGGTAGGTCGCCTCTTCGACGGCCGAGTCGCCGCCGCCGACGACGGCCAGTTCCTTGCCGCGGAAGATCGGCATGGCGCCGTCGCAGACGGCACAGGCGCTAACCCCCCCGCCGCTTCTGGCAAGGCGCTGCTCGTTTTCTAGGCCGATCCAGTTGGCGGTCGCGCCCGTCGCGATGATGACCGAGTGGGCATGATAGGCGGTTCCATCCTCCGAAACGACCTTGAACGGACGCCTTGAAAAATCAACGCTTGCGCAGTCTTGGTACTTTGCCGAGTGTCCGTCGTCGGGATTGGACACGTCGGGATTCAGCCCGTCATCCGTCACGATGCGCGTCCCGAACCGGACGGCCTGCTGTTCGAAGTACGCCATGAGTTTCGGCCCGGTGACGCCCTCGGGGAAACCGGGATAGTTTTCAACTTCGGTAGTGAGCATGAGCTGCCCGCCGGGGAGAATCGTGCTGGGCACGCTCTTGGGCCGCCCGGCAAAAACGAGTGGATTGAGATTGGCCCGCGCGGCGTAGATTGCCGCCGTCCATCCCGCAGGGCCTGATCCGATGATGATCAGCTTTTCGACATTCGGCATAGAAGTGACCCGCCTCTCCTGAATCCTGCTTGCTCTCTCTTCTCACGCGGCCTTGAGGGCCGGTACATATCTTTGATGACCCGACCCGGCGAAGGATTCGCGCGCCTGCCGCGCGGTGTGCCACCGGCCGCGGCTGAATCACGTTGCAACCGGTAATAAGTCCCCCTAGCATACGCCCCGCATGGACGCGCGACAAATCATACGTGATGGATTCGGAGGGCACCGAGTCCGCTGGTGCAGGGTTGTTCTCGCCGTTGCGCTTCTCTCGGGGTGTTCGCGCTCGGGCTCGCCGTCCGCGCCGGTCAGCTTTCAAAGCGAAGAGTGGACCTACCGCGGCGCGGTCGGCACACGGATGACCAGCGAGCATTATCTCATCTTCACGACCTGCAAGCCCGGTCCGTTTGTGGAAGCGTTGCCGACGTTTCTCGAGTCGTGCTGGCAGGCCTATTCGGAACTACTCCCTCCGACGCGGACGCCGGACCAACCTCTTGCCACGTACCTGTTTCAGACGCGGTGGCAGTGGGAACGCTTCACGGAGGAATTCACGGGGCCGCGCGCAGCAGTGTACAAGCAGATTCGCTCGGGCGGGTATTCGGAGCGCGGCGTCACGGTATCGCATTACGGTTCGCGGCGAAGCACATTGTCGATCCTCGCGCACGAAGGGCTTCACCAATACCTCGACGTAACCCACGGCAAGCCGATCCCTGCCTGGATCAACGAGGGGCTCGCGTGTTATTTCGAGTCGTTCGACCTGGGACTCGACAACCGGCCGGTCTTCATTCCGGAGCGAAACACGCTCCGGACTCCCGCCCTTCGCGCCGCGTTCAGCCGCAACACGCTGCAACCGCTGGACCGGATTCTTGCGACCGACGCCGGCCAGGAGATACACAAACGATCGGTGGATGTGCTGGGCTATTACGCCCAGGCGTGGTCGATCATTGTGTTTCTGATGCGCGGTGAGGCGGACAATGCCTATCGCGACGGGTTTCTAGAGATGCTCTCGGAACTCGGCACCGACAACATGGAGCGCCGGGCGCGGGCCTATATGGCGGCCGACACGGACGGCCGGATGAGTTACGGCGAGGCCGTGTTTCGGGCATACATCACAGACGACCTGGTTCGATTCCACGCGGACTATACAGCATGGCTCCCGCGCTTGCTGGAAATGCAGTAAGCCCGGGGCGCGCCGAAGATCCTCAGGGAATGAAGGTCCTGACCATGGCACGGGGCAAACAAACGAAGGACGCGACCGCCTCGCCCGACGTGTATGTCAGCCCGCTCGTCGCGCGAAACGCCTCGCCGGAAATGGCCGCGCTTTTTTCCCCTCGGCACCGGGTGCGAACGTGGCGGCGTATCTGGCTTGCGCTTGCGGAAGGGCAGCGCTCGCTGGGCTTGCCGATCCGGGCGGGCCAGATCGCGGCACTTCGCCGCGGGCTGGAGATAATAGACCTTTCGGCGGCGGCGGCCCATGAGAAGCGACTGCGACACGATGTGATGGCGCACCTGCACGCCTACGCCGACGTCGCTCCATCGGCGCGCGGCATCCTTCACCTCGGCGCGACGAGCATGGACGTCGTCGATAACGCGGACTTGCTCATCCTGCGCGAGGCCCTGCACCGGATTCGCGGCTGGCTGCTGACGACGGTGGACGCGCTGGCGGCGCAGGCGCGGCGGCATCGCGATCTGCCCTGCCTGGGCTTCACGCATTATCAGCCGGCGCAGCTCACCACGCTGGGCAAGCGCATATCGCTCTGGTGCTGGGACTTCGTCCGCGATCTGGAGGAGATTGAACGACGGATCGCCGATCTGCGTTTCCGGGGGATCCGCGGCGCGACCGGGACACAGGCGAGCTTTCTAACTCTCCTGGGAGGCGGGGCCCGGGTGCGCCGGCTTGAAGCGCTGGTCGCCCGAAAGCTCGGCTTCACAGCATGCGAACCCGTAACGGGGCAGACCTATTCACGCAAGGTGGACGCACAGGTGGTTTCGACGCTGGCCACGATCGCCGCCGGGGTCCACAAGTACGCGAATGACATGCGGCTGCTCGCTAACCTCAAGGAGGTGGAGGAGCCGTTCGAGAAGGCGCAGGTCGGCAGTTCCGCCATGGCGTACAAGCGGAATCCCATGCTGTCGGAGCGGGCCACAGGTCTATCGCGCTTCGTGATCAGCCTCGCGCAGTCGGGCTATCAGAACGCGGCCGAACAGTGGCTCGAGCGCACGCTGGACGATTCCAGCAACAAGCGGCTGCTCATCCCCGAGGCCTTTCTGGCGACGGACGGCATATTGCAGATCGCGGCGCACGTGGCCCGGGGAATGGTTGTCTACCCGCGCGTGATTCGCGCGAGGATCGACGCCGAACTGCCATTCATCGCCACGGAGGATATCCTCATGGCGGCGGCCGCAGCCGGAGGCGACCGCCAGGCGCTTCATGAGCGCATCCGCGTGCATGCGCAGGCCGCGGCGGCGCAGGTAAAGCTGCATGGCCGACCGAATGACCTCCTGGAACGACTGTCACGCGATCCGGCGTTCACGGGCATCCGGCTTCGGGATATCATGAATCCCGCACGATACGTCGGGCTTGCGCCGCGACAGGTCGACGGATTCCTGAGGCAGGTCATTGCGCCGCTGAAGCGCCGTTACCGAGGCATTCTGCGCCCCCGCCCGCGGATCGAAGTGTAGGGTACCGCACGTGACGAGTGAGTGAATCGAAGGGGACGGCACGCATATGACCCACGCGCAGCTCGCCGAGCGCATTCGCCAAGTCGCCTATCTCGAAGGCGAGTTCACGCTTCGTTCCGGCAAGAAGTCGACATTCTACGTGGATAAGTATCTCTTCGAGACACAGCCGGATATCCTTGTGGAACTGGGCCGGCTCTTCGCCGAAAAAGTGACGCCCGCCACCACCCTGATCGCCGGGGCGGAACTTGGCGGCGTCGCGCTGGCCGCTGCCGCGGCGATGTCGGCCGGCAAGCCGTTTGCCATCATTCGCAATGCCAAAAAAGACTACGGCACGGGGAAAATGTACGAGGGCCGGATCGCGGCCGGCGACGTCGTGCTTCTCGTCGAGGACATCGCCACGACGGGCGGACAGGTGCTGGAGGCCGCAAAGGTGATTGAGGCTGCCGGCGCGCGGGTGGAGAAGATTGTCGCCGTGGTCGATCGCGGTCAGGGAGCGGCACACAACATTCGCAATGTCGGATATCACTTCGAGGCGCTGTTCGATTCGGCCGACCTGAGGCTGCCGACGACATAGCCCCCGGCGCGGCACTACGTCGCGACGGGATCCACGAGATCCAGTTCGATCAGAGCGTTCATTGCGGCCTTCTGCTCGGCGTCTTTCTTGCTCGGCCCCCATGCGCTCCTAAAGCGGCGATGGCCGATGCGCACGGCGACCTCGAAGCATTTGGCGTGGTCAGGGCCCTTCTCGTCGAGAATCTCATAGACCGGCGTATCGCCGCTGGACTTCTGTGCGTGCTGCTGAAGCTGCGACTTGTAATTGTTCTGATGTTCGCTCGCCACGGCCGCCTCGATATGCGGGATCATGTGTTTCAGGATGAACTCCGCGGTTCGATCCAGCCCGGCGTCGAGGTACATCGCCGCGATGAGGGCTTCATAGGCGGCCGCCGAGAGCGAAGTCGGCAGCCGCGTTCTGGCGGAAATGCCGTTTCCCAGGAACAGGAACTGGGGAAGGCCCAGATCCTCGGATATCTCGCTACACGTCCGGCGCGACACGACTGCCGACTTGATCTTGGTCAGCTCGCCTTCGAGGTATTCCTGGTAGTTGTCGTACAGGTAGCGGCAGACGACGAGGCCGAGGACTGCGTCGCCGAGGAACTCCATGCGCTCGTTGCTTTCGAGCCGCGTGCTGGCGATGGAGGCGTGCGTCAGTGCGTAGGAGAGAAGCGAAGAATCCTTGAACCGGTAGCCGATAGCCGCCTGACAGCGCTCGAGCGCTTCGTCTTTCATACGATCGACCTGCGACGGGTTATTCAGGCCGATGTCGAAAGCCGCCCGTTGCCAAGCATAACGAGGGGCGAGTTTCGGCATAAGCCTCATCGGGCCGCTCGGCCCCGGCGGGCCGGAAATCACACCCGACTCATCTCAATATACTCATCGGTAGCCATTTGAGTCAACTCCACTTACATTCAGGGCATGGCCGCCGAAACACCTACCGCCGCACCCGCATTGGACCTGCCGTTTCTGAGCGAGGGCATTGCGCCGATCCCCGGCGCGATAAAGCGCCGTTATGAGGACTTTGTCGTTGAGGAGATTCCCGCCTATTTGCCCTGCGGAAGCGGGGATCACGTCTATTTCACGATCGAGAAAAAGGGCTTGGCCACGATGCGGGCGGTTCATGACATCGCCCGGGCGCTCAATGTGCATTCGCGTGAGATCGGGCTCGCCGGTCTGAAAGACGCGCGCGCGGTCACGGTTCAGACTCTCAGCATTGAGCACATGGACCCCGACCGGGTCCGGGCGCTTGAGATCCCGCGCATTCGCGTGCTTTCGGTGGACCGCCACAAGAACAAGCTCAAGATCGGGCACCTGCGCGGCAACCGGTTTCGCATCAGGCTGCGCGAGACGGATCCGGGGCGCACGGCCGACATCGAAGCCGTGTTGCGCGTGCTCTCTGCGCGGGGCGTGCCGAATTATTTCGGGCAGCAGCGGTTCGGCTCGCGGGGCGACACTTGGCAGATCGGACAGGCGATCCTTCGGCATGATCACAAGACCGTCATTGACCTCATGCTGGGGCGGCCCGGCCCGCATGACACGGGGGAAGTGCTTCGGGCGCGGCACTTGTATGAGATGGGCAAGTTCCAGCAGGCCGCGAAGGCGTGGCCGTTTGCCTTTCGCGACAACAGCCGCGTGTGCCGGGTGATGGCGCGGACGGAGGGACGGCATAAGAAGGCGTTTTACGCCATTGACGCGCGGCTCAAGAAGTTTTTTGTCAGCGCGTACCAGTCGCATCTATTCAATCGGTACCTGGCCGAGCGGATTCAGCGGCTTGACCGGGTTGTCGAGGGCGATCTTGCCTATAAGCACGACCACGGCGCGGTTTTTCGCGTTGTCGATGCTGCCGCCGAGGCGCCGCGGGCCGCGGCGTTTGAGATTTCACCGACGGGCCCGATTTTCGGCGTGCGCATGACCCGCGCGGAGGGCGAACCGGGCGGGCTTGAACAGGCCATTCTCGACGGGGAGCAGCTCACCTGCGACGACTTCCGGGCGATCAAGGGCATGAAGGTGCACGGGGCCCGGCGGCCGCTTCGGTTTCGCGTCGAGGACATGGCGATGGAGCAGGGCGCGGACGAGTACGGTGCGTTCGTGGAGCTTCGCTTCACGCTGGCGGCAGGCTGTTATGCGACAATGGTCCTTCGGGAAATCTGCAAGGAAACGCTTCTGGAGGGACTGGCGGAGGAGCCGGACGTCGAAGGCGACGAACAACCCGACGACGAGTAGCGCTTCAAGACTCGACGGCGAAGAGCGTCGGATGCCCCCTGGGCCGTCGACTCCTCTCCTGCCCGCGTGACCGAACGGTGGGCGGCGCGCTGGTCAGCGGATTCTCAGCGCCGTCGAGCGCGTCGCCGACTTTCGCGGCCTTGACGCGCTTCGTGGCCTGATCAAAGTACTGCTTTGAGAGCTCGAAGCCGACGTAATTGCGGCCCAGCTTTTTTGCCACGACCAGCGTCGTGCCGCTGCCGGTAAAGGGATCGAGCACGACGTCTTCCCTATTGGAAGAAACGCGGATAATTCTGCCGAGAAGCTGTTCGGGCATCTGGCAGCCGTGCCAACCTTCGCGCTCCTTGAACGTGCCGGCGACACGGGAGAAGTACCACGTGTCCGATTCCGGCCGGAGGCCGTCGGGGATGTCCTGAGGCCGGAGGACAAAGCCGTCCATGGTCGGACTGCCGGCCGGCATCATCCAAGTGTCGTCGGGCACGCGGCCCGTCGGATTGGCGCGCTTGTCGGCGTACACAAGCTGCCTCGCCGATGGCACCCGGATGCCGTCGATATTGAACGTGAAGTTTTTCGGGTCCTTGACGAAGTGAAACAAGTGCGCGTGGCTGCGCGTGAATTTCAACTTGCAGTGAACGCCGAAGGTGTAATACCAGATGACCCAGCTTCGGCAGAAGAACCCGCGGGGCGTTTCGACAGTCGGGCGCGCCTTGGTGCGGCCGCGCTTGCCCGAACTCTTTGCGAGCGGCGCACTTGCCGGGTCAAGCTCGCCTTCGGCCCGCAGCGGCAGACCGGGATAGGCCCCCTGGGCAATGAGCTTGAGCTCCGCGGCATACTCATCGCCGATGGCCAGCCAGAAAGTGCCGCCCGGCTTGAGGACGCGGTACACGCCGGCCATCCAGTCGCGCGACCAGGCCAGATAGTGCTCCCGCTCCTTGCGGTCGTCGTACTCGTCGTAGTCGTAGCCGATATTGAAGGGAGGATCGGCGAAAACCAGGTCCACGCTGCCGGGCTCCAGTGCCGACATTCCGTCCACGCAGTCGGCGTGATTGACGCTTCCGATCCTTGGTTTCACGGGCTGCACCTCCCTGCTCCTCGATTGCCTGCCGGAAAATCCGCCGCCCGGTGGTGGGCGCGCATGCACGCGTCAGCGTACATGATACGGCGGCCGGGCGTGCATGGCCACGCATTGTGAATTTCCGAATGACCCGTTGCTGTTCAGCGTAGGGGCGGCGACTCCTTGCGCGCGTATCGGGGCGATACCGCGACATAGGGGCGACCCAGGAGCTTCTTTACCAGGATGACCTCCCCCATGTCATTGCCTTCGATGACGTGGCCGATCCATTGCAAAAAGTACCCGCCCGCGAGCAGGAGCGTCGGCCGCCACCACAGATCCCAACGCCACAGGGAGAGCTGAATGCCTGCCAGCGCGACGGCGGCAATCGTCATGGGAATGCCGACCATGTGAAGCCAGAACGAGGCCGGGTTCTGGTGGCGCTCCAGCCAATTCGACAGCCAACCGGGCAAACTGATCTCCTTTGAAGGGAACACGGCGGCGGCTCCCCCGGCGCGGTTCCCGGTCGCCGCTCATGATCTTAACGGGAACGGACAAGCATGTCCTTGGTGACTCCCAGCGCGGACGCGTGATCCCGAATGTCGTTCAGGAATCGCAAACCGTCGGAGTAATACCCGGCAGTGGGCAAGAGCCGGGGAACGCGCGCCGACCACCAGGCGTTAAAGCAATGCATCAACAGTTCGCGAAGGTACTTGCTGACGCAGCTCGCGAGGGCCGTGGGCATCTGGAGCGACTCGCCGGACTCACTGAACGAAACACGCCAAGGTCCGCCGCCGCCGACCATTTCGTACTCGCTGCTCTGCCTGTCCTCATGCACCACCCGCAAGCGCCGGTCCTCGAATGCCCGCATGAGCAGAGGCGCGTAGTGATCGCGTGCACCCTGCTTGTCGACGAAGAACCGAATCTCGTGGCCGGGAAAGGCGTCGCCGACACGTTGAATCAGGCGGAGCGTCAGACCCAGGAGAACAACGGCCTTGTTCTGCGTGTTTCCGACGAGGCGGTTGTAGTGTCCCTCCGGGAGTATCTCCGACCAGATTCCGGCCGGCCTGACAGCGGCGGCCTGCATTTCCCTTTTCAGCAGATTCGCGGCAATGCGCACGCCGCCCGCATCGGCGTGAACCGGTAGTTCCGGATCGGCCTCGGCATACCACGCATAATCCCTGAGTTTCTGAATCGTGTCCGGCGCGATGAGGCATAGCAGCCCATTGAGACTCGGGGGAAACCCTCGCCACGCGCCAGCGCACGCGAGGACAGTGCGCTCGAGCCGCGAAAAACCCTCGCGGGGCTTGTGCAGCTTCTTGCTGTCGACGATCGGAATGCGCGCGTCGCGAGGCAAGGGCGTATTTGCCACGCACCCTTCAAGGAGCGACCAGAGGCAGCAATCCGCCCTGGACGCCGGCACTTCAAAGGCCGACGCGCTTACGACGAGCGGACCAAGGATCGGTCCATATCCCGCCTCATCGATTCCGGCAATGATCACCGCGCGATCCATGACTCCATGATGCCATGTTCGAGTTCAGATGCAACGGGCCGAGCGGATCGCGGCGCATCATCCGGCAATCACCCTGTGAATTCCAAAAAAAGAATCCCCGCACATCGACTTTCAATGCGCAGGGATCGCGGGAGATCAAAACGCCCGTGCCGCTTGCGACGCGGCGCCGCAGGAAACGGCACGGACGTGGGTGATGTCAGTTGAGCGCGGGCGAAGCCACCGGAATCGGCATGGCCCCGATTCCGGGAATTGCCATGCCCTGTACCGCCGTTACCGGAATGGCGTGCATGGCAATCTGCTTGAGCACGGCATCACCGGGAGCGTACTCTCGGTCTTCCTGCTCGCGCGTCTGATCGGTGCTTCCGGTCAGATACTGCTCCAGGCACCAGAAGCGAATCCAGAGCCGGCGCGACGTTTCGTAATCCACCGTCGCGTCGAAGGCGGCGCGGAGCCCCGCCAGAGCGACATGGGTCGCGGTCGGAATGTTCTGGAGAGGTCCGGCCCATATGAAGTTGTCGTCCGACGCGCAGGACTCGTCCCCGGCCAGGAGAAGGTCCTTTACCTTCATGGCGGTGTTGAACTCGGCCGCCATGAACGGCTGGGACACATCGACGAGCCTCGCGCCGCCGAGCTTCTGACAGGGCGACAGGGCGATGATGCCGGACACGGCCCGGCAATCATTCACGAACTGATGCCAGCCGGCACCGAGTCTCATCGCAAGCTGCCCGGGATCGCCGCACAGCAGGTGCACCTGATTGAAGAGTTCACGAGCCGGATCGCCGAACTTCATGAGTCCGAGCGTCTGGAGCATGACGTTCCACCGGAGATAGGCAGGGGGAACGGGCGACGACGGATTGATGGCCACCGCACCGAGGGGATCTCCGCCGAGGAGCTCGATCATCCCGCTTACGTATGCAGGTCCGAGCTTCAGCGTCGCGAAGACATCCGCGAAGAGCGTCTGATGCCACCGCGCCCAGGTCTGCGCCGTCTGCGGGCTCACGCCGGCGCTGACGGCCTCGGTTTGCAGCTTGCTGGCGACCTCCCAGCCGATATCCAATTCGGAATAGACGAACAGCCCCACCTCGTGGCCGATGGCAACAAGGCTCCAGGGCTGGGCGACCAGGCGGCGTGGAATCGCCAGGAGGGCGACCGGAATGCGCCGACCTGAAGTCACGGCATGCTGGAGGTGCTGCCGCCAGGTATTCGGGCCCTCGGGCACATCGGTGATGTAGGCCAGCGGCGTGCGTGAGAGACTTTCCCGGGGCAGGAGCCCGCGCTGATGGGCCAGTTTCGCGGTAGGTAAGTAGAGGTCGCGAATGATCGCGTCGATCGTCGCGAGCTTCTGATGGAATTCCTGGCTGGTGTGCTGGCGGAATGCGCGGAAGACAAAGCCCAGGGTATCTTCGTTGGGGACGACCATCCGCGCCTCGACGTCATTCAACACGAATAGCGCTTCGTGGTGCCGTCCCTGGTCCAGGAGCCCCCGCGCGCGGTCAAGTTGTTCGTTGATCTGCTCCTGTACGTAATCGTACCACTTTGACAAGGTTCGGAGCTGAATCGAGACCGGCCGCAGGCGAGCCTTGGTAAGCTCCAGGTCCGATTCAAACGTGGTTTCCTCGGCCGGCGTGAACCGCGCGAGGAGTTCGTCCTTGATCTCGTGCGAGACCGAGTCGTCGTACAGCGACCAGCGCCGAAGGCTGTTCTGCAAGTGCCGCGCCCGGTTTTGCAGGCTGACCAGTTTTTGCCTGATACAGTTCATCGTGACATTCCTTCTCGGGCATCACCCGTCAATTTTTCCCGAAGAATCGCGAACAAACGGGCGGTGGGACGGGCCTCCATGCCCATCCCACGCGCCGCGCTTATTCACTGATTGTCATGGTTCGCAGTGCATCAGATGCAATACGAGAGGCCGCAGGTGTTCGTGTTCTGCAGGCCGGACAGGATCGGATTAAAACCGCAGGAGCCGAAGCCGCTGTTCCAGCCCTGCGCGCCGAAGAACGGAACGTTGAGCGGGAAGGACTGGGAGTTCGGGCTGATTCCGAACGGTGTCACGCTGCCGGGCGTGGTGCACCCCAGCGGCCCGCAGATACCGGGAATCGCGTTCAACGTGTTCAACGCCGCGAGTGAATAGCTCAGTGGCGACGAAAAATTGTTGAAGAGCGGGTTCATCGTGCTGTTTTGGAGGTTCGCGCTGAACGGATTGTTCCAGTTCGGCGTGCCGCCCCACGTGTTGCCGTACAGCGACCCGAAGTACGGATTCACGAAGTTGAGCGCGTTCTGGATGCCGAGTCGCCCGTAGATGTACGGGCTTACCGTGCCGATCGGACCGCACGGATTGATGTTGCCGAGGATTGTCGGCAGGATCGCCGAGGGGCTGCAGCCGCACTGCGCGGCCACGATCGTGCAGGTCGTGACGGGGTCAATGCCGGCGGCGAGGCACTGATTTGCGAGCTGCGAGACGACGAGCGGATTTGCGACGACCGGATTGCTTCCGACCGGAACGTTGAACGGCGAGCTTGCCACGAACGGATTGACCAGCCCCGACAGGCCGGCCGTGTGGGAGAAAAAAGGGTGCGCCATCGTCGGAATGCAGTTCCCGTACGCGGCGGCCAGGGGATTGATCCAGCCGTTCACCACCGGAGAAACCATGTTGCTTCGAATGCCGGGGATCGTGTTGATGTACGGCGTCTGCGGCACCGTCGCGATGCCGTAAAACGGATGCGGCGTCGTCGCCGGAATGGCGTTGAAACCACCGAGCATCGGATTCGGCCAGGCCGGGTTGTAGCCGGACACGAATGCGGGCGACTGCGGGAAGGGATACCCCGCGAAGGGAATCGACGGAGTGCCGAAGCTGTTCGTGAACGTCGTGGGCACGAATGGATTGACGGTCGGGACGCCAAACGACGGATTCACCCAGCCGGTCGGAGCGTAGTTCAGGAACGGATTGATCGTCGGCTGAATCCAGGGATTCACCGGTGTCGTCGCACAGCCGAATGGCGTCGCATAGGACGGGATCGGCGGCATCATCGGGACATTGCCAAAACCCGGAATGCCGGTGTTCGGCGTGAATAAGCCGGGCGTCGGGTAACCGTAACCGAACGGCGCGAAGTTCGGAGTCGGCCCGGTCATCGTGGCGGGCTGTCCGAAGTTAACGCCGGTCAGATTCTGTGGATTGCTGATGTTCGGGGCGAAGCCGCTCATCGCCTCCGCGATTCGAGCGTGGCCGTTCATCCCCGTAGCCTGGGGATCGAGGGTCGCCGTCCCTCCCTGGAATCCATAAGGATTAAACATGGTCGCTGACTCCTTGCCTGTGGCAACTTGCTAATGGTGGTGGCCGAGGCTCCGATCCAGATCACCGCGAGGAACACCCGCGCGGCTTAGGCCATCACCCGATATCCAAGAACACGTGTTCGACCGCTTCGAGAATCGAGATGCATCGATCGCTCTCGCCAATACAATCGAAGGACTTCCACATCGCTTCGCAATACCGAGGAGATCGATGAACGATTGCCCCGGTGAACGGCTTTTCTCATCGGACAATCCGCACATTCCGTACAAGCGAAACATGCCGATTTTCGTTAAGAGTTCTTGCACTTTTCGCGCGGCCAGTTCACGACGATTCCGCCGGATTCATGCCGGAATCGGCTCTATCACGATTGAAAATGCGGGTGGCAGCCCAGGCCCTTCTCCACCAATACTGCCGGAGGGCCTATGGATCGGGCGAAACCGCTGTCCAATGCCTAGGAGGCCGCGGCACAGACGGCTGATCGATTCGCGGTGTCCGCAGCCTTCGACCTGACCGGGCACCGCAGTAAGCAAAAAGCTCGGTCAGCAAGGGCCGGCGTGGGGAGCCCCTGGTGACGGGGGTTCTCGTGAGGTCGCAGCGGTTGCGTTCAGGGTGCGCGACCGTGATTCACGGCCGCATGGCATCGCCGTTTGCGATGGCTACAATCTCCCCGCATGGCATCCAAGGAAAACGGTAACGGCGAGTCGATTGATTGGGCGGGCTGGATACCTGTGTTCCCCCTGCCGAACGTGGTGCTCATGCCACGCCAGATCCTCCCGCTCCACGTGTTTGAGCCTCGATACCGGGCCATGACCCGGCATGCCCTTGCCGGAAACCGCCTCATCGCAATATCGCTTTTGAGGTCGGGGTACGAACCCTTCTATCACACGCTCGACGCGCCGATACACCCGACCGTAGGCGTGGGACGCATCATGAAGGAGGAACGTCTGCCGGACGGTCGTTACAACTTCCTCCTACAGGGAGTCACGCGGGCGGTCATCAATGCAGAAGACAAGACCCTCGAATACCGCCGCGCCAAACTGAAACCCATGGATGCCGAGTTTGTAGCGCCCGAAGTCGAGTGTGCGTACCGATCCAACCTTCGCCGCCTGCTTACGGAACCGCCGCTCGAGCACCTCACGCGCCAGGCCAACTGGCTGAGTCTCTTTGATTGCCCGGACCTTTCCTTTTCCGATCTCCTCGATGTCCTCGCCTCCGCCGCACTGCCCTGCACGGCCGAGAAACAACTCTTTCTTGAAGAGCCGCGCGTGGCCAAGCGCGCCCAGCGTCTTTGCGCAACGCTCGAGGTCCTTGGCGAGCAGGTACAGATAGTCCAGGCGAAGGCCTGCCGGCCGCGCGCCTGGCCACCGGATTCGTGCAGCAACTAGCCCCCTCGCCGAAGTTCCCTGGTCCCCTATTCATTACATGCCTCTGAATCGCTGACGGGCCGCGTGCGCCGCTTAATCGTCTCCGGTTGCCCAGTCACCCGTTCTCGGCCGGGGACTGCCCAACCCAAATCCGGGCAGGTTTTCCCACCCATATCTGGAAACGCCGATACAGCCGAGGTCCGACTCGAAAATCGGCCCTGCCACTATTGAAAACGGCGTTCTTCGCGGCCGCCTGCCAAACGAGCGTCGCCCTGCGCCGGCTGGCACGGCCATTGCTTGAACACCCCACCGCACGGGATGCAGTGTGCTGACTCCCGTTGAAAGGAGACGCAAACCCATGGCCCTTGTTTCACTGTTCATGCTCTGTGTCGGAGTGGTCCTGTCCGCGGTGTCCGGTCTCGTGTGCTACGCGGGGCCGACGTACCTGGGCGATCACATGGCAAGCCTGCCGCTTGCGGATCTTGTCCTTTCCAACCCGGCGGCCGCGCTGGGTATCGGCGGCCTGATGACCGTCGTCAGCGCCTTCGCGCACCCCAGCCGGGTTGAGTAGCACCGCGTTCGCGGATGCACGTGATCTTGCACTGACATTCGATTGGCCCTCTCGACGTATTGACGGTCGGCGCTGACGATCGGCGGCAGCAGACCCCGGCAGCGCCGCGGCGCGGCGTTCGACGCACTATCTGCTTCCGGCGTCGGACTTTAAGACAGGTTACGGGTTGACTTGCTCGGCGCGACCGATAGGATTCAGTAAGATTTCCCGCATTCGGCGGACCGAATCGCGAGGCCGACGCCCAACTGTTCGATGTGTGAAGGCCTCGCCCCATTGTCCGGGGACCGGCAGAATCCGGCCCATGGAGCCCATCGATGGTCAGCAAGAACTCTATCCTCGAATTGATCACGAAGCGGCAGAATCCCCAGGGGTTCCGCGATGAGCACTGGGAGGGCACCTTCGATGACTACCTGGACATCGTGACGCGCAATCCGCGCGTGGCGCGGAACTCGTTCCAGCGCGTCTACGACATGATCCTGCACTTCGGCACCGAACGGTACACGAAGTTCCGGCAGGACCAGGTGCGGTACAAGTTTTTTACCGACCCGATCGGCCACGGGGACGACGCCATCTTCGGTCTTGAAAAGTCCCTGATGCAGCTCGTGGACTTTTTCAAGTCCGCGGCACAGGGCTATGGAACCGAGCGCCGCATCCTGCTGCTGCATGGTCCGGTCGGCTCCGCAAAGTCCACTATATGCCGGCTGCTCAAGAAGGGCCTTGAGTATTACTCTCGCACCGACGAGGGCGCGCTGTACACGTTTTCATGGCGCATACCCCGCCCCAACGGAGAGACGGAAGTCGTCGATTGCCCGATGCACGAAGAGCCGCTGAAACTGATCCCCCGTGCGGCGCGGCGTGAAGTGCTTTCGATGCTCAACGAGACGCTCCCAGCGGAGCAGCGCATCACAGTCGAGGGCGACCTGGACCCCTTCTGCCGCAAGACGTTCGCCGATTTTCTCCGGCAGTACGACGGCGACTGGAAGAAGGTGGTCGAGCACGTCGTGGTGCGGCGCCTGATCATCAGCGAGAAGGATCGGCGCGGCATCGGCACCTTCCAGCCGAAGGATGAGAAAAACCAGGACTCGACCGAGCTGACGGGCGACATCAACTACCGCAAAATCGCCGAGTATGGCTCCGACTCCGACCCGCGGGCGTTCAACTTCGACGGCGAGCTGAACATCGCCAACCGCGGCATCATCGAATTCATCGAGGTGCTCAAGCTGGACGTCGCGTTCCTGTACGATCTCCTCGGCGCATCGCAGGAGCACACGATCAAGCCGAAGAAGTTCGCGCAGACCGACATTGACGAGGTGATCATCGGCCACACCAACGAGCCCGAGTACAAAAAGCTCCAGAACAACGAGTTGATGGAGGCCTTCCGCGACCGCACGATCAAGATTGACGTCCCCTACAACGTCGTCCTCGACGAAGAGATCAAGATCTACGAGAAGGACTTCAACAAGGAAAAAATTCGTGGCATGCACATCGCTCCCCACACGATCGAGACGGCGGCGATGTGGGCCGTGCTCACGCGCTTGGAGGAGCCGAAAAAGGCTGGCCTGACCCGACTTCAGAAGCTCAAGCTGTACAGCGGCAAGAGCATTCCGGGCTACACCGAGGACAGCGTCAAGGAACTGATCGAAGAAGCCCGGCGCGAGGGGATGCAGGGAATCAGCCCGCGGTACATACAGGACAAGATCTCAAATGCCCTGGTGAGCGACCAGGCGATGCAGGAAAAGGGCATCAACCCGTTCATGGTCATGAACGAACTGGAAAACGGGTTGTCCCATCACTCGCTGATCTCCGACGAGGAACTCAAGAAGCAATACAAGGAGCTGCTCGCCGTGGTCCGCGAGGAGTATGAAGACATCCTCAAGGCCGAGGTCCAGAGGGCCATCTCCGCCGACGAAGACGCGATCCGCCGCCTCTGCACGAACTACATCGAGAACGTGCGGGCATACACCCAGCGCGAGAAGGTCCGCAACAAGTACACCGGGAAGGACGAGGAGCCCGATGAGCGGCTGATGCGCTCGATTGAGGACAAGATCGACATCCCCGAGAGCCGTAAGGACGATTTCCGCCAGGAGATCATGAACTACATCGGTGCGCTCGCCCTCGACGGCAAGAAGTTCGAATACTCGACCAATGCCAGGCTGCACAAGGCGCTGGAGCTCAAACTGTTCGAAGATCAGCGCGACACGATAAAGCTCAAGAACGTCGTCTCGGGCGTCATTGACGACGAAACGCAGGCGAAGATCGACGTCGTCAAGCAGCGACTGATCAAGTACTTCGGCTATAACGAGCAGAGCGCGACCGACGTGCTGAACTACGTTGCAAGCATCTTCGCCCGCGGGGATGCGAAGAGCGAAGACTGACCCTCACCTGCGGTGTCGTGTCTCTGCCGCAACCCGGCGCGTCCGGATGGCCGGGGTGTCCGTCAGCGGCCCCCGTTCAGGATCACCATGAGCGGCCCGCGCAGGCGCGCCTGCTTTCCCATCGTTTCGGTAAGATGATAGTCCAGCAGTTCAAACGCCTTCTTGAGCGCGGCTTCGCGGTCGGAGGTACGATCGTCCCGCGGGGCGTCCGCGAATTCAGAGGGCGGCGCGCCGTCCGCGGCGAGGTTGCGCAGCCCCTGTAAGAGCGTCAACACGCGAATCTCGATTCGCCGCTTCTCGACCGTACTTGGCTCGCAGTCGCGACAGATCGCTCCGCCCTCGCGCGAAGAGAAATAAACCACGGAATCACGCACTATCGGCGACCCGCAACCCATGCACCGGGAAAGCTCGGGAACCAGTCCGATCTCCCGCAGCATCTGCCAGAGGTATGTCACTAGCGCAGCAAGGGCGGATCGTGTGCCCAGATCTGAAAGCAACCGGGCCAGACTGTCGTAAAGTCCTACGTGCGGATCGTTGACCTCGGTCAATTGTGCCGTGACCTCGGCCGCATACTGCGCGGCGTACAGGCGCGAGAGATCTCGCTGAAGCAGCGGGAAGTTCTCGATCTGACGCCATTCGGTCATGATCGCCAAGCCGCCCTCGGAGCCGGGGCGTTGCGAGAAGACAATCCCCCCCATCTCCAGGAGGTCGATGCCGGTGGAGGCCTTCTTCCGAGTGGCCCGCTTGACCCCCTTGGCAATGACGCGAAGCTGGCCGTGCGCGCGGGTGAACATGACGAGCACCTGCGAGGTCTCGCTGTAGTCGAGCCGGCGAAGGACAATGGCGGTATCCTTGATAAGTGCCATGTATCGGAAAGTTTACGCACGGATGCCGCGAGGGAAAAACAAGCGATCTAACGCGCCGGCACCGGATTCTCCGGGGTGATCCGGATGCGCAGGCGCTTGATCGCGCGATCGCGGGCCTCAATGACCTCTATGCGATAGCGGCCTTCCGTTACATATTCGCCCGGCCGGGGGATCTTTCCCATTCGGGCAAGGACGAACCCGGCCACCGTGTCGTAGGCTTCGTCCACGGGAATGTCGATCTTGAGCGCTTCGTTCACCTCCTCAACGTGGACGCGCGCCTCGACGTCCGCGGTAAGTTCATCCAGGCGACGGATCGGCTGCGGCGGCGGCTCGTCATGTTCGTCCGCGATCTCGCCCACTAGCTCTTCGAGGAGGTCTTCAATGGTCACCAGCCCCGCGGTTCCGCCGTATTCGTCGAGCACGATCGCGATGTGCACGCGGTTTGCCTGGAATTCGCGCAGACAGCTTGCAACGTCCTTTGTCTCGGGAATGACGGTCGCCGAACGCATCATCCTGCGGATGTCGAACCCCTCGGGCCCTTCTACCGCCAGCAGATCCTTTGCATAAAGAATTCCGACCACGTGGTCGATGTCACGCTCGAAGACGGGGATGCGCGAATGACCCGCACTCACGACCAGCCGCCGTGTGTCCTGATATGCGGACGATGCCTCGATTGCGACGATATCGGTTCGCGGGGTCATCACCTCCCCCACCAGGGTTTCGTCGAGCGTCATTGCCGAGCGAATGATCTCTTTCTCTGTCTGGCCGACTTCTCCCGAAACCTCTGCCTGGCTCAGGGCATCCAGGATCTCGCGCTCGACGGTTTCGTCGTCACTCGGCTGCAAGCGCGGTGCCCCGACCAGCCGGCGGACGATCTCGTCCATCACGTACAATGCCGCCATGACCGGGAGCGACACCTTTCGAGTGAGCTCCAATGCAGGAATACACCGAGCCAGAAACGCCTCGCCCGCGTACTTCGCCCACGCATTGGGTATCGTCACGCCGACAAACACGATCCACGCAGCCGAGACGCCCAGCACCTGGAGCGGCTGGTGATACCACGGATCGCTGACCGGAATCCGGAGACTGATCGCTATGACAAAGAGGACGATGCCAAGCTGGCGGTAGAGCAGCGCCGTGGCGGCGTACGCCCGCTCATGGGCATCAAAAGATTCGAGCCAGTTAGACCTGCCTTGGGACATAAGCGCCTCGGCGAGACGGCTGCGGGAGGCGGTGCGCGTCGCCACGACGGCGGTGCCCGTCAAAAGGGTCAGGAGCGTCACCAGGCAGCAGGCGATCAGGTACACGTGTCACCGGCCGCCCTTCGCCGATGCGGCTTTGGTGCGCGCTTTTCGGCAGTAATACACCGGGCCGACCCCGATCCGGCGAAGGATCTGGTCCTCCCGGACGTGCATGCACTTCGCATCGGCATTCCGGCGGTCGTCAAAACCGCACAGGTGAAGACATCCGTGGACGACATAGAGGAGCAGTTCATGCCGCCAGTCTATTCCGCGCTCACTGGCGCGCCGGCGCGCGACAGGCGCGCAAACGAGTACTTGTCCGTCGACGACTGAATTGGCCGGACCATCGGACAAATCGAAGGTGAGCACATCTGTGACCGAGGAATCAGCCAGCCACTGAGCGTGCACGGCGCGCATCCGCGCTTCTCCAACGACCGCGATTTCGAGCCGCCCGGCCAGAACTCCCTGCGCCGCGAGGGCGGCCCTGGCCGCGCGGCGCACCAGGTTGGACAGCGGCGCGTCTGCGCCTGTCACGACGATCGTCACGCGCGACGGCGCCGTGCGCGGGCGGCTCCGTGGACGGGCTCGCTTGGTCCTGCGTTTCATGCGGTTCGTGCGCGTGCGGGAACCGGCGCGTCGACCGGCTTTTCGCCGCTTTTCGGGTAGGCAATGCGCCCATGATGAAAGGCGCACAGGCTCTTGACCAGGCTTTGCTCAACCTTGAAGAGTTCCTTCAGTGTGATCTCGCAATCGTCGAACTGCCCGTCCATCAGGCGCTGCATGAAAATCTCATGGACAACGGACTCGATCCGGCTCGGGGTCGGCTCTGACAATGCGCGGACCGCGCCTTCCACGCCGTCGCACAACATGAGAATGGCCGATTCGCGTGTGCGCGGCTTCGGGCCGGGATACCGGAACTCCGACTCGCTGACTTCGCGGTCGGCGCGACCGCTCGCCTTGGCCTCCTGTGCGGCCATCGCGTGGAAGTACCGGACAATGGTCGTGCCGTGGTGTTCGGCGATGAACTGGTGCAATACACGCGGCAGGCCGTGCTCCTTCGCCATGGCCAGGCCATCCTTGACGTGCGCAAGAATGACAAGCAGGCTCATGGTCGGCGCGAGTCGCTGATGGGCGCTGAGTTTGCCAGACTGGTTTTCGACGAAGTACTGGGGCTTGCAGGTCTTTCCGATGTCGTGGTAGTACGCCCCGACGCGGACGAGAAGCCCGTTGGCGCCGATCTCCTCGGCCGCGGCTTCGGCCATGCTTCCGAGCAGGTGGCTGTGCTGCCAGGTGCCGGGGGCTTTTTCGATCAGGTGACGGAGGAGCGGGTTGCTCGTATCCGCCCATTCCAGAAGTGTCAGGCTGGTCGTAATGCGGAAGGCCTTCTCAATCAGGGGCAGGAGCACCAGGACCATGCTGATACCGGCCATTGCCGCCAGCGCGGCGAAGGCGGCCTGGGTCGCAACTGTTGCAGGCGACTGCTGATAGAAGAGCCCGACGAACGCGGTGCTCATCGCCGCGGCCAGCGCCGTGATTCCGCCCACTTCGACCATCTTCAGCCGCGTGCGAATGTCCTGCAAAAGCAGCGACGCCACGGCAGCCACCGTCATGTGGACGATAAACATGGCAAAATCGGAATCCGTCGCCTGAATCGTCAGCAGGGCAAGGACCGCGGTCACGCCGATTGCAAACGCCTGCGAGTAGGAAATCGTGAGAATCGTCACCGTCATGGCAATAGTGACGATGCTCCAGACGGGCGAAGTCCCCATGCCAAGGAGGAGCAGCCGATCGGCCATCAGCATCAGGAGAATCAAGGCGGCGAGACCGAAGGCCCGCGTCGGGTTCTGAGCCACGCGCGGCTGACAATAGTACGTGAACACCGCGAGTCCGCCGCTGAGCAGCACGATCAAACCGAAAAGGCCGATTGTTTCGCGAATCCACAGCCGCCGGAGCAGGGGATCGTGCGAGCGCTGGCTCAGGTAGGCATCGTGCTCCGCCGTCAGAAGGGCGAGGCCTTCGCCATCGAGTTCGCCGGGCGACACCAGCCTGTCACCGACCTGGTACCTGTCCTTTACCGGCTCAAGTCGACCGGCCTCCTCGATCTGCTGGCGCGTGTAGTCCTGATCAAAGGCGTAGACGGGCTTGCTTTCATCAGGTGCTGGGGCGATGGCCCTGCGCACCACATCGACGAATACGGGGCGAATGTCCGGGCTCAATGTGCGACTAACGGCACGTTCTGCCGCCCGGTCGATATGCTCGGTGTTGACCGCGTAGATCAATCGCTCCTTGGGGACGCGCTCGAAGCGGCCGTCACCCCGGTCGAGTTCGACGTAGCCGGCGGTGCTCCGCGTTTCGCGCGCGACGTCGGCCCGCTCAACCATGTCCAGCGTGGCGATTTTTTCGATGATCTTCCGGACCTCGGCCTTGTACTGGGCGCTGCCGTTCTCGTCGGTCATTCGATTGAGGGCGTCAAAGCCGGCCTGGGTGAGCTTCCAGCGATTCTGCGGGTTTGACGCGTATTGTTCGAAGGTCTCCGCTGAATTCACCGCTGCAAGCAGATCGCTGAACTCCGCCTCGATCGACTCCAGGAGGGCACGATTCAGTCGGAAGTGATTGGGAACATCCTGCTGCGCCTGCTTGCGCACCTCGGCCGTCCGTGCCTGGTTGACCCGCTCAAACTGAACGCGCGAGAACACCGGCTGGGTCAGGTATTGACCCAGGAAATAGGGAAGTCGCTCCTGACCCGAGAAGACGATCAGAAAGGCACAGGCACAGAAGCCGACGGCTACGCAGATCGGCAGGCCCAGCGGACGCCGGATTCGCGGGCGACCGCTGACCACGCCCTCAATGGAAGCGCGTCGGGCGTCCGAACTCTTGTAGAAACGGAATAGTCCCACTTCTTTATGTCACCCGGTGAGCCGGCTGCGGCTGATTACGTACCGCCGCACAAACCGGGCATCCACCCGGCCTCAGGCCCCTGGTTGGACAGGGGATTATAACCAAGCCAATACTCCATGGGGGATATCGCCTCTGAGGGGACTGGACGTGACGACTATTCTCGCCGTTCGAAGTCCGAAAATAGGGCATTGGGGCAGTCTGGGCTTAGTGGCGGCTTCGCTGGACGCGACATAAAGCACCGCCTTTATTGCGGTTATGATTACGGGGAGATAACCCTTGCACTGGTGGCCTGCGAGCATTCCGTTCGGCGGCGCAGTCCCCGGCCCAAACTCCCGGCCTCATAGCCCGCACAATTACCCGTCGGACTCTGACGGAATAGCCGGCCATGGAAGCCGAAGATTAGATTACCGAGGAAGGATGGCCGTGCTGGGATGCCCGTAATCACGCTGACCACGGACTTTGGAGACGCCGACCATTACGTCGCCTGCATGAAGGGGGTCATCCTTCAACTGGCCCCGGAAGCGCACATTGTCGACGTGACGCACACAATCCCGCCGCACGACGTGGTCCGCGGCGCATTTGTTCTCAGGCAAATCTTCGACTATTACCCGCCGGGGACCATTCACGTGAGTGTTGTGGACCCCGGCGTGGGAACGTCGCGACGGCTGATCGCTGCGTCGTACGACGGTCAACTGGTGCTCGCCCCAGACAACGGACTGGTGAGCCTGATACACCGGGACATCGCCTTGGATGAGCTTCGTGCGGTGGCCAACGCCCGTCTGTTCAGACAGGAAGTCAGCAGCACGTTTCACGGGCGGGATGTGCTGGCGCCCGTCGCGGGCCATCTTGCGCGGGGAATGGCCCTTTCAAATGTGGGCCCGATGATTGAGCAACTGGAGATCCTGAATCTTGACCCCCCCGCCATGCTCCCGAACGGCGGCATCGAGGGCCAGGTACTTTATGTAGATCACTTCGGGAACCTCATCACCAACATCTCCGAGGCGGATGTCGCGGCCGCTATGGGCCCCCAGCCCGATCTCAATGTGTATGTCGGGCCGCTCCGTGTGGGGCCCCTCCGAACCACGTACGGTGACGTGAATACGGGCGAGATCGTCGCCCTTATCGGGTCCACGGGCATGCTTGAAATCGCCATCAATCAAGGCAATGCAGCCAGCGGCCTGCGGGCCTCTCCCGGGACAATCGTCATCGTGAGATAGGCCGGACGTGGGCTGTCCGGGCCCGCCCCCCTGCTTTTGTTCGGCTTCTGGAAGCATCAATCGCCAGCGAACCGGTACAATTCTCTCCGGCTGGTATGCCGTTTGCCAATTGCCCCGTGAAGGGACGCATTAGGGCTCTTTTCGCGGAATTTCCCGCAACTGGCGCGGTAATGCTCGAACTTGCGATGAAACCGACGTCCGCCTCAACTCCAAGCGGGCTTGAGCTACTGAAGGCGGGAATCCTCCCCCTGTCGCGCCAGATCCTGCGCCTGGCGAATGCGGGGACCCCGCGCATTCGGTTTCTGCGCGAAGTTTCCAAGGGCCTTCTCGAGCATGCGGGCTGCGATCGACTCGAAATCTGGTTGAGCGACGTGGCGCTCGATTACCGCTGGATTGCGCATGCCGACGGTACTGGGCGCTTTGACTTTGCGCGCACGGGCACGCCCGCGGGTGTCGGCGAAGGCAAGCCGCATGAGAACGACGGTGTCGCGGAAATCGCGAAGCGCATACTGGCCGGGGCAACGCCGGTTTCATCAATCCATATCACCTCCAACGGCAGTTGGTGGACCAATCGGCTTTCTTCACCGGCGGGATCCGCCGTCGCGTGGATTCCGCTTGTAGTGGATGAAGACACCCGGGGCCTCCTCGTGCTGATGGCAGAGCCGGCGCGACTCAAATTCAGCCCGGACGCCATCGCTGCCCTCGAGGGCATGGCCCAGATCCTTGGCATGGCTATCGCCACGCGCCGCGCGCAATCCGCCCTGCGCGAGCGCATCAAGGAACTTACCTGCCTCTATCGCATTTCGCACGTCATTGAGCAGGAGGACGTGCCGTTTGAGCAGCGTATCTCGCGGGTTGTTTCGCTCCTGCCCGAAGCATGGCAATTTCCCGAAATCGCCGCCGCGCAGATCATGCTCGACGGCCGCTCCAACGAAGCGGGCGACTGCTCAAAGCTTGTTTACCGCCAGCAGGCGGACATCGTCGTCGGCGGGACTCGGCGAGGATTTGTCGAAGTCGGATACACGGAAAGCTATGAGGATTTTGCGGAAGGACCATTCCTGCCCGAGGAACAAAAGCTGATCGGCGCCGTTGCCCGCGAACTGGCCCTGTGCGTCGAGCGGCATGAAACATACGTCGAACGATGTCGCATGGAGGAGCAGATTCGCCACGCCGACCGCCTCGCCACTCTCGGACAGTTCGCTGCCGGCGTCGCGCACGAGATCAACGAGCCGCTCGGCGGAATTCTGGGCTTCGCCCAGCTCATTCAGAAGTCCGGCGAGATCAGTCCGCAGTCAGCCGCCGACGTCGAACAGATCATCGCGGCCTCGCTGCGCGCCCGCGAAATCGTGCGGAAGATCATGCTTTTCGCGCGACAGACATACCCGGAAAAGCGGGCAATAGAGCTTTCGGCGGCGGTTGATGACGCCGTGCTGTTTCTGGAGCCGCGCTGCGCCAAGCAGGGAATCAAGCTGGAACGAAGACTCGCGGAGCCCTCGCCCGTGATCCTCGCGGATCCGGTTCAGATCAACCAGGTCGTCGTCAACCTCGTTGTAAACGCCCTGCAAGCCACCTCCGGCGCCGGTCGTATCGTCGTCCAGACGAAAGACCTGGGGGGAGCGGCACAGATCATCGTCTCCGACACGGGCTGCGGCATCAAACCCGAGATCATGGACCGCATTTTCAACCCGTTCTTTACGACCAAGGAAATCGGCGTCGGTACGGGACTGGGGCTTTCCGTGGTGCATGGCATCGTGACGTCGCACGGCGGCACGATTGATGTGACCAGCGAACCCGGACACGGCGCGACATTCACCGTAAACCTGCCGACCGCGGCAGAGTCTACCGGCAAGGGAGTTTAAACATGACGGCCAGTGCACAACCCCAAACCATTCTTGTCGTTGACGACTCAGCGGCGACTCTCGAAGTCATCCAAAGAAACCTCGCCTCGCGCGGCTATGTCGCCCTTACCGCGCCCGGCGTCGCGGAAGGCATCCGCATTCTCGACACGAACCGTGTAGATCTGGTCATTACCGATCTCAAGATGCCCGGAGCCAGCGGCCTCGAACTCGTGCGGCACGTTCGCCAGAATCACCGCGATACCGGCGTCATCATGATTACGGGCTACGCCTCCATCGACAGCGCCGTGTCCGCTGTGCAGGAAGGGGCCGACAACTATCTGGCGAAGCCTTTTACGGACGAGGAGCTGCTCGGCGCGGTGACCGAGGCCCTGACAAAGGTGCGCCGCCGAAGGGCCACCCACGCCGAATCTCCGGCGCCCGCGATTTCCATCGGCGGCCTCATCGGCGACTCCGAAGTCTTTCGGAAGGCCCTGTCGCTCGTGCCAAAGGCCGCATCCTCAACCGCTACGGTGCTCATCACCGGCGAAAGCGGAACGGGAAAGGAATTAATTGCCCGGGCAATTCACTACTCCAGCCCGCGGGCATCGGCGCCTTTTGTCCCGGTTAACTGCGGGGGGATACCCGAGGGCCTGGTTGAGAGTGAGCTGTTCGGGCACGTAAAGGGAGCGTTCACGGGGGCCGTCACGTCGCGTGCGGGGTTCTTCGTAACGGCAGACGGCGGAACGATCTTCCTGGACGAGATCAGCGAACTGACACTCCCCATGCAGACCAAGCTTCTAAGGGTGCTTCAGTCCAACGAAGTGCAGATGGTCGGAACGAGCAGGCCTCGCACGGTGGACGTTCGCGTGATCGCCGCGACCAACAAGGACCTCCACCACATGGTCACCAAGGGAACGTTCCGCGAAGACCTCTATTTCCGGCTGAATGTCATTCAGGTCCTGGTTCCGCCCCTTCGCGATCGCGGGGAAGACGTACTCCTCATGGTGCGTCATTTCGCCAGGAAGTACGCGGCGGAAAACGGACGGACCGTACCCACGTTCTCGGATCGGGCGCTTGCGGCGCTGCGCGACTATTCGTGGCCGGGCAACGTTCGAGAGCTCGAAAACATCATTCAGCGGCTGATCGTCATGGGCGAGTCCAGCCATATTGACGTTGCAGACCTCCCATCGGGCATGCGCTACAGCGCCCTGCACTCCGCCCTGCTTGAACGGACACTGGCGGATGTCGAGGCCGAACATATCCGCAACGTCTTGGCGGGCGTCCGGGGAAATAAGACCCACGCGGCCAAGATTCTCGGCATTGACCGCAAGACGCTGCGCCAAAAACTTCGCCAGCACGACCCTTCGCATGAGCAGCATTCGGAGAGAGGGGAATTACACCCCACTGGGGCTTAATTCCCCGTTTTTCATCGGCTGATTGAGGTCGCCTCTGCGGACTGCAACCTAGCCCTCAATAACCGTAAAGCATTTCTTTTAATAAACTTATACAACTTGTAAACAGGCCGAACGCGGTTAAGCCCGCTGAGTACGTCCGGGCATGGGCATTGCACTACCTCCGTGTGGTCGGTTGACCCTAATCGGGTCACTGCGAAAAAAAGTACCACCCCAGACAGGAAGAGGTGCCCAATGACAGCTTCAGCGTACATCTCCACGGAGCTCACTGGCGAAGTCTCTGATCGATTGCATGTTTACACGCCGACGGAGCAGGAACTGTCCGTGCCGGTCGGCGCGGCCACCGATTTAGACCGGGTATTCGCCAAGGGACTGTGCCAGCAGTGTGCTTTGGCACCGACCTGTACGTTTCCTCGCAACTGGGAACGCCCGATTCTGGCGTGTGAGGAGTTCCAAGGCGAAGAAAAGTCCGTCGCACTGCGCGTTGTGGGCGTGCTTACGCCGTCCGGGTTCAGCCGGTCGCAGCCCGTCCACGCTGCCGTGACGGCAGGACCCGAAACCAAGGGACTGTGTGCCACGTGCGAAAAGGCCCCTACCTGCACCTTCCCCGGCCGTGAGGCCGGAATCTGGCAGTGTGAGGAGTTTGAATGAGCGCGCTGCGCAGTGCGTCACGTAATCCGCGATGACCACGCAGGAAAGTGCGAGCGAGTTCGATCAGTTTGGTTATGCTTACGGCCACGGGGACCGGCCTTTCGCACCGCGAAAGGTAACGCCGTGGCGACCGGGAGAACCAGCCATGGCGTCGGGTACAATTTCCAGGGATTCGCGAGCATCGAAGACTGCCTCACCAAGCAGGGATGTCATGACGCACCGCCGCGAGCTCATGCCGCAGGACAAGCCATTGAACCGCACCGAGGAAGCGCCAAAGCGGCCTTCGGAGCAGAAGGCGGCTGTCAATCCGCCGCCAACGGCCGAGCAGCCCGGAACGGTTCTGCAGCATGGAAAGCGAAGCCTGTATGACAACGTGGTTTTTCAGTTCAACAAGGCGGCCGATCTGATGGGATTGGACCCCAACATTCGGCGCATCCTGTCCAAGACAAAGAACGAAATCGTTGTCAATTTCCCGGTCCTGCGCGACAACCGCGAGGTTGAGGTTTTCACGGGTTATCGCGTCCAGCACAACGACGCCCTGGGGCCTTTCAAAGGGGGCCTGCGGTTTCACCCAAACGTGGACATCGACGAAGTGCGGGCCCTCGCCGCGTGGATGACGTGGAAGTGCGCAATCGCCTGGATTCCCTTTGGCGGGGCAAAAGGCGGAATCCAGATGGACCCAGCGAAATACTCAAAGGGAGAGCTGGAACGCATCAGCCGCCGTTTCGTATATGCCCTGGGCGACAACATCGGGCCGGAGTACGACATCCCCGCCCCTGACGTGAACACGAATGCACAGATCATGGCGTGGCTGATGGACACGTATCTGGCAACGGTCCCGACCCATGTTCGGCATCGGAATATCCACGTCGTCACGGGCAAGCCGATTGAGTCCGGCGGCAGCCAGGGACGCGACAAGGCTACGGGCCAGGGCGTCGTGTACTGCATTCAGCGCTGGGCCGCGGATCGCCAGATCGCGCTTGATCGCCTGACGTTCACTGTGCAGGGTTTTGGCAACGTCGGATCCTGGGCGGCCAGGCTCTTATGCAGGCTGGGCGCGCACCTGGTTGCCGTGGAGGACATCACGGGAGCCATCCGCAATCCCGCAGGTCTCGACCCCGAGGCGCTGATCGAATTCGCGCGCACACACGGCGGCGTTCGCAAGTTCCCCGGCGCGCAGTGGATCGATCACATTGACTTCCTGCGCACGGAAGCGGACATCTTCATCCCAGCCGCGATGGAGCGGCAGATCACGCAGGAGACTGCACCGTGGCTTCGGGTACGGCTGGTAGCCGAAGGGGCCAACGGCCCGACCGAACCGGAGGGCGACGCGATTCTGCGATCCCGCGGCATTGACGTCATCCCCGACGTATTGTGCAACGCCGGCGGCGTGATCGTGAGCTATTTCGAGTGGCTCCAGAACAAGCGGAGCGAATCGTGGGATCTCGAGGAAGTCGATCTCAAGCTGCGCAAGAAGATGTTCGCGGCATACGACAATGTGAAGGAAGCAGCCGATCGGTACGGGACGGATTGGCGCACCGCCGCGTACACCGTGGCGCTCTCCCGGATCGAGAGAGTCTATAAGGAACGAGGAATCTTCCCGTAACACCGCGGTGGAGCGCACCCGGTGCGTCCGGGAGGTGGCTGCCTGGTTTGTCCGTCGAGACGTCCGCATGACGCCCAATCGTTCGATTTCGGACAGTCGATGGATTGACTTTCGACCGCCGAACTTGGTAGCATAAAGTTCGAGCGGAGGAAGAAGGGGCCCGGATCTCCAGGGTGGAGTGGGCCCAATTAAGCCGGGAACTCGCGGACACGCGCGTCGCGAGTTCCCGGCTTTTTTTTTCGTGGCTGGTCCGGTTGCGCCGGCCCCTACTCGGCTTCGACAAGTGCGGCGGGCTCCACGACAAGGCCCTCTACGAAGATCGCGAGGTCCTCGAGATCAAGTCCCGGCGCGCCGTCCAATTGTGCGCAGATGCAGTCGCCTTCGGCATGGATGACGCAGTCGACGAATCCCTGAATATCCAGGCTGTTCCGCTCGCCGTCGCCGTTCATATCCGCGGGGCTTCGGCACTCGCGAAGGGCCATCGCCCAGAATCCGCCGGTAAGTTCCCATTCACCCGCGCGAAGCACGCCGGCGTCCGGCTGGGCGGTGGTCGCATTCAGCGTGAAACCCCCACCGCCCATCGGCGTAAGGCCGCCTCCGTCCACTGTGTACCATGCCATTTCAAAGACCTGACCGACAACGGGAATCTGTGCGACCATGAACAGGGCGACGCACACGAACGCGAGATGAACCTGCCGCACTGCGCGTGACCTGTATGCCTGTCTCATCTCTAAACCTCCGGACAACTCGCCGATTCATGTGGAGCGCTGACACGCCCGGCGCTGCTGAGCAAGGCGCATCCGGCTACTGCGCGAGTGATCAGATATCCATCACGAATGCCGTAATTCGTCCAATTTCGATTTCGTGGGTGGAACCCGTCCCTGCCACGCTCAGTTCAAGCTGAAGGAACATCGGACCGTCAATCGTGGCAGCCGGCATGAGATTCGCCGTCTCGTAGCAGGTCCACGACGACGAGTTGAGATTCGTGGGATCGTCGATCAGATTCACGAACATGCCGTTATCCTGCGTCGCCCGGGCACGGAGATTGTTAATGAACGTCGTCGATGAAGACACCCGGTAACAGACCCGGACGCGCACAAGTCCCTGCGTGGTCCCAAGCAGGGACGTGCTGACGTTGATCGGAACCATCACGTTCTGTACGCCGGTCAGAACCGGGCGGACCTTCATCGTCCCTGTCGGGCTCGGGATCATCGTCAGATTGGCACTGGCGGCCACGGCTGACAGTGGGCTGACCTCAACTGCCTTCTCGCCGGCGAGCTTGTAACAGTCCGCCTTGACGCAGCCGGCGACATGCAGGGCTTCTTCCGGCACGACTGGCGGCGGGGACCCGATTCCCACGTTTCCCGTGTCGGCTTCAATGAAGATGTGCGTGGTGCCTTCTGTCTGAAGCGAGAGGTCCTGGGCCATATCGGCCGGATCGGAGTCGCTGTTCAGCGTGTCGGCCAGCACCGAAACGGAGAAGCGACCGTTTCCGATCACGTCCAGCTTTTCACCCGGCGTGGTGGTGCCGATGCCGAGGTCGCCATCGGGATCGATTCGAACGCGCTCCAGTCCGTTCACGCGGAAGGTGAGGTCATTCGTGCCCAGGTAGCCGATCTGGCCGATGGTGACGCCGCCGTTGTTGAGAAAATTGATCGCCCCGAGAAAGGCCGGCACGCCGGCGGTCACATTTCGCAGCTCTACCACGGAGCCGTTGCCATGTGCGACGGTATCCAACCGCATGACAGCTTGAATGTCGTTCACGTCGATGCTTCGAATGGGAACCACGGGGCCGATGCCGAGATTCACGTCAAAGCTTACCGCGCCGAGGCGCACGTTCCCGCCTTCGCGGTTGATGGCCAGATCGTTCGCTCCGCCGGGGATGCGGGCCTGGATTTCATTGTTGTCGATGCCGATGTTTTCACCGGCCGAAGAACCAAGCTGCATGAATCCGCCGCCCGCAGCGGTGACGTCGCTGTTGGAAATGACATGAAGCCGAAGCTCCGGAAAAGCAGTCCCGATGCCCACGTGGTTGTTGTCGGCATCCAGCGTCATAATCGTCGACGTGACCGTACTAGGTGCAGGACCGGTCCCAAACAGCAGCTTTCTCTCCTCTTCACCATTGTTCGTGCCCGTTGAAATCAATTGAAAGTTCGTGCCGCCTCCCACGCTGTTGTCCAATGCGAGCCACGTTCCGCTCGTGCTGGTGCTGGCGAGGACCTGCGCAAGGAATCCGATCGATCCCACTTGAAGACGCGCCACGGTCGGGGTCGTGCCAATGGACACATTTGCATCACCCGCAGGGTTTATCAGCACCGGCCCGGCGCCCACAATCGACCCGCGAAGGGTCAGCGTGTCGCCCAGGACCGTGCCGCCATCCACGACCTGTCCGCCCGGCCGCCCGTCGATGTGGACGTATTGCGGATGGTCATCATCAAGCAAGCCCATGAGCGATCCGTGGTCGATCGCCCCTCCGGCAAATGCTGTGGTCTGCAATGTGCCATCCGGAAACATGATGCCGTCCACGCCCGGTACGCCGCCCACATGCAGCGTCGCCATCGGCGTGTCCTGTCCCTGGTCAAATCGGAACCCGATGCCGATTCGCCCGTCTGCGCCGCCAATCAGTGGGATGGTGTCGGGCAGACCGGCCTTGTAAATATAAAGCGATCCCGCCGGCACAAACCCGCCGAACGCGCCGACGGAACCGGACACACTGTATTCCCATGCCGCCGCGGAGGAGCTGTTGCGAAACGTTGTCACCATCGAGTCGGTGGAACTCGATTCGAAAAGGATCGGGAATGTTTCCGTGCCGCGCAGATGGAGCCGGACAGAGGGCGTCGTCGTCCCAATGCCCACGCGTCCTCCATTCGGGACGAGGGCGACATTGTTGAGGCTGAAGGCATTCACAAGCAGCGGCGTGTCCGCCATGTTCTCGTCGACCGAGATGTCTCCGAGCAGACTCCCGCCGGCGGCGCCGGTTCGCAGCAGGATTCCCGCCTCGCCCGCGCCGATCGGGTTATCGTTGGGGTTGATCTCAAGGGTGATATAGGGATCCTCGAGGTCGTCGGCGAGGTGCAGGAGCGTGACAGGCTCGATCTGCATCGGCATGCTCGTGTGGCCGATCGCCGTGTTGCCGCTGATCTCGCTGATAAAGAGCCGCGAAACGCCTGCCGGAGCTTCCGCGACAAAGGGACTGGCACCGGCGAAGGCGTGCGCCCGCACGGATCCATCCGCGAGAATGTCGCCAATGACGTGCAGCGGAAAAGCCGGATTGGCGGTTCCGATGCCGACAAAGGTGTCGATCGGGTCGGGGAAAAGTGACGTCTGATTCCCGATACCGTCGGACTCCCAGAAAGCGGAGCCGCGCGGTTGCTCGGTGCCCGGCGCGGCGTAAATGGCGGCCGTCGTCTGGATCGTTCCATCGGGGAATGCGATGTATCCGTCACGAAGCCGAATACCCCCGCTCACTTCAAGAGCCATGGTGGGATCGGCAACGCCGATTCCCACACGTCCCTGAACGTACAGTCCGCCCGGTCCTTCGAGCGAAAGCGGCCCTGCGTTTGTGTTCACTGTGCGTCCGGCCCCGGGACCGCCCTTGTTGTACGCTTCGTCAAGACTGGTCACATCGCCGCCGTGCAGGGCATGAAGCGCATAGGGCGCGGCAGTGAGCTGTTGCCGTGGAGTCAAAGTTGAGAAAGCCCCACCAAGGGCAGAATCACGCACAAGCACTTCCAGCCAGCGCTCCCCGCCATCGAAGGCGCCGTCGCCGAAATCGAGAGTGGCCGTGAAGACGCCCTTCTGCACGTCTATGGCGACAGGCGCCGCCTCGGAGCCGACTTCCGCAACAAGTGCGCCACCTTCGGGGGCGTCGTAGAGTCGGAAGGCAAAGTCACAGTTTGCGTTCAACTCGACGCCGCCGAACTTCAATTGCCCCTGGTACGTGATGGCCGAGCCGGCGCCGGGCCCGGGCGGAAAGGCCGTCGCAATTCCCGACATATGAACGAGAATGATAAGCGAGCAGACGACTGGACTGAGCTTCCGATTCATGGCCTTACTCCTGAAGCGCCGCCGCCCGATCCGGCAAGCGCACTGTCAACAGATTCAGAAAATATGTGCGTCTGAAGAGCGCGGTCGCGATGTGACCCGAAATCCTGGATTTCGGAGAAAGACGGCTTCAGGATATGCGCGCTAAAGAGTGGAACCTTTCGACCGCCCCGCCCGCGGACGAGGCCCCGCGCGCCAGCGCGTTGCTGCCCGAGTCCCTTCCTGCATTCGGATTCGCACGGACGCGAGCAGCGCGGAAAAGTCTACTCCTTCCGCGCTGCCCGGCGCGAATCCCTTCAATGCCCCACCGCGATCACCCAACGCTGACTTCGCACGAACGAAGGCGTTTGCCCAAACAAACAAACTGAGATCCTGTCGAACACTAGGCGCGCGACATTGTCACCGCGACGCGCGCGAATGTATTGCCCAGTGCCGTCAAGGTTCCTTCCAGCGTTCCATCGGCCAGTTCCTGCACATCGAAGGTGAATTCGACCTCGGTCGACTGGCCAAGGACCTTGGCAAGAACCGTCCAGACGACGCGATTGCCGGAGATTGTGTCGAGGCGCGTGCTCAACACTTCGAGTTCCTGCTGGCTCGACTCATCAACAAGCTTCGTAATCTTACCGCCGGAGATAGTAACGAGCATGTTGCTGGTAGCGTTATTCGCACGCCACGTTCCATCGAAGCGAAGCACCATCGTGGTTTCGAGGATACTGGCCACGCTGAAGATGGTAAGTAGCGGGCCGAGCAGCCCCGCGAGCGGCGCCCAGATCGCAGTGACGAGGGCCAGGACGACGGCGACGCTGGGAATCACTTCCTGGTTCCCATTTTTGTAGCCGATTCCCGTCACGCCGCCGGTCGTGGAGGAACTGCTGCCGCCCGTTCCGCCGGTATTCCCGGAAGGATACGCGGCCAACCCGCCGTTCTGATCGACCTCTTCCGCGACGGCAACGAGATCGAGATTAGCGAGAACATAGGGATTGGAGCTTTGCACGGCGGCCGCGGAGGCCTTCCGGAGCGACGCCGGCTCCACCGGCCGCGTCCACGACTGGCCGCCGGACGTAGTAATCGTGGAGACCTGGCGCGACGCATCGAAGGTAATCGTTGCCGATTCAGCGCCCTTCTTGAAAGTGAACTGGGTGATTACGAACTCGCCATCGGAATAGGAATAGGCGCCGGACACCTGCCGGTCGCCATCCGGATAGATCAGGCGGAATCCCTGAGCCTGGGGATAGACTTCCATGAGAACCGCGCCCTGAAACGCGCTGCCGCGGAGCGCCTGCGTGACAGGATGCGAATCCGACAGGCGGATTTGAAATGCGCCGGCCGTGGTCGGCAGTCCCAGGGTTCCCTGCCCGCATCCATTGACCCAATTCAGATTGAGTACGAGGAGTGCGCAAAGTGCGCATTGCAGCCGATATGCGAGGCGATGTCGTGTCCCGAACATGGTTCCTTCCTCCCGTGTCCTCTGGGCGCGCTGAGCGCCCTGCGACTCCCCCGATGACGTGGCGGACGAAATGGCAGACTCTGAACTTCCCGCCCATCACAAGATTGGAGTTATCGTACCTGGGTACTACTACACCAGAACCCGGGTCCAAAGTCAATGTTTACGGGACGCTTCGTCCTGGTGCGGTTTGGATTCGCCGAAATGCTTGAACCGGTGGGACACGCCGCAGCATTCGTCCGGACGGTCCGTGCCAGCCCCCTGACAGATGCGAAATGATCCGCAATCAAACCCGACAATCGCTATCCGCAACCTACCTGTTTGCCGCGGGCCGGTATCCGAGAAGTCCTTTGCAATCGAATTGTCCTGCGGCACCGCTAATTATTCCCGGACCACCGATGATGGCTTCATCCAACGTCGCGATCCAAACACGGTTCCGTTAAACATACGGCGCACCACCGCGGTGAGATTCGCCACCACGTCACGTCCTTAAAAAATGCTGTTCCACGCTGGAGTTAAGGCGTACCGCCGATTAGAATGGCGTCCGGGAACGAAGAGAGGGCGCCGCCGTGCTTCGGACTCAGCGTCCGAAGCCAGGCCTTATCGGTACTCAATCGGCGACGCGAGACACGACGCGCGCGAGGCGATGATCCGCACTTCCCATGCATCGCTTCCGGCGGCCTGGTTCTGGGAGGGACGAGCTTCACTCTCGTGATTCATTCAGAGGCAATGCGGCCCTGCGCGACACGTGCGCGCGGGAAGCGATACGCCTCGATCCAGCGCACGGGCACCGCGGCGCGACCGCGCCGGAGCGCTGGTACATGAGACGGCGCCTGCAATCGAGGAAGGAGCGGGCGACTTCCGTTTCACCGTTAAACACGCTTTCGGAAGGGGCAATTGAAATGTTCACGACACGACGGCATCAACCGGGCACCAGCATCACACGCGCCGAGGGCGTGCGCGCGACAGGCCGAATTACCTTTGCACTGACAGCCCTGGCAATGATCGTGGGTGCGGCGCACTCAGAGGCGCGGGGCGGGACGGTCACCACCGTCGGCACGCTCAACGTGCACGCATCGAGCGCGGTAGACGGCACTTTCGACCCGCTCATTATTGAGCCCCAGATTACCGAAGCGGCTGATGCGGACTGGCCGAACAACTCGATCATTCGCATTTCAGCCCCGACGAACTTCGTGTTCAACACGACGCAGTTGGTGACGGCGTTCATTGACGCCGGTGATATCGACCTTGGCGGCGGCGCGGGAGTGGACGTCATGGTGGCGCCCGGCGCGACCACGATTGATTTCACGGTGGCAAACGCCAGCACGGCGGGCAACGCGTCGACCATTCGCTTCGGGAACATTCAGCTCCGCGCCATTGACTGCGCCGCGGGGACCGTAGGAGATGCTGACGACATTCGTGTCAGCGTCATCAATCCCGTGCGCGATCCGACCAACGCCGTTCTCGTGAATGTCGCCGTCGTCAACGACGCGACCGATCTTCACCACTTCCGGGTGGAGGCGGTTCCCCTGACCCAGGATCCCGGCAGCAACATCGTCATCACGCTGACTGCGGAGGACGCATGCAATAACCCGATCGCCAACTTCGCATCGGCTCTTCCGATCAACATCCTCGCTTCGGGCGGCGCCGGCGTACGCACGTTCACCGATGGGTCGCTCGACGTCGCCCCGGCCGGCGCGAACATGGCCACGATCGACAATACGCCCCCCTTTAATGCGAGCGGGCAGGGCACGTTCAACGTTACAAGCCCTCTCGGCGAGGATCCGCTGATCAACGTCTCGGCGACGCTGGGCGCTGCCACCGGCAGCGTGGACGTTCGCTGGATCACGGCCGCCTGCAACATCGTGCCTACCGGCGTGCTCAAGCCCGTCAATACGTTGCACGCCGTGACGTGCACCGTCACGCAGAACGGGGGGACGCCCGTTCAGGGAGTTGACGTCAACTTCATGGTCTCCGCCGGCCCGAACGCAGGCGCGGCAGGACTGGACACGACAAATGCGGCGGGCCAGGCGACATTCTTCTATGTCGGCGGCCCGAATACGGGAATCGATACGATCGACGCCGGCGGGGCGATCGGCGACGTCACATTCATGTGCAGCGCAACCGCCGAATGGATCAGCCCGACCTGTGCCATCGCCGCGATGCCCGCGACCGCTGCCGGCGGAATGCAGACGGTGACCGTGGACGTGGAACGACGGGCCGGCGTCGACGCGCCGGATGGTACGGCGGTCACCTTTGAAGTGCTTTCGGGGCCGAACGCAGGTACGGTCGCCAATGCGATGACCGTGGCCGGCGTCGCGTCGTTCAACCTTGTCGACGCGGGCGGGCCGGGCGTTGACACGATTCGGGCCAGCGGATCGATCGCCACCGCTCCATTCGAGTGCATCCAGACCAAGGAGTGGATCGAGCCGACCTGCTCGCTCGATCCGCCCGTGGCGGTGAACCGAGTGAACACGCCGCATACGGTGACCATTACGCTGCTTCGCAGGCCGGGCGTCCCCGCGGCCGGCGTGAATGTGACGTTCGATGTTACGGCCGGCCCGAACGCCGCCGCCGTCGCGCCGCAGGTAATCATGACCGATGCGATGGGCAACGCCGACTTCACCTATATGGGCGGCGCGACATCCGGAATCGATACGATCAGCGGCGACGGAATGGTGGACGGCGTGCCCTTCAATTGCTCAGCCACCAAGGAGTTCATCGATTCCGGCTGCATGATCCAGCCGCTGGCCGACATCAATCAGGTCGGAACACAGCACACGGTCACACTGACGGTCCTGCGAACCACAGTCCCGAACGCGCCCGCGATCAACGCAATCGTAAACTTCTCGGTCACCGGCGTGAACAACCTCGTAGGGGCGGCCGTGACCGACGCCAACGGCGAAGCAACCTTCCAGTACACAAGCAACGGCACGCCGGGCATGGATACGATTACCGCGACGACAAGTGTCGACGGCGTGCCCATTACGTGCATGGCGACGAAGGAGTGGATCAACGCCGCGTGCATGCTCGCGCCGGCCAATGACACGAACCCGGTCGGTTCGATGCACAACCTGACCGCCACGGTGACCAGCAACGGCGCCCCGGCGGCCGGGATCCTCGTTAACTTCGCCGTCACCAGCGGACCCAATACGGGTGTGGTCATTCCCTCGGCGCTCACCAACGCCATGGGCATCGCCCTCGCCAGTTACACCAGCAACGGCCAGGTCGGCGTTGACACAATCGAGGCCAGCGGCGAGGTGCCGGGTCCCGGCGGCGCGGCCTTCTCCTGCACCGCGACGAAGTCGTGGGTTGTCACGCCCGCCTGCTCGATTGCCGCCATGGCGCCCAGCGCCGCGGGCGGAATGCAGGCGGTAGCCGCGACCGTTGAACGCGCACCCGGCGTACCTGCGGCGGACGGCACAGTCGTCCAGTTTGCGATCATCGCCGGCCCGGACGCCGGCACGGCAGGAAACGCCATGACAGCCGGCGGCATCGCCGTCTTCAACCTAAACAACACCGGCGGGCCCGGCGTGGACACCATTACGGCCAGTGCCACCGTTGACGGCATGGCCACCAACTGTTTCGGCACCAAAGAGTGGGTCCAGCCATCCTGCACGCTCGACCCTCCGGCGGCGGTCAATCAGATCAGTACCGCGCATACAGTCACGATCACGCTGCTTCGGCGGCCCGGCGTGCCTGCGGCCGGAGTCAACGTGACATTTGATGTGACGGCAGGTCCGAACGCAGCGGCCGTCGCACCGCAGATTATTGCGACCGACGCCAACGGAAATGCCGACTTCACCTACATGGGTGGGGCGACGCCCGGGGTCGACACGATTACGGCATCCGGAACGGTGGAAGGCGCGGCATTCAACTGCACCGCAACGAAGGAGTTTATCTCGTCCGGCTGCATGATTCAGCCGCTCATGGATACCAACCAGGTCGGAACGCAGCACTCCGTTACGGTCACGGTGCTGCGGACAAACCCGCCCGCGACTCCGGCGGTCAACGCGGTAGTCAATTTCTCGGTCACCGGCGTCAACAACGGCGTCGTGGGCGCGGCCGTCACGGACGTGAACGGCCAGGCGACCTTCCAGTACACGAGCAACGGCACTCCGGGCGACGACACCATCATGGCCAGCACCGTCGTGGATGGGGTACCGGTCAATTGCAACGCGACCAAGACGTGGATCAACGCGGCCTGCCTGCTGGATCCGCTTGACGACACGAATCTCGTGGGCACCGATCACTCGACCACAGTCACCGTCACGCAAAACGGCGTGCCTGCCGCGGGAATCGTCGTATCGTTTAACGTCTCGGCGGGGCCAAACGCCGGAACGGCGGACTTCGCCGTCACCGACGGGTTGGGACAGGCCGTGTTCCTCTACACGAGCAACGGCGCACCCGGCGTCGATACGATCCGCGCCAGCGGGACTATCTCCGGCGTTCCCTTTGAATGCACGACGACCAAGACGTGGCTGGACCCGCAATGCAGCCTCGCCCCGCCGTCCGATACGAACACCGTAGGCACGGAACACACGGTCACTGTGACGGTCACGCGCGACGGTGCGCCGGCCGCGGGCGTCAGTGTTGACTTCAACATTACGTCGGGGCCGAACACGGGACTTGTTCACAACCAGATCACGGACGCAGCGGGACAGGCGAGCTTCACCTACACCGGCGCGGCGGGCCCCGGCACGGACACCGTCGAGGCCTCGGGCGTCATCGACGGGATTCCGTTCTCGTGCACTGCGACGAAGACCTGGCAACAGGCCGACGGCAACGGCATTGATCCGGACGTTGAAGACGGCGCGCCGAACAACGGCGACGGCAACAACGACGGCATCCCAGATAAACTCCAGCCGAACGTCGCCTCGTTCCCGGACATTTTCGGTAACTACGTGACGATTGTTTCGCCGCCGGGCACAGTGCTCATGAATGTCATGGCGCTCGGCACGCCCGACGGCGGCATTCCCCCGCCGGACGTCGTGTTCCCGATCGGCTTCATCAAGTTCGAGGTCCATGGGTTGCCAGTCGGCGGCACCGCTACCGTTGACATCATCATGCACTCGAACCCGACCGTGAACACCTACTACAAGTACGGCCCGACGCCGATCATTCCGGTGGACCAGTTCTATCGATTCCTCTGGGACGGCACGACGGGTTCGGAAGTCATCGGAAATGTCGTTCGTTTGACACTCGTGGACGGGCTGCGCGGTGATGGCGACCTCGCCGCCAATGGCGTCATCGTCGAGCCGGGCGCCCCGGCCCTCGAGGCCGAGAACCCGCAGCCGGTGGCGACGCCCGCCTGCGGGGCCTGTGCCCAGGGCTCTGCCGCGGTGATGCCCGCGATGATCTTTGGATTGTTCGTGTTACGGCGGTCGCGGCGGCGCGACTGGCACTGATCTATAACCGAAACGCGCGGGGCCGGGGGATCCACGGATTCGCCGGCCTCCGCAATGTCGCGCAATGGCTTCCGCCCCAAGGGCATCGCCCGGACGACGCTTACTTGCTCTCCGCGATGTACGGAATCTCGTTTTCGTACAGTTGAAGCCTTCGCTTGTAGCCAGGTACGCCGCCGGACCGCCATGTCTCGTTTGCGAGCCGAATGGCGTCCTGCTCGGCCTGAACTGCTTCCTTGAACTTGCCCGACGCGGCCCAGGCCGCGGCGAGGGTGTCGAGCACACCCGGCTCGTTGCGCTGTGTCTTCTCAACGGCACGTGTCGCAAGCTTTAGGGCCTCCACCGGGTCGCGCAACTCCTTGGATGGCGCCGTCGCCAATGACCATGCAAGGGCGTTCGCCAGCCACGCGGATTCGGGCAGGTGCCCCATTCCGCGGCGAATCACCTCATTCGCCTTTGAGTAGTCTCCCCGCGCCATGAGGTCCATTCCCCAGGAGAGATACACGACTTCAAGTTTGGGGTCGATCCGCGCGGCTTGCTCCCACAATTGCACCGCTTCATCGGATCGGCCCAGGCGGGACATGACTACCGCAAGGACATGCCGCATCCCCGCGTCCGAAGGACTGGACGAAAGGCGCTCTCGCAGACGCGACATCACGGGGCTGGCTGCTACGTCACCCGTGGGCGGCAGCATCGCAATCGCCATGCGCACCGCGTCGTCGTATTCAGCAGCCGCAGTCAGCGCTGCAACACGCTTCACCACGAATTCGGGGAAACGCTGAAGGGCTTCCGATTCGTCCGTCAACTTTGCCACGGAAAGGGCTCGGGCCAGTCCGTCGAGGGACGCCGGGCCCAGCGGGGCGCACAGCTCGCGCGTGGTTTCGGGTGTCGGATGCCTCTGCTCGGCCGCAAGCGTCACAAGGTGCGCTAGTAGCCGGTTAGACATGTCCGCCGCGGCCGGCTGAAGTTTCCGGGCCTTGCTGTAACTTTCGAGGGCTCCGTCAAGCTTGTCCTGACAGATTAGGGCGATCGCCATTCCCATGTGGCCGTCGTAGCTGTTTGGATCGCGGTCCACAATTCGTTGAAAACAGGCCAGGGCGTCCTCCGCCCGGCGCATGCGAAGGAGCAACCCGCCGTAAAGCCGGGTGGCGCGAAGGTTGCTCTTGTCGGCCTGGAGCACTTCGTGGACGAGTGAGTCCGCCAGCTGGTATTCGCCGAGGTGAATCAGAGTCTGGGCGAGATAGATGAGTGTCTCCATTTGCGAAGGCGATACCGCCAGCACTTCGCTGAACTGCCGGAGCGCCTCCTGGGTCCGTCCCATCTTGTCGAGAACAACGCCATAAGCGTGGCGGACGTTTACGTCATCCGGGGCACGCTCCAGCGCCTTTTGGAGCAGCGTTGCGGCCGCCTGGTGCTGACCCGAGCCCGCGAGCCCTTCCGCAGTCTGGAGCAACTCCGTCCCGCCACTGGCCATCGAAAGAAGTTCGATTAAAAGGTGGTCTTTACCGGGGGGTGGGACGGTGCCCCGGTCCCTTTCCCCGCGATGAGCCTTGGCCTCCTGAAACTGCCCTTCCGCTTCGAGCACGTCCGCCAAGGCGCCATGGGCGGCCGCGAACTGCGGGCACAGCGCGATCGCCTCCTTGAAATGCGCAACGGCCTGCCCGGCGTCGCCGCGTTTTTTTGCACACGTTCCGAGACCGAACGGCGCACGGGCGTCCTTCGGATCGGCGTCTCTTGCACGCCGGTAATATTTCTCCGCGGCCTCCGCGTCCGATGAAACGGTCAAATCGCCGAGTCGGATCAAAAGTGCGGCGTATTCGTCATCGAGGGCAAGCGCCGCCCTGAACGCAGCTATCGCGTCATCACTTCGATAGGCCGAGGCGTAGGCTAACCCCTCGTAGTATTTCCACCGAAACGATTTCGAATCCGCCTCAGACGCCTTATGAAAAACCTCCGCCGCGCTGATCGGGGCGGGCACATAATAGAGCATAGCGAGGCGACCCAGCTTTTCGGCGTTCCGATCGTCGGCCGACGCAGCGTCGTGGGCTTCCTGTATCTCCTTTTTGGCCTTCTCGGGTATGCCGATCAGGTTGATCGCCGGTAGCCCCGATGCCTTGTCCGACCGGGCTTCCGATTCGTCCTGCGCCACCGCCGACGTTAGCAATGCAAACGAAAGTACAAGCGCCAACAGTTCACCCATTCGACTGACCATTGTCCGCCTCCATCCACGTATCTGGTCCCGCCCCATCATACGGGAGCGGGCCACGGTCGTTTCGCTCTGCACGATTTTGACTATTCCTGTCAGATACACCCGCCTCGCATTCAATGCCGGTTCAATGGGAAAACATCTTCGCTGATTGAGACGGCTTACGCAGCCCTTGGGCGGGACCGCAGAATCTGATAGCCTCTCGATCTTCGCAGGGTTCGCAGGGCCCGAGGCCGTTGACTTCGGCGTGGCGACCCGCCAGACTTCGTGATAAGATTCACAAAGTTTCCGGACTCCGGTAATCTGGGCCGGGACCGATAAGTGACGATTCAGGGATGCAGCGTGGCAACGGTCAAGATCACCATCGACGGCAAGACCATCGAATGCCGCGATAAAATCCCTGTCCTCCAAGCCGCCCTAGAGGCGGGCTGGGACGTTCCCCACTATTGCTACCACCCGGGCCTGAGCATTGTCGCTTCATGCAGGCTGTGCCTCATGGAGATGAAGATGCCCAACCCGAAGACCAAGGAAATGGACTGGGCTCCACGTCTGTTTCCAAGCTGCCAGACCCCGGTCAAGGAGGGGCTAGAGGTCCGGTTCGCGTCAGAAAAGGTGGTGGAGAATCAAAAGCACTGCATGGAGTACTTCCTGCTCAACCACCCGCTCGACTGCCCGGTCTGCGACCAGGCGGGCGAGTGCTATCTTCAAGACTACAGCCTGAAGTTCGGTGAGGCGACGAGCCGGATGGTCGAGGCCAAGAACAAGAATCCGAAAAAGGACATTGGCAGCAAAACGCTTCTGTATCAGGACCGCTGCGTGATGTGCTCCCGCTGCGTCCGGTTCTGCGACGAAGTCGCCGGCACGAACGAGCTGTGCATCGTCAACCGCGGCAGCCGGGCAGAGATCGACGTGTTCCCGGGTCATGGACTGGAAAACAAGATCCAGGGCAATGTGGTGGACATCTGCCCCGTCGGTTCGCTGCTCGACAAAGACTTCCTGATGCGACAGCGCGTCTGGTTCCTTAAGGAAGCAGGCAGCATCTGTCCCGGCTGCTCACAGGGTTGCGCGATTCGAATCGATCACAACGAGGGTCAGGTCTGGCGCCTCAAGCCGCGTTGGAACCCCGGCGTCAATGACTGGTGGATGTGCGACGAGGGACGCTTCGGGTGGAAATACGTGCACGATCCGAAGCGGCTTAATCGGCTGCTGGTTCGGCGTGGAGCAGAACTCAGTTCGCCCGACTGGAGCGAGCTTCCGGATATCGCGCGCGTTCGCATTGAGGAAGTCGTTTCACGCGAAGGTCCGTCAAAGGTCGGATGCCTTTTGTCGCCTTTCATGGCGTGCGAAGAGGCGTGGCTCCTGGCGCGCTTCATTCGACAGCTCGCGCCTGCCGCGACATTGGCAATGGGTCCGGTGCCGGTCTCCGGTGAGGATGAGACATTCCCGAAGTGCAACGGCCGCGCCGTGCGATTCACCATTCGATCGGAAAAGTGCCCGAACAAGCGCGGCGTTGAGATGATCCTTGCCTCCCTGGGCGGGTCCGTATCGACCTTTGAAGAATGGACGAAAAAGGCCGCGGCCGGGGACTTCGCCGCGGCCTGGATCGTCGGCGGTTCGCCTCAGCCATGGGTCACGCCGGACCTCGAGAAGGCGATCGCCAAGATTCAGCTGGTGTTCGCGCAGGATATCTTCCCGAACAAGGTAACCGACGCGGCGACAGTTGTGATCCCGAGCGTCTCCTGGGCGGAACGGGCGGGAACGTTTGTCAATGTCGACGGCAAGATTCAGCCGTTTGACGCGGCCATCGCCCCCATCGAGGGGTGTCAGCGCGACGGCAATTACCTCGCCGCGCTGAATGGAATGACCGGGCTGTACAACGCCGCGCGGATTCGCGAAATGATGACGGCGGCCCTGCCCTCGTTTGGCAGCCTGCACATACCCCCGAAGCCCGTGGAGCACGCGCACTAGGAGTAATGAGCGAGTGGCCTTTGTAAGGGAACATCCGATCCTGACGCTTCTGCTCGCGGCCCTCGTCCTGGGCCTGGGCGGATTGGCGGCCGCGCTGATCGTCTGGTCGTACTACCGCGAGCCGATTCAGGCGTTCCTCGCCGACCAGTTCTATTTCAGCGTGCTGCTTTCCCTGGTCCTTTTCGGTGCGATCATGGGGGCGGTGGCCTATTCAATTCTGCTCGAGCGCAAGATCTCGGCATGGGTGCAGGATCGGTATGGCCCGAACCGCGTCGGACCTTATGGCGTTCTCCAACCCATCGCCGATGGCTTGAAATTCCTCCTGAAAGAAGACGTGATTCCCGCCAATGTGGACAAGGCTCTGTTTCTGCTGGCGCCGTGGATGATCTTCATTGTTGGCCTTGTCGGATTCGCGGTGATTCCCTGGGGAGGCGTCTTTCGATGGCCCTGGATGAGCCCGGATTCAAAGCCTTTGGCTGCGCAAGTCGCAAGCGTGGACATCGGGCTGCTCTACATTCTCGCGGTTTCGTCGATGGGCGTGTACGGCGTTGTGCTCGGTGGCTGGTCGAGCAACAACAAGTACTCGTTTTACGGAGCCATGCGCGCCGCCGCGCAGATGCTCTCGTATGAGATTCCGCTCGGCATGGCCGTGCTCATCGCGATCCTCGCCTCGGGCACGCTCCGGCTCGAGGACATGATCGACTATCAGGCGCGGCACGGCTGGACGTTTCTGTATCACCCGATCGCGGCGCTGATCCTCTTCGTCACGGCGCTCGCGGAAGCCAATCGAATGCCGTTCGACCTGGCCGAGTCCGAACAGGAACTCGTCGGCGGCTATCACACCGAATACAGCGCGATGAAGCTCGCGCTGTTCTTCCTTGCCGAATACGCACACATGATCACAAGCAGCGCCCTGATCATCTGCCTCTATTTCGGCGGATACCTTATTCCCGGCTGGGATTGGCTCAACACGAGCGACAGCGCGGGTGCCATGATCGCCCGAATGTGCGTCATGGCGGGCAAGGTGTTCCTGTTCATCTGCCTTTACATGCTGATTCGCTGGACGCTGCCGCGATTTCGCTTCGATCAGCTTATGCGACTGGCATGGAAGTCCCTCGTACCGATGACCATGGCCCTCGTGGCGTTACAAACGCTAATCGTTTACTTCCGGCTCTCCCCGTGGTGGGCCCTCGTTTGCAATGCCGCCCTGTTGCTGCTCGGGGGCGGGTTAAGCGTGCTGGCCGGGAAGCGGATCACCGGCCGGCAGCACAGCCTGCGCCGCGCACGCGGCGAGGCCATGGCGTGGAGGTAGCGCGTGTCGAACGAAGAATCGTCCATCCGCAGCTTTGCCGACGATCGCGCCAGGGCGGCGTGTCCCTCGGCGGAGCGACCCGACTGGCGCGTGACGGACGTGGTCCGCGTCGACCAGCCCGACCTTTCGCTGTCGGAGCGGCTCTACCTTCCGCAGGTGTTCGGGGGGATGAAAACCACGCTTCGCCACATGTTCAGGAAAAAGCTGCGCGACCAGACGGTTGTACAGTATCCTGAGCAGAAGCGCGTCCTACGAAGGGAAAACTATCGCGGCGTCCACCGGCTCAATCGCGATGATCAGGGCCGTGTGGCGTGCGTCGCCTGCTTCATGTGTGAGACCGCGTGCCCGGCACACTGCATCCACATCGAAGGCGCCGACAGCCCCTGGCCCGACCGGGAAAAGTATCCGATCCGCTTTGACATTGACGAGCTTCGCTGCATCTATTGCGGAATGTGCGAGGAGGCGTGCCCGGTTGACGCAATCGAGCTGACTCCGGAATATCAGCTCGTCGGACAAAGCCGTGAAGAAATGATCTTCGACAAGGAGAAGCTTCTCATGGTCTTCGACCGCACCAAGGGCGAGAAGCCGCGAAAGAACCCGGCCATTACCGGGTATTAGGAAGGAGCCGTCGCTTGCAGCAGGGTCTCGTCTATGCCGCGTATGCCGTTTCCGCCCTAGGCGCGGTCGCGGTCTATACCGCCCTTCCCAGGGAGGGCCGGCCTTCGCGCCGTGGCGTGGTGTTCACACTGCTCGCGGCGGCCATCGGCGCCCTTCTGATGCTGCTGGCGCAGGTCCTGGGAGAGACCGGGCAGCGCGTCTATTTCTATGTGCTGTGCGTGCTGACACTTGGCGGCGCCGTGCGGGTGGTGACGCATCCGCGCCCGGTGTTCGCGGCCATTTTCTTTGTGCTGGTCGTCCTAAGCACCGCCGCGTTGCTGTTCCTCGTCGGGGCGGAGTTTCTCGGGGCGGCCCTGGTCATCGTTTACGCCGGCGCGATTCTCGTGACATACGTATTCGTCATCATGCTTGCGCAACAGGTGCTGCCCCAGAGCGGCGGGATGTTTGCCCAGGCGCTTGATTATGACCGCGACGCGCGCGAGCCGATGGCCGCGGTGCTCGCCGGGTTTGTTCTTGTGGGCACGATCGCCGGCGTCATCGTCGGCTACCAGTGGCCGACCGTTGAACCCTGGGATCCCGTCATTTCGGACGGCAACACCTTGGCGATCGGGCGCGTCCTGCTGACCGACTTTGCGGTCAGCGTGGAACTGGCCGGGCTTCTGCTGACGGTTGCCATGGTCGGGGCGATCGCCCTCGCCAAAAAGAAACTGCCGCAGCTTGCGGAAAGCGAGCCGGAACTGCCGCCGGGAGAGATCGGCAAACGGGTACCGCCGTACTAGCGGGGTTGAGCGAACAGGAATGGCAACGACGACGGCATTGATGGTGGTTGGCGCGGCCCTCTTCGGACTGGGCGTGGTGGGTTTCCTCACGCGCCGAAACCTGATCATCATGTTCCTCTGCACCGAGGTGATGTTTCAGGGCGTCCTGATGAACTTCGTGGCCATGGGCCTGGCCCGGGGGAATCTCCAGGGGCAGGCGTTCGGTCTGTTCGTCCTGGTGATCGCGGCGGTCGAGGCGGGTCTGGGGCTTGCGATTGTGGTCATGCTCTATCGCCGGCGCGGAACTCTGGACGCCGAGAGCTGGCGCGGCATGCGCGGCTGAGGCCGCGTGGACAGGTAGTGAGTGGAAGCCAAGTGGATCAACATACCCTCGCCATACTGATTCCGCTCCTGCCGCTGGCGGGCGCGGTCCTGGTCGGCCTGATCGGTCTGCCCCTGCTGCGATCGCGCTCGCACTGGCTGGTCATCACCCCCGTTGCGGCGGCGCTGGTCCTGGCGTGGAAGCTTTATCAGGACGTCGCCGCGACGACCACGCTTGCCTGCGTGGCGGGTAAGCGAATGATGTTCGATTCCTTCAGGGTCTATGACTGGCTGCTGGCCGAATCCAACACGTGGCTGAACGTCACGTTTCGCGTCGACCCACTGACGTGCATCATGCTGCTCGCCGTGTTGTCGGTCTCGCTGCTCGTCGTCATCTATTCCGTCGGATACATGCGGGATCATCACGGCCACGCCGAGCGCGGATACGAGCGATTTTTCGCATGCCTGGGAATTTTCGTCTTTTCGATGTGCACCCTCGTGCTCGCCGGCAATTTCCTTGTTCTCTACGCCGGATGGGAACTGGTCGGCCTGTCGAGCTACCTGCTCATCGGCTTTTATTACGAGCGGCCCGCCGCGGCGGCCGCCGCCAAAAAGGCGTTTATCGTCAACCGCATCGGCGACTTCGGCTTCGGTCTGGGAATCCTGCTCATCTATTTCACCTTCGGCACGTTGGAGTATTCCAAGGTGTTCCAGATGATTCACGCCGGGGCGACCGTCGGCGGCGGCGCGCTTGAACCCGCGCGAATCACGACCATCGCCCTACTGCTCTTCTGCGGGGCGATCGGTAAGTCAGCCCAGCTTCCGCTTCACGTTTGGCTGCCGGACGCCATGGAAGGCCCGACGCCCGTCAGCGCGCTGATTCACGCGGCCACCATGGTGACGGCCGGTGTGTACATGGTGGCCCGCTGCCATGTGATCTTCGCCGCGTCAGAGTATGCGATGTGGATCGTGGCGACGCTCGGTGCGGCGACGGCGTTCTTCGCGGCGACGATCGCGCTGACCCAGTTCGATATGAAGCGAATCCTGGCCTACTCGACGCTCAGCCAGCTCGGCTACATGTTTCTGGGGCTTGGCGTCGGCGCGTTTGATTCGGCCATCTTTCACCTGTTTACACACGCCTATTTCAAGGCCCTCCTGTTCCTCGGCGCGGGCAGCGTCATGCACGCCATGGCCGGCACGATCGACATTCGCCGATTCGGCGGGCTGAAGCGCGCCATGCCCATCACGCATGGGACGTTCCTCATCGGCGGATTGGCGCTTGCCGGTTTTCCGCTGCTTTCCGGATTCTGGAGCAAGGACGAAATCATCCACGCGGCGCTCGAAAGCCGCATGCCTTGGCTTGCCTGGGTGGCGTTGCTCACGGCCTGGCTCACCGCGTTCTACACGTTTCGCATGATCTTTCTGGCCTTTTACGGCAAAGTGAAGCTGCCCCAGGGCGTCGAGCACGCCCACGAATCAGGGGCCTGGATGTCGGCGCCGCTTGTTCTGCTGTCGGTCGGAGCAATCTTCGCGGGATATTTCGGCGTGGCGTTTCACAGCGGGGGCGCCTTCGGCATCTTCGAGCCACATGGCAAGCTGCACGAATTGCTCGGCGTCCTGTTTGCGAAGCCCGAAAAGGCGGTGCACGGCGGCCTGCTCGGCGGGCACATGCTCATGTACGTGTCGAGCGCCATCGCGATCCTCGGAATCTTCACCGCGTACTTTTTCTATCGCAGACGGCCCACGATTCCCATGGCGCTGGCCCTTGCGACCGGACCGGTTTACCGGCTGCTCTACAACAAGTATTACGTCGACGAGATCTATGACCTGGTTTTCGTCCGGCCCCTGCGTAAGCTCGGCGAAATCTGCTACGACCTGGACCGCTACTTCATCAACGGAATCCTGTGGATCATCACGCTGATTCCCAAGTCTATCGGCTTCGGCCTGCGCCGCTGGCAGCAGGGAGCGATACAGGGTTACGCGCTCGGCATGGTCGTAGGGTTGCTCGTGGTTCTGTGGTGGATGCTGGTGGCCGCATAGGAGAAATTCTGCCGGTGCCGCGAATGCGGACGGCGGGTTGCTGCGTTACCGATGATATATCTCGCTGACACATGGCTGGGCGATCACATCCTGTCGATCGTCATCTTTCTACCGATCGTCGGCGCGGCGGTTTTGTTCTCACGCACGGCGTGGCAGCCCGACGCGATCCGTCGATTTGCGCTGGGATTCTCGCTCCTGACGCTGTTCTTTGCCCTCCTTGCTCTCGTGTTCTACCTTGCAAAGGCGCACGAACCGGGCATCGCGGCCGGCGATTGGCGACTGAGCGAAAAGGCCGACTGGCTCGTGGGCGACGCGGAAAGCGTCCCGCTCAGGATCCAGTATTACATCGGGGTCGACGGCATCGGTCTGCCGCTGATGCTCCTCACCGCCCTGCTCACGCCCCTGGCCATCTGGGGCAGTTTCTCAGGCATTCAGGAGCGGCATCGCGAGTATTACGCGCTGATGCTCCTGCTTCACGGCGCGATGCTTGGCGTGTTCTGCGCACGGGACCTGCTGCTTTTTTATGTTTTCTTCGAGTTCACGCTAATCCCGCTCTATTTCCTGATCGGAATCTGGGGCGGTTCCCAGCGGCAGAAGGCCGCCGACATGTTCTTTATCTATACCCTTTCGGGGAGCATGCTCACGTTTGCGGGCGTGCTGTACCTCGGTTGGAAGGCGTCCACCATAGCCTTTGGCGAAGCGGGCGTGCGAGAGTTCACCTTCGACCTTGATCGGCTGTATCTGCTCGCCGCGCAGGGCCATCTCTCACTTGACGTTCAGTGGTGGCTCTTTGTCGCGTTCTTTGCCGGCTTCGCGATCAAGGTGCCACTCTTCCCTCTGCACACGTGGCTCCCACTGGCGCACACCGAGGCACCGACCGCCGGCTCCGTCATCCTTGCCGCCGTCCTGCTGAAGCTCGGTACCTATGGATTCCTCCGGCTGAGCCTGCCCATGCTCCCTCTTGCCGCGGTTGAGCTCGCGCCGGCAATCGGGTGGCTTTCGGTCGCGGGCATCATCTACGGCGCGCTTGCCGCATGGGTCCAGAGCGACGTCAAGAAACTCGTGGCGTATTCTTCGGTTTCCCATCTGGGCTTCTGCCTGCTCGGCATGTTCAGCCTGAAGCTGGCGGGCCTGACGGGCTCCGTGCTGTACATGGTGAATCACGGACTTTCGACCGGCGCCCTGTTCCTCATCGTCGGCATGATCTACGAGCGATACCACACGCGCGAGATTGACAAGCTGGGCGGACTTGCCCGGAAGATGCCGGTCATGGCGTTCTTCCTCGTTGTTTTTGCTTTTGCCAGCGTCGGCCTGCCCGGCCTCAATGGATTCGTCAGCGAATTCCTGGTGCTGCTCGGCACGTTTACGTCAAGCAAGATGTCCAACGGCTTCAGCGGACCCCTGGGCATACCGTTTGCCGCCGTCGCGGCATCCGGCATCCTGCTCGGCGCGATCTACATGCTTTACATGGTGGCGAGCGTCCTGTTCGGGCCGGTGAAGGAGCCGGAGCACGGGTTTGATGATTCAACAGGACTGACGCAGGATCTGACCCCGCGCGAAGCGGGCATCCTCGCGCCGCTGGCGATCGCGTGTTTGTTGCTGGGTGTGTTTCCGAAGCCGGTGATAAACCTCATGGAGCCATCACTGAACACCGCCGTACTTGCGCGATTTGCCCCCGCCGGCTCAGCGATGGCCGGCGCGGCGGTTCCGGACGAGGCCTTTGCCGTTCCCACCGCCCCGATCGGAAGGACTTCACACGTCCTGCGGAACTTCGGCGACGATCGCGGAGTGCTGCCCGGGACGAAAGACGACAGACTGCCGCGGAGGGCGACGGTGCCCGTCCTTTTGACTGATTCGCCGGCTCGCGAAGACACCGGAAATCCCGAAGCCGCCATGGAGGTCCTGCGATGATCCCTGACGGCGCGGCAATGCTTCAGGTCCTGATCCCCGAGATCATTCTGATCACCGGCGCGGCGGTTATCCTGATGACCGGTCTCGGCCGGACGCCCGGCGGATCGAACGCCGCATCAAACATCGCATTCATGGTCCTCGGCGCGGCCCTGTGGTGGACCCTGACGCGCGAGACGACCGATTCCGCCCCTTCACTTCATTACGATACGCTTGTTCATTACACCCGCGTCGTTACGTTCGGCGTGGGGTTTCTCGTCTTGCTGTCCTGCCGAAGCGTCCCGGAGGCGCAGGAGCGTGCGGAATTCTTCAGCCTGCTGCTCTTTTCGCTCGCCGGCATCAGCCTGGTGAGTTTGGCCAACGATCTCATTCTCCTCTTTCTGGCCCTCGAGCTGGTCAGTGTCCCAACCTATATCCTGATCGGCCTGTCGCGGCGCGACCTGCGGGCGCAGGAGGCCACCGGTAAATACTTTTTCCTCGGCGCATTTGCCGCCGCGATCATGTTGTATGGTTTCTCGTTTCTATACGGAGGGGCGGGAACGACCCAGCTCTTCGCACAAGCCACCGGAGAAACCTCGATCGCCAACTATCTCGAGCTTCCATCGCAGGCGGCCGACAAGTTCATCATCCTGGGGCTTCTGCTTTCCATCGGCGGCCTTGCATTCAAGCTCGCCGGGGTGCCGCTTCACTTCTACGTCGCCGACGTCTACCAGGGAGCGGCATCGCCGGTTACCGGCATGCTCGGTTTCGTACCGAAATTTGCCGGCTTTCTCGCCATTATCCGCATCCTCTCGCTCACCGGCTGGAACTTCGGCGACGGGCTGTTCTGGCTTCTATGGGCGATGGCGTCGCTCACGATGATTGTCGGCAACACGCTTGCCCTGATGCAGCAGAACGTAAAGCGGATGCTCGCGTACTCCAGCGTCGCCCATTCCGGCTACATGCTGGTCGGCCTCGTGGCCGGTCCCGCGGCGCTCGGCAAGAATACGGGCCCGCTCTCCGATGGCATTTCCGCTCTGCTTTTCTACATGGCAATCTATGCCGTGATGAATCTCGGCGCCTTCGCCGCGATCACGTACTTCCGAAAGCCCGGCGAGGATGAAGAAGACTCGGTCGAAACGCTCGACGACCTGGCCGGCGCGGGCAGCCGCCATCCCTGGGCCGCACTTTGTCTTGCGATCTGCGTGCTCAGCCTGATGGGAATGCCCCCTACCGGCGGGTTTTTCGGCAAGCTTTATGTCTTCAGTGCGGCACTATCGGCCGCGTCGGAGTCGCCCCGCCATGGCGCGATGATCGCCCTGGTGGTCATCGGCGTGCTCAATTCCGCGGTAGCCGCTGCGTACTATCTGCGCATCGTCGGCGCCTGTTATCTCCGCCCGGCCTCGGACGCGTCTCGCCGCGTGGTTGCCTCCCCCTGCGCGGCATTGAAGGCCTGCATCGCGGTATGTTCGATCTTCGTGCTGTTCGTGTTTGCCCGTCCGTCCGGCCTCCTTTCGAAGTCCCGATCGGCGACGGCCGCGCCGGAAAGCCGCGGAGTCGGCGTCTCCACTCGCGCAATTTCCGCCGTCGAAAGACCCTGACAATCGCGTGGCGCACCCTGGCTCGGCGCGCGGCCGCCATCCGACCGACAATTCTCTTGACATCATGCATGAACGTTTCACAATGTATTCCCGCCGGACGCGTCTGCCGGCGTACCCATAATTTCACTTTGTCGCAGGAGTTTTGAACATGCGAACGCGAATGTGTGTCGTCAGCCTGGCTCTGACTTCATTGCTTGCCGGCTGTGGAGGGCCACTTTCCGGCACATGGCAGGCCTCGGGCCCGGCCGGTCCCGATCACCCGATCGCCGGCGTCACGTTCTGTCATGACGGCACCTTTACGGCCAATGCCGATTACGGCGGCGGAAAATCTCATATGATGTCGGGCTGCTACAAGATGACCGGCGACAAGCTGACTTTGTGCACCAAGGATGCGAAGCGCGACTACACGGCCAAGGTGACCGGCGACTGCCTTGAAATCACGCACGAAGGCAAGACCCAGAAGCTCTGCCGAATGAAGTGTAATTCCACCGCGTGTTGCGGAGACTCGGCTGCGTGCTGCGCGGGAATGTGAATAACCCCAGTTCGTTTCAAAGCGAGCGAATCGAATTGAACGCCGGCAACGAGTTGACCGCTCGTCGTCGGCGTTTTCGTATTCTCAGGGCACCACGCGTGAAAGCATCGCTGGCCCGTTCTGTACGCCGATCGGAAAGACGCTGCCGGCCAGCTGCGATGTCTTGAATATCTGAGTAACGAGAAGCGTGCTCGCCGAGCCGGTCGTGTCCATGAGGTCGGTGACGTCGGCGACGTGATTGAGGCCCAGGAGGTGGCCCGCCTCGTGAGCGGCGACATGGCCGATGGCCAGCCCCATTCCTTCGGGCGTCGGATCGCTCGCGAAGGGCTCATTGAATCGCTCGGTAAAGACAATCGCGTCGTCGCACCGGTCTCGATTGCTTTGATCCACGGATTGTGCAACGCCGAACTTGGTCCCGGAGAAGCCGCCGAACAAGACGGTGCTGAAGCAGCCCGGCGGACCCGGCGGCGGGACTTCATCGCTGGTGACAACCTGGAGGCTGGTGCCGACGAAGCGATTTCGAACGGTGTTTACGATCGCCGTCTTGATGACGGCCGTCTGCCCTGCATACGTCGCATCTATGTCCGCGGCGTCGAATGCGCCGACGTTGATCGTTCCCTCGCTGGGAATCGTAACCGACCCGCCGGCAAAGTTCAGGTAAAGAATCTGTGATTGCGGCGCTGGAATGGCCTGTCCGCGCTGAATCTCGACGGTCGCGTCGTAGGCCCCCTCCTGATTGCCGAGCGGGAACTTGATGATTGCGAAATACATCTTCGAACTGGCGGTTCGGACGATATCGTCGATCGCCGAGTCAATCTGGCCCTGGTCGAAATTGACGTCGTCATTCAGCGCGAACAGCTCCTCGCTCGCATCAAAAAGCGCCGCCACCGGGTCGAGCATGCTGCCCGCCGAGGGCTTGACCGTAACAATGATGCGGTCGCCCGGCGCAACCGGACCGAGGTCCACGATGTCCACCTTGGCGCCGGTAATCGCGGATGAAAACGATGCCTTGCCGGAAGCATCCAGGGGCAGAATCGGCGCCGAGCCGAATGAGTTTCCGATCTGGACGCCATTGGGCAGGCCGTCGGAGGGGAACAGACCTGGAAGACAAGCGCTGATTCCCGGTAGTGCGACCATCAGCGCCAGCGAAACATTTAACCGTCGAATCAAGGGTATTACTCCCACTTCAGGGCGCACGGGCGAGACAGTATAGCGAGGAGAACCGGCAGCAGGGCCTTTACCGTCCTGGACCCCATAAGCCGCAAGCACTGCCGAGCGTGTACTCATAAGTATTGTGAAACAGCCGAGGCCAGTCAAGTTGGTCGGCTTGGCAGGATCGGCCGCAAAAAACCGATCCCCATTGAAAAAAGCCGGCCAATCGCAGTTTTTTGCACCTTCCCGTCGGGTGACAGAGCCCCGTTTGGACCGCCCCGTGTTGATCGATTGCCTCGCTTCCGATTACCGACCCCGACTCCTCCGCCATGCGTCTGCCTGTATGCGGACCTGCCCGGGAAAGTCTTTGCGTGATTCACCGATGCCATTCAACCCGTATCGCAGACGGACCGATCTAGCGTGCGTGTACTCGCAGTGGACCACGCGAGGCCGTGCCGGTCGCCTGAGCATCGTTCGGATATGAACGGCCAGGGGCGACAGCAAAAAACTTCGACGGAGCTACCCATGAAGCCTATCGCCTGTCCCTCCTGCGGCGAAACGAATCTTGTGCCGGGTTCCATGCAGTCCACGGGGACACTGCATTTTCGTCCGGTGGGCGTGAAGTTCATGACCTTTCACACCGCCGACATTGCTATCACCGGACAGATGTGCCGGTCCTGCGGCCTGATCGTCATGCGAGGCGATCTTGAAAAGCTCCAGCTTGTCCAGAGCATTCCGGGCACGCAGGAGAAGAGTTGCCCGACTCCGCCGGGTCGGTAACGCGCTGAACGATGCCAATCCCCGGCTGCCGGTCCGGGGGATAGCGGAAACGGCCGCCAACAGATGCTTTCCGAAGGGGAAAGATGCGACCAAGGTCGCGTGCGGGCTGGAAAGTGCCGGAAACCATTGGTTTTCGGCGCCCTTCCAGCCCGTTGCACGTGCGGATTCAACCTGCCGACGCAACGAAGCGAGTCCCCGACCCCCGAACCGCGCTCGCGTCAGATGCCCGAAACTTCCGAAATTCATTGCAGGGGCGGCATTCACCAGATACACTCGGCGAAGGGTATGCTGACCGCCCCCGAAGTCGGCCGGGAAGGAATCCGGTCCACGCGTTGAAAGGAGTCATGACATGCCGGCCAGGTTCGCACTCTTCATTTTTGCCTCGATCGTCGCCGTCGCCAGCACGGGTTGCGAAAAGCCCGAGCCAATCCCGATCGTCGACATCACCAAGGACTATGACAGACCCCTCCCTCCGGGGCAGTTCGCCCTGCGAAAGCTGGACCCGACCGAATATCCCGATTTCAAGGACGCGTGGTACAAGGCCAAGGGAGTGGGCCTGCGCGAGGCCATTGCCGCGAGCATCAATTACATGAACAAGCCGTCGAGCCGGAAGTACTACCCGCTCGGTCCGATCACACACGAGCAGGTCCTCGCCAGCCTGAACCAGTTTAACCAGACGCTGGATCAGGCCAGCACGCCGGAGATGCTCGATCAGCTGATTCGCGACAATTTCGACGTGTACATGTCGATTGGGTGCGACGACGAAGGCACCGTGCTCTTCACCGGCTACTACTCGCCCATTTTCGACGGGAGCAAGGAACCCACCGAACAGTTCAAGTATCCGCTCTACAAACTACCGCCCGATCTCCAGAAGGATGAAGAGGGCAACCCGGTGGGCGGCGCCTATGCGACCCGCGAAGAGATTGAAACGAGCGGGATGCTGGCCGGCAACGAGATCGCGTGGCTTGGCGACCGATTCCAGACGTACGTTTTCACCGTCCAGGGTTCCGGATTCATTCGACTGCCCGACGGAACACTCTACGAGATTGGCTATGCCGGCCACAACGGCAGGGATTACAAGTCGATCGGAAAGATGCTCGTCGCCGACGGCAAGATCGCCAAGAACCGCCTGTCGCTTGACACGATGATTCGGTATTTCCAGGAGAACCCCGACGACCTTGAGACCTACCTGTATCAGAATGAGCGCTATGTGTTTTTCAACGAAGCGCAGGGCGGGCCGTACGGATGCCTCGGCGAGCGCGTTACGCCGTACCACAGCATCGCCACGGATAAGGAGATCTTCCCGCGCGCGGCGATTGCCTTTCTTGATACGCGCGTGCCTCTTGTGCCTGGCGAGTCCATGCGGCCCTTCCGCGCGTTCGTGCTCGACCAGGATCGTGGTGCGGCCATCCGCGCGCCTGGCCGGACGGACATCTACATGGGAGTCGGTGACGAGGCGGGAAAGCACGCCGGCTTCACTTACAGTGAGGGCAAGCTTTACTACCTTATTGCCAAGTCAACTACGGGCGGTCCGTCGGTCCCCGACATGATGGCCGAACAGGCGCGGCCTGCGTCGCCGGCCGACACGGCGTCTACTGATACGATGAAGGCGACGTACGAAGAAAGTTCGAGCGAATAGAAAAGTCAAACGACTTCAATCTCATCCGCCGTCCGCTGGACCGACAAGAAGAGCGCCTCCTCCGCCGGCGAATATTTGCGGTTTCTGCGCGCCACTACGGTCCGGGCGACGGCCAGCGCCTTCTGCGGTTCGTTGATCGCTCGGCCCTTGTCCGTCACCCATGAAAAACTCGGCACAAAGGTCGGGGCAAAACCGCTTACAGCGACGTTGCATGCGTAACCGATAACGCAGCCTGTCGGAAGCGTTGTGCGAATCGCGGTCTTCGTATGATCGCCGATGAAGGCGCCGACGAATCGCTCGCCCGTATCGATCGGCCTGCCGTTGATCGGAACGCGCACCGTGCCGTATGTGTTCTTCAGGTCGCTTCCAACGGTATCGGCGCCGAGGTTGACCCATTCTCCAACGTAGGAGTGGCCGATGAACCCGTCATGTTGCTTGTTGCTGTAGCCGTGGAAGATCGTCCCCTCGATCTCGCCGCCGATCTTGCAGACCATGCCAACACTGCAACCGGCCCGCAACGACGTACCCGGCAGAATTGTGCAGCCCTCGCCGATGTAGCACGGCCCCTGTACGACAGCGCAGGGATGAATCGTGACATTGTTTGCGACATATATTGGACCCGATTCCGCGTCGAGGACCGCGCCGGCCTTCACGCGCACCCCCTCGCCGATATGGATGGAGTCGGGGTTGAGGAGCGTCGCCCCCGCATCAACTGCCCCGGAAACCCTCATTTCGGTTTGCCCGCACTGGCGCATAATCTCTCCCGAGTTTTGCTGAACGAGCTGCCAGGGGAATTCAATGATGTCTCCCAAAGACGAAGGCACTTCGGCCGCCGCACAGGTCGCAAGTGCCGCTCTTAGCTTAACCGTGTCCAGCAATAGTTCCGGGGCCAGGCGCGACGCCGCCGCGCGATCAAGCCGGGCGGCAACGAGTGCGTCACCGCGCCAGGCGGCCGCGCCGTGCGGCAGATCCAGACGCTCGCGAAGAAGCAGCCGCCCGTTGACCCAGAGCTGATCATCCGACGTGGCCGGCTGATTGACGCGTCGCGTCTGCCGCTCGGCGATGACGGCGGCCAGTTCCTTTCGCACAAAAACGGACTCGGCGGTGCGCCCCATCGCCGATTCGATCTTGTCGAGGAGGTTGTTGAACCCGCATCGCAGATTAAACGTGCACCGGCTGTACACCAGCGGCAACAGGTTCCTGAAGCCCGCGTCTTCAAAGATTATCAGCTGCATGAGGCGCCCCGTTCGGCACGACACATCGCACTTTGGCCGCCCGACCATTCTTGCCATGATCGGCAATGTTGGCAAGCAATGGCGAGTCGCCTTGCTCTGGGCCACGCTGCGCGGCACCGTGGCGCTGGACGCACCGAGCTTCGCCGCCGAGAATCACGCTTTGAATGAATGAGCCGGCTTACATCGTGGCAGCCGCGCAGCCCGTCATGATCGGGCTCACAGGAATCATTGTTCTTGGCGGCGCTGCGCAGTGGCTTGCCTGGCGGCTGCGCCTGCCGTCCATTCTGCTCCTGCTGATCTGTGGATTCGTGGCGGGCCCCGTCACGAACTTCGTCTCCCCCGACGAGATGTTCGGCGGCATGTTGAGGCCGTTCGTGGCCATTTCCGTCGCCCTGATCCTGTTCGAAGGAGGACTCTCGCTCGATTTTTCCGAGTTGCGCGGACAGGGCGTTGTCGTCCGCAATCTCGTCACCCTCGGACTCCTGGCCACGTGGGTCATTGCCGCCGCCGCGGCGTACCTGGTCGTTGGACTCGAATTTCAACTCGCCGTGCTGCTTGGAGCGATCCTCACGGTGACCGGACCAACCGTGATTCAGCCGATGCTTCGTTACATCCGGCCCCAGGGTCCGGTCGGCGCGATCCTGAAATGGGAAGGCATCGTCATCGATCCAATCGGCGCCCTCCTGGCGGTACTCGTTTTCGAAGTCCTGCTCGGCGGCCGGCTCAGCGATGCGCCGGCGCATTTCGCCATCGGTCTGCTGAAGACTGTTGTCATCGGGGGCGGCCTTGGTTATGTCGCGGCGCGCCTTCTGGCCACATCCATCATCAATTTCTGGATTCCGCAATACCTTCAGAACTCCGTCGCCATCACCCTGGTCGTCACTGCATTTGTCGGGGCAAACCTCGTACAACCTGAATCCGGCCTTCTCGCGGTGACCATCATGGGAATCGTCCTCGGCAATCAAAAAAGGGCCGATATCCGCCATATTGTGGAGTTCAAGGAGAACCTGCGTGTCCTCCTCATCGCCGCCCTGTTCATTATCCTCAGCGCGCGGCTGACTCTCGACGACCTGAGATCGGTCGGCCCGCAGTCGATCCTCTTCGTGCTCATAATGATCTTCGTCGCGCGGCCGCTGTGTGTGCTTGTCTCAACCCTGGGCAGCAGCCTTCAATTCCGCGAGCGTCTTTTTCTGTCGTGGATGGCGCCGCGCGGCATCGTTGCCGCCTCGGTTGCATCCATCTTCGCTCTGGACCTCGAGCAAAAGGGCTTCTCTCAGGCGCGATTGCTCATACCCATGACCTTCGCCGTCATTGTCTGCACCGTACTGCTTTATGGGCTGACCGCCGCCCCGCTGGCCCGAAGGCTCGGCCTGGCCGAGCGCGACCCGCAAGGTGCGCTCCTTCTCGGTGCTCACCCTTTCGGGGTCGCCCTGGCTAAGGCTCTCATGGAATCAGGCTTCAAGGTGCTGGTCGTCGACAACAACCCGTCGAATATTTCCGCTGCCCGGCTCACGGGCGTTCCGACCTACCTCGGCAGCATTCTCGGTGAACGCACAATCGACGACCTCAACCTGGCGGGGATCGGCCGGATCCTGGCGATGACGCCGAATGACCACGTCAACGTGCTGGCGGTTCAGAGGTTTTCCAAGGTTTTTGGCATGTCCGAGGCGTATCAGTTCGTCCCCCGCACGCGTACGCCCGGCCGCGACGATCTCGACAAGCACCTCCAGGGGCGGCTGCTCTTCAACAGTCATGCGGCCTACACGCACATCGAGGAGCGGCTGGCGCGGGGAGATGTCGTCAAGGTGACCAACCTGACGGCGAGCTTTGACTATGCAGCGTTCAATCAGATGTACGGCGCCGACACGCTTCCGCTGTGCGTCATCCGCCCCGAGAACAAGCTGTTATTCGAAACGCTTGACAAGGCGGTTTCACCTCAGCCCGGGGACAAGATTGTCGCCCTTGTGCGTCCTACCGGGCAGACGCAAGCGGCCTGATCTCATGCGCATTTTCATCGAGAGCGCGAAAGGAAGGGGTGATCCAGCGAGGTACCCGCAAACTGGCCCGACGTGGCTGCGCGTGCGTAATAGCGAGCCCTTCGCTCGATCCGCTGCGATTGTGCCGTCGAGCGGGCACGCTGAAGCTCTTTCGACTCTATCTCGGCCAGCTGCAGCGAAAGATCCTTCAATCTCGGAAGAATGCTCTTCCAAGCGATCGCGCACCGGGAGCGAATCCGCCGGAGGACTTCGCGCGACCTCGGCTCCGATTCGGACAGCCGCCGACAGATGTCCGCTGCATTCTCAAACACGCCGGCCAGCCGATTGAGCTCCAGGATGTGCTTTGCAACGCCTGAGCGGGCTGCGCCGGCCGAAAGCCGCACGTTTTTGAGTTCCCCCTTCAGGAATGTGGACGCCATCGAGGTACGACGGATTGCAACTGCGAGCCGCAGGGAATCTGGAACGAAGTTGTACGTGGCCCAGCCCGCGCCGTCGCAGAACTCGCAGCGAGCGACACCGAGACCGAAACAGGGCTCGCATACCCAGCCCCCTTGCGATGCGCCCTTGCCCCGACAGAAATGGCACTTGAATAACCCGCGCTCGCAATAAAAGCAGGGATACGTCGCGAATCCCTGAATAAGCCGAGTGAATCCGCCCTTTCCCAGCACGCGGGCCAGCAGCCGAGGCAACTCCGAATCACCTCGGACGATGCGGCGGTCCACGGCATCCACAATGATTCGCGCGGCGTCGCGCGGCCTGCCGGCGCGGAGTTCGCGCTGGATCGCTGTCAGGACTTTCTGAGCCCGGAGCGCACTCGACATGAGCGAAGAGCTATTCGTTGATTCCGAGGAGTTCGACCTCGAAAACAAGCGTCGAGTTGGGGGGAATGCCCGGTCGACCGGCCGCGCCGTAGGCCAGGTCCGGCGGGATTATCAGCAATCGCTTGCCGCCCACCTTCATGCTTCCCACGCCTTCGGTCCAGCCCTTGATCACCTTGTTCAGGCCGAAGGAAATAGGCTCGCCGCGATCCACCGAGGAGTCGAACTTATTCCCGTTCGTTAGCCAACCAGTGTAGTGAACCTTTACCCGATCAGTCGTCTTGGTCGGGGCAGGCCCGGTTCCCTCTACGGCGTCCACATGCCACAAGCCGCTGGGCTTCGTCACGCCCTTTGAAGGATCGACGCCGCGGGACTGCACGAGTGCCTTTGCTGCATCCATATCTCGCTGTTTCTCCAATTGTGCCTGTTTCTCAAGTTCCGCGACTCGCTTCCGCTCCGCTTCAACGAGCGACTTGACTTCCTCGATGTTCAGAATCGTCATCTTCTTGATCAAAATCGGCGTAACGGGAGCCGCCGGCTGGCGACCGTCCGCCTGCGGATCCATTTCAACAGGCGTGTTGCGGATCTTGTCCACCACGTCCATGCCGTCGATAACCTTCCCGAAGACGCAGTAGCCCCAACCGCCTGCCGACTCGTTCTGGTGGTTCAGCATGGCATTGTCGACCACGTTGATGAAGAACTGGCTCGTCGCGGAATGAGGGTCGCCGGTGCGCGCCATGGCGATAGTCCCGCGGACGTTCTGAAGGCCGTTGTTCGCCTCGTTCTTGATCTTCGCCTTGGTGGGTTTGAGCTTGTAACCCGGCTCCATGCCGCCCCCCTGAATCATGAAGTTTTTGATGACTCGATGAAACATCGTGCCTTCATAAAAGCCATCCTGGACGTAGCCGAGAAAATTCTCGACCGTGACCGGCGCCTTCTCGCGGTTCAGCTCGAGGACGATATCGCCCTCGGTCGTGGTCATTCGGACATAGGCTCGATCCGCGATCTTCGGCTTCTCGTCACTCATTTTTGCTTTCTCGTCGGCTGCAACGAGCCCGGAAAAGATGCAGACGCTCAACCCGGCCACCATTCCGACCACGTTTCGACCAGTCATTTTTCTTCCTCGTACTCTTGGACCGGAACCGCAGACACGCGGACCACAATTGTTGCTTACCTGTGCAGGCACATTGCCGGGAATCCGCCGGCATGCCGATACGTCTTGCCTGAATCGTCGCCAGCGATGCTCACGGCCTCACAGTGTGGACAACCCGCCGAGACCCTGATGATTCCCAAACCGTTCATGCTAGAACGCAGCCCAGGGGCTGTCAAATAATGTTGCGGGCGGTCACCGCGATAAGCGAGGAAGCCCCATGGGCTTATAGACACAACCCGACCCGTCCGGGTTGGCGCCGCGCTGCGCCTATACCGCTACGCGGCAGATATCTGCGACAAAATCGCGGCATGCCCGCTCGACGCACTCCTCCCAGGAATTTCCAGATTCGTCGCGATAGGCAGGCGCGGAGTGTGCGAAGATCACCGAGCGTCCCGCCACGACCAGCGCGCCACCGCCTGAACGGCAGAAATACGGCTGGAAATCCTCCGGCCGTCCGCCCTGCGCGCCGTAACCGGGCACGAGGAAGATGGATCTCGGCATGATCTCCCGAAGCCGCCGGGCGTCTGCGGCATTGCGCGTAGCGACGACAGCACCGACGAGCGAATAGCCGCATTTCCCTATGGCATCGTCGGCGTCCGCCCACTGGGCGACCTGTGCGGCCACAATCTCATGCACTTTTCGACCGTCCAATGCCTGCACATCCTGGATGTGCGCCGCAGATGGATTAGAAGTCCGAACAAGGACAAACACGCCCTTGCCCGATCGCTTTGCGGACTCAATGAACGGCGCAGCCCCGTCCCGACCGAAATAGCCGCTAATCGTCACCGCGTCGGCCGTCTGAAAAACCTCGCCCCCCTTCGCCCAGCCAAGGCACGCGTCGGCGTACATTTCCGCCGTGTGTCCGACATCCCCGCGTTTTACATCGGCCAGGACCAACAGTCCCAGGCGCCGGGCTTCGGCGATCAACTCGTCGAGCGCCGAAACGCCGTCGGCGTGATATCGCTCGAAATAGGCGGAGTTGATCTTAACAACGGGAACATGAGACACGATCACGCGCAGGACACGCCGGCTGAATTCCAGAATCGCCGAGAGCTCGGCCGCGACAGGAGCCGTCTTGCCGACGCGCGAGGTCAACTCCGCCGGCAGGCTCGAATAGACCGGATCGAGCGCCACTGCGCACGGCGCCCCTCGAGCCAAAACGGCCGAAATGAGCCTATCGGCGAAATGCTCCGCCACGCGTCCATTCTCCGAAACGGCGCAGCCGCGCCGTGCAGATCGCTCCGGTCGGCGAAGTGCCGCACAAATGTCACCATCGCCGCGGGCGCAGGGGCGTGTCAACCGGCCGCCGGCTCGCCGGGCTTCGCCGCGGCAGGCTTGTTCCGGCCGCGCAGTTCGTCGAGTTCCTTTTTCGCCTCGCTCCACATCTTGTAGGCCTCGGCGGTATTGCCCTTCTTGAATTCGAGGCCCGCCTGTTTTCGTTTGCGCTTGATATCCTTCGTCTTTCGCATGCCTGGTTTCTCCTGAATCCCTGGGTGACTCGCGGGCGCCGCCCAGCGGGCCCGAACAACATCAAGAAATCGGCCCGGCTACAACCGCAGTACGGGGTTCCGCCGGGAATGTCGCGTGAGGTAGTTTAATCGGGAGGCCCGACTGCGTCTCGGCAGGCATACAAGCTCGGGCGGGAATTTGAGAAAAAAATCACGAGGGCCCCGCCGGGTATTCGCTATCCTTATTATTTGTAACCGGTTACGCCGCGTGCTAAGTTGGCAACAAAACTGACTTTAGGGGGCTTGACAGGACGGCATGCCCTGCTACATTACTGTGCTGCAAGTTGAGGAAGCGGTCAGCGATCGAATGGTCGCGTAACGATACCGAAAGGCCTCGTTTGATTCATCGGACTTGCACGGTTGCATACGATCCCTCGGCGTGATTGCTGACGGATGGTTCATCGGTTCACCGACAAACCACCGGCAATCGCCGGTGGTTTTTTTCGCCCCATTTTTCCGCGATGCCGGGGCGAGGCTTTTTGAGAAGTTTGGCCAGAGTAGGGCTCGTAGCTCAGTTGGTTAGAGCGCGTCCCTGATAAGGACGAGGCCAGTGGTTCGAGTCCACTCGGGCCCATTAACGAGCGGCCTGCGACAGCACGAGCAGTCGCGAACGGCGTTGAAATGGACTGGGGTGCGTTGATATTGATCGGGATCGTCGCCCTGCTGCTCGCCCTTCGGGTGCGAAGCGGCGGGTGAGGCCCGAAAGGATTCGGCTGAGCGTTGCTCGGTCGAGATCGAAGGAGCCAGGCGAACCCGCGGCTCCCAGATAATGCGATGGCCGGTTCGATGCAGGGCGGCCTGCCGGACCAAGGGGCCGTAGCTCAATTGGGAGAGCACTAGCTTTGCAAGCTAGGGGTTGCCGGTTCGATCCCGGTCGGCTCCAGTCAGTATGACCGGCGGACAGTTTTCCGTTGAGTGTTTTCCGCGGTAAACGGCGAACTTTCAACGGAAGACTGCGGCCCTGAAAAGGCCCGGTTTGCCGTGCTCTTTGACAACTGAATAGATTGGGGAATGTGACGATCTCATCATGAGATCTTCCAAGAGTCTTCATCCAGGGATTTGCCGAAACGGCCGTGAGGCCGCGGCGGCGGATCGACGTGGATGGAGCGCCGACGGCGACACTTGTCACGTTTTCCGGTTGATGTCATGGTCAAGGCACTTCGCCGTCCGGTTCATTCCGGGCGCCGGGATGCCGCAGGCCTGGCAGCGATTGGTAAATGTGGTCAAGCTCGTAAGGGTGCATGGTGAATGCCTAGGCGTCCAGAGGCGACGAAAGACGTGGTAGCCTGCGATAAGCTCCGGGGAGCTGGCAAACAAGCTTTGATCCGGAGATTTCTGAATGGGGCAACCCTGCATCGCCGCAAGGCGGTGCAACTGGCGCACGAATGCATAGTGTGTCAGAGCCCACCCAGGGAACTGAAACATCTCAGTACCTGGAGGAAAGGAAATCAACCGAGACTCCGTCAGTAGCGGCGAGCGAACGCGGATCTAGCCCAAACCGGGCTTCGTGCCCGGGGTTGTGGGGCCTCGAGGAGTTACAAAGGCGTGATCAGCAGAACGGTCTGGAAAGGCCGACGAAACAGGGTGACAGTCCCGTATGCGACGATCATTGCTCTCCGTTGAGAGGATTCCCAGAGTAGCGCGGATGTCGTGAAACTCCGCGTGAAGCCGGGGGGCCCACCCTCCAAGGCTAAGTACTACTGGACGAC
>QEVG01000025.1 GCA_003576905.1 Planctomycetota bacterium | reverse complement strand
ACTGTTCATGGCGTCTGGGTCTCCTTTTCAAAGCACTTGAACATGCCCGAATAGGTTACCCAGACCGCCGCTATTTACAGATATTGTGGGACATCACCTTCCGCACCAGAGTCCAATTCGCCGCTTCCTTTGGAAGTAGCTTAACCGATAGAAAACTATTGTCGGGAATAGGGTCAGTCCGAATGTCCCGGTAACTCTTTCTGCTAATGATTCTGTCATATTGCATATCCGTCGGATGCATTACCTTCAACCAGCAAATAATGAATCCATTGCGCCCAACATAAAATACATCCCAGTCGCCGTCAAAGATGCTTAATACAACATCACAGTCAACTGCATTGATTGCCGCTTTACCTATCCAAGTGCCGCCATCAATCATACGTTTAAATGCATTGGCTTGCCCATTGATGCGGTCGCTCCAGGAATTTCGGTATATCCCAATCTCACAGAGTAGCCGCGGATCAACGGCGATTCTCAGACGCGTGTTGTTTCCCAAATGATCATACTTGTACTTAGTTTGCATTCCCGGTTCGCCATTCCAAGGCCACCTGAATTCGTGAAAAGTACCATTCTGAAGCACGAACAGATAGATGGGACGATTTTCTAAGAAAACTTGAGCACGCATGCCCTTAGGACTACAAGCATAATTCACGCGGCATAGCTCTTGATATGCTGGCCAAGCCTCCAGAGGAAGGCTCGAACGATCTGTGCCATGATTAGCCCAGAAGTACTCGGTTTTTTCTTCGAACGAGATTGCGGGAGCTCTTGTGTAAGCATCGTAAACTCGTTTTGCAATTGTTTGCGCAGTCTGTCTTACCTCGGATGGCTTGTTGTTACTTAGTTGTTCTTTGAGCCTAAGCAACTCATAGTACTGATTCTCGTAAGCGTCGTCCTGACCTCGCAGTGCCACAGTGATTGCCGTGACGAGTAACAACACGCAGGCAACCATTGAAATTTTTGGTGTTCTTGCAATGATCGGCGACTTACGCATTGCGAACCTGGCCCTGCCATAATTTGGAAATCGATAGGCGTATTGTAAGATCGCACCAGTAGATAGCAAGCGAAAATCACCTAAGACTAACGCCGGACGCATCTATCCAATCCAACGCTAATTCCCAATGGCGTAACGTTTTAGCTCTCATGCTCTAGCCTAGCCGCCGTTGCCGGTCGAATCGCCGCAGCGCCTGAATCATTTCGTCCAACCCCCCGCTGCTGATCTTCTCCAGCGAGAAGTTCTCATTCAAGCGATGGTCGGTGCAGCGGTTCTGGGGGTAGTTGTAGGTGCGGATTCGTTCGTTGCGGTTGCCGGAGCCGATCATGCTCTTTCGGGTCGAGTCCCGCTTAGCGCGTTCCTGCTCCTCGTAGTGGGCCTTGACGCGGCTGGCCATGATGCGCCGGGCCTTGGCGCGGTTCTTGTGCTGGCTGCGTTCGTCGCGCATCGAGACCATGATGCCGGTGGGGACGTGTTCGAGGCGAATGGCCGTTGCCACCTTGTTGACATTCTGCCCGCCGGGGCCGCCGGCGGCGCTGACATGCTCCAGCACGTCCTTGTCCCAGTCGATGTCGATCTCGGTCTCCTCGATTTCAGGCAGAACCGCCACGGTCGCGGCGGACGTGTGGATGCGGCCCTGCGTCTCGGTGACGGGCACGCGCTGGACGCGGTGGCCACCGCCCTCGTAACCAAAGTGCGTATAGACTCCCGGCCCCTTGACCGTGAAGACGACCTCGCGGTAGCCGCCATACTCGTTCGTGGAGAGATCGAGCACCTCGACCTTGAAGGCCTTCGTGGCAGCGTAGCGGTTGTAGATCTCGAAAAGGTCGCGGGCAAAGATAGCCGCCTCGTCGCCGCCGGTGCCGGCACGGATTTCCACGATGATCGAATCGACGTTGGCGTCGTCGCCGCCGATCAGACCGTCGATCAGGCCTTCCATCATCGCGGCGGCCTTCGCGCGCAGTTCCTCGATCTCCAGTTCCGCCAGTTCCTTCATGTCCTTTTCGGCCTGCGGGTCGGCGAGGATGTGCTCGGCCTGGCGAATCTCGTCGCATATCTTCAGATACGCCCGGTAGGGGGTGACGAGCCGGGAGAGGTTGGCGTGTTCCTTGGCGAGTTTGACGATGCGCGCGGAGTTCGCCGCAGTCTCGGGCCGGTTCATCTCCTCGGTCAGGGCGTCGTAGCGCGCCGCCAGCTCATCGAGCTTGGCAAGGAATCCGGGATTGGCGATTGTCTCGGGCATGGGGGCACAGGGCGGCCGGCATGACATGGCCGGCACGAGGTCAGACGTAGTTCGCGCGATTCATTGAAACGAACACGCCGCACAATCGGTCGCGAGAATCTCGGCGACCCGGTGCGGCGTGTGGATGAATGAGAACCCAGCTAGGACTTGGCGGCGGGGGCCTTCTTGGCGGCGGTCTTGAAGTAATTGCCGCCGAACTTCTTCTGGAACTTCTCAACGCGGCCGGCGGTGTCAACAAACTTCTGCTGCCCGGTAAAGAACGGGTGGCAACTTGAGCAGATTTCGACGGCGATCTTCTCCTTGGTGCTGCCGGTTTCAAAGGAGTGTCCGCAACCACAGGTGACGGTGCACTTGTAATACTTGGGATGTATGCCTTCTTTCATGGCGCTGCCTTTGCGAAGCTGTAGACCAGGTTTTCGTTCCGAGCCACGTATTGTAACAGGAAGCCGGCGGGGGACAATTGCGCGCCATCGCCCGCGGCAGGGGTGGTACCGGGCGGGGCCGATGCTGCGTCCAATCTACGCTGATTCATGGAGTTATGGCGATGTCGGGGACCGGGGAGGGGTCTATAATCCGCGTCGGCTGGATGTTCTGAGCGCCGGGGTGAATGCATGGAACTACTGCTCAAATCGCGAAAGTTCGATGTGGTTCGGGAGAGGGTCGTGGGTCGCGACGGACGCGATCATGTCCGCGACTATGTGATCCATCCCGGGGCAGTTGTAATCCTGCCGATGCTGGATGAGGAGCGGTGCCTGATTCTGCGCCAGCGGCGGCCGGCGGTGGGGCAGGTGCTCTGGGAGCTGCCGGCGGGAACGCTTGACATTCCGGGCGAGTCCCTGGAGATCGCCGCGGCGCGCGAGCTTGAAGAGGAGACGGGGCACGCGGCCGGGCGCATGGAGCGCATGTGCGCGTTTCTGACGTCGCCCGGCATCCTGAGCGAGAAGATCACCGCCTTCGTGGCAGGAGACCTTCGCCCGACGAGGCAGAATCTCGGGCCGACGGAGGAGATCGACGTCGAAACGCGAGAGCTGTCCGAAGTGATGGAAATGGTCCGCGACGGGCGCATTGTTGACGGCAAGTCGGTGGTGACGCTGCTGTGGTACGAGATGCGCCGGTCGCGCGGCTGGTAGCGGGCCGGGCTAGGAATGCGAGCGAACAATGAGCTGGGAGCAGCGACCCTATTCATTCGGCCATGAACCGCAGTACGGCGGCGGCGGCGGGGGACTGCGTTCCTGGTTCGGCGGTCTGCCCGCGCCGGGGCCGGCGGTCAAATGGATTGCGCTGGTTAACATCGGCTTGTTCGTGCTCTGCCTGATATCCGGCGGGGCGAAGAGTCCGATTTTCAGCGCGCTGGAGATGCGGACGGATCTGGTATTCCGGGGGCAGATATGGCGGCTGTTCACGTTTTCCTATCTGCACAGTCAGTTCGACATCGGGCACCTGCTTTTCAACATGATTGGGCTGTATTTCCTGGGGATGCCGCTGGAGCGGCACCTCGGTACGCGGCGGTTTATTGTTTTCTACACGGTGGCGGGGTTTGTCTCGGTGCTGATGTACGTTTTCGTGACCGCGATCGGCTGGCTGGACTTCGACGTGCCGATCGTGGGGGCGTCGGGCGGCGTCCTGGCAGTGCTCGGGGCCGTGGCGGTTCTTTTCCCGGCGATGCAGGTCGTCCTCGTGCTGTTTCCGGTGCCGATTCGAACGGCGGCGGTGATCTTCGGCGTGCTTTACGTGTTCAACCTCGCCACGCGCGGGGCGAATGCGGGGGGCGATGCGTGTCACCTTGCGGGCCTCGCGTTCGGCATCGTGTATGGATATCGCGGCCATCGGTGGACACGGGCGATTGACGACTGGCGGGTCAATGCGCAGCGGCGAACGATCGAGGCGAAACGGCGGGAGCTTGCCGAGCTGGAGGCGACGGTTGATCAGATCCTCGACAAGGTTCATCGCACGGGGATCGGCAGCCTGACGAAGCGCGAAAAGCAGATCCTTGAAGACGCGTCGCGGAAACAGAAGACGGGCGGGCCGCGCTACTAACCGGCCGGGGCTCCCGTCGGCCGACGGCGCTCAATCCGTCTCAATCACCAGTCCATCGTGGGCCAGCGCCATGCCGGGCGGCAGGGCGCGATTGGTTTCCTCGTGCGGAAGTTCATGGGCGATGTGCGTGAACCAGGTTCGCCGCGCGCCGATCCTCCGCGCGTGGTCCACGGCCTGTTCAAGATTGAAATGGGTGGGGTGCGGCCGCTTGCGGAGGGCGTCGAGAATGAGGGTGTCCAGGCCGGCCAGGAGAGGCCACGATTCGTCCGGGATCGTGCTGACGTCGGTGCAATAGGCGAAATCTCCCACGCGGAAGCCGAGCACCGGCATGCTGCCGTGCAGAAGCGGAATCGGCGTGATCGTCCGGCCGGCAAACTCGAATGGCCCGCGGATTTCGGTCAGCGACAGGCGGGGGATGGCGGAAGGATATTCCATGTCCGGGTCGAACACGTAGGCGAACATCGAGCGCAGTCGTTCGAGGGTGGCGGCCTGTCCGTAGCACGGGATCGCCTGGTCCTGAATCCAGTTGAAGCGGCGCAGGTCGTCGAGCCCGGCGACGTGATCAATGTGGTGGTGGGTGTAGAGAACGGCGTCGACGCGGGCGACGCGGTTCGCGAGGCACTGAAGGCGCAGTTCGGGCGACGTGTCGACCAGCAGGCAGGCGTCGTCGAAGGAGATCATGATGCTGGGCCGGGTGCGGCGATCGCGCGGATCGGAGGATGTGCACACTTCGCACGTGCAGGCGATCATGGGCACGCCGTGCGACGTGCCGGAGCCGAGAACCGTGACGCGAAGGGCGCTGCCGGACATGCCGCGATTATAAGGGCCGGGCGGCTCGCGCGTCGCGAGATGATCCTTTACAATGCCGTCCGCGCGGATTCAGGCTCACTGGCGCGGAGGTCCCGGCATGCGACGATTCGCGATTGCGTTCATCGTGGCGGTGAAAATCATGTTCTCATCGGGAGGGATCGCCGTCGCGGAGGACGTGGCGGCACGGCCCGATCTCTCGAAGGACCGTGTGCTCTACTGCGTGGGCTACGCCCATCTTGATACGCAGTGGCGGTGGGACTTCTGCACGACGATCGACCGGTACATCCGCGACACGCTCGAACAGAACTTCGCGCTGTTCGAGAAGTACCCGGACTACGTCTTCAACTTCACAGGGTCGGTACGCTACGAAATGATGAAGGAGTATTACCCGGAGCAATATCAACGGCTGAGGGAATACATCGCGAAGGACCGCTGGTTCGTGTCGGGCTCGTCGGTGGATGAGGGGGATGTCAATGTTCCGTCTCCCGAGGCGATCATCCGCCAGGTACTCTATGGCAATGCTTACTTCCGGCGCGAGTTCGGCAAGGAGAGCGTCGACTTCATGCTGCCCGACTGCTTCGGGTTTCCGGCGTCGATGCCGAGCATCTGGGCGCATTGCGGGTTGAAGGGCTTTTCCACCCAGAAGCTGACGTGGGGTTCGGCGATGGGGATCCCGTTCAAGATCGGCGTCTGGGAAGGCCTGGACGGCAGGGGGATCATCGCGGCGCTGGACCCAGGTCCGTACGTCGGGGCGATTGAGGGGCCGGTGCACACGAACGAGGAGTGGGCCAATCGCGTCGCCGAGAACGGGCGGAAGTACGGCGTCTTCGCGGATTATCACTATTACGGCGTCGGCGACATGGGCGGCGCGCCGCGCGACGAGGACGTGCGAAATTACGTGGACAGCGCGCGGGCGAAGGACGGGCCGATCCGTGTCGTCCTGGCGGCATCGGACCAGTTGTACAAGGACATTTCGGACGAACAGGCCGCGCGGCTGCCGAGATACAAGGGCGATCTCCTGTTGACGGAGCATTCGGCCGGCACGCTGACCTCGCAGGCGTATATGAAGCGCTGGAACCGAAAAGGGGAGATTCTCGCCGACGCCGCGGAGCGCGCGGCGGTCGTCGCGGACTGGCTGGGCGGCGCGGCGTATCCGCGCGAAAAGCTGAACCGGTCATGGGTCCGGCTGCTGGCCAACCAGATGCACGACATTCTGCCGGGGACGAGTATTCCGCGGGCGTACACGTATTCGTGGAATGATGAGATCGTGGCCATGAACGGCTTTGCGGCGGTCCTGGCGGACAGCGCGGGGGCGGTTGCTCGGGCGATGGACACGCGGGTCAAGGGGAAGGCACTGCTTGTGTACAACCCGCTCGCGTTTTCGCGCGAGGACGTCGTGGAGGCCAAAGTGGAGTTTGCCGAGCCGCCGCCCAAGTCTGTGCGGGTGTTTGACCCGAACGGCGACGAGGTTCCGTCGCAGATTAACTGGCGAAGCGGCAGCGCCATCGGCGTGGTGTTTCCGGCCCGCGTGCCGTCCCTGGGCTGGTCAGTATTTGATGTCCGCCCGGCGGCCGAAGGGTTTGATGACGGCCGAGGACCAACGATCAGCAAGCGCGTTCTTGAGAACGAGCATTATCGCCTGTCACTGAATGACGCGGGGGACGTGGCGAGCATCGTTCACGAGAGCGGTGGGGGGCGCGAGCTGCTCTCCGGGCCGGCGCAGCTTGTCTTCACCGGCGAGAAGCCGAAGAACTGGCCGGCGTGGAACATGGACTGGGCCGATCGCGAGAAGCCGCCCATCGGCGCTGTCGCGGGGCCGTCGGAGTTTGTCGTCGAGCGCGGGCCGGTTCGCATAGTGATAAAGGTGACCCGGCGGGCACGCGATTCAATCATCACGCAGCGAATCTGCCTGGCCCGCGGAGAGGCGGGCAGGCGCATTGAGTTTCGCACGCATGTCGACTGGCAGTCGACGGAGTGCGCGCTGAAGGCGGCTTTTCCGCTGAAGGCCGCCAACCCGCTTGCAACGTACAACTGGGGTATGGGGACGATCGAACGCGGCAACAATGAGCCGATCAAGTACGAAGTGCCCTCGCACGAATGGATCGATCTGACGGACAGTTCCGGCGAGTTCGGCGTCTCCATTCTGGAAGACTCCAAGTACGGCTCGGACAAGCCGGCGGACAATGTCCTGCGACTGACGCTGCTCTATACGCCGGGCGTGCGGAATGCGTATCTCGATCAGCATAGCCAGGATTGGGGCCGGCACGACATGACGTATGCCGTTTTCGGCCACGAGGGAGACTGGCGGGCGGGCGGTACGGACAGGGAGGCGAGGCGGCTGAACCAGCCGTTAATTCCGTTTCAGGTGGATGCGCACGACGGGCCGCTGGGGCGTTCTCTTTCGTGGGCGGAGCTGAATACGGAACAGGTTGATGACCGGGCGATCAAGCGCGCCGAGGAGGGCGATGCAATCATTGTGCGGCTACAGGAACTGTGGGGACGCGATGCGAAGAACGTGCGGCTCACGTTCAATGTGCCGATCATCGCCGCATACGAGGTCGATGGTCAGGAGCGGCGCATCGGCGAGGCGAAAGTGGATGTCGGCGGGCTGGTGCTCGACATGACGCCAAACAGCCCGAGGGCCTTTGCGCTGAAGCCGGCCTCCGCGCCGGTCGCTCTGAAACCGCCGGAGTGCGTCCCGGTAACGCTTCCCTTTGACGAGGACGTGGTGAGTCTCGACGCCGATCGGGCCGACGGCCGAATTGATACCGAGGGCCGGTCGATTCCCGGCGAGATGCTGCCTGGTTCGGTGACGAGCGAGGGCGTCGTTTTCCGGCTCGGGTCGTCCGCACCCGGCGAGAAGAACGCGGTTGCCTGCAAAGGTCAGACGATCGAATTGCCATCAGGCGGCTTTGATCGCATGCATTTTCTGGCGGCCGCCGCAATGGACGCGGCGGGCGAAATGCGAATCGGCGGGAATCCTGTCCCGCTCAAGGTTCAATCGTGGACGGGCTTCATCGGGCAGTTCGACGACCGCGTGTGGGACCGGCCGTTCGACGAGGTGGATCATTACTGCGACGGACGGGTGACGGCGATTACCCCGGGATATATCAAGCGCGACACGATCGCGTGGTTCTGCACACATCGGCACCATCCGAAGCTCGGAAATGAGGCGTATCGGTTCAGTTATCTCTACAAGTACGACTTTGACGTTCCGAAGGGATCGAAGAACGTTACGCTGCCGAACGAGCCGGAGATCAAGCTGCTGGCGATGACGCTTACGCAAAAGGGGTACCTGCCCGCGCGGCCGGCGGCGGCACTTTACGATGATTTCTCGGATCGCGGCCCGGTGGAGCTCCGGCACGCCTATCCGCCGGAGCCGCCGCGCGTCTTCGATGGAATCGAGCCGATCGCCGACGTCGTTCTGGATAGGCAGGAAGACTTTGAAAGCCTGGTGATGGGTCCGCCGCGCACGGACGACGCGATCGACCGTGCTTCAGGTCGGGGTCTGAAGTTCCGCTACTTCGATGGCGGCGGGGCGTGGGTGCCGCATGCCGATTCGGGCGCGGAGGGCGACGCGCTACCGCGGCTGAGCGACGGCGAGCAGGCTCAGAGCCGCGACGATACGCAGCGGTCGGTCTGGTACGACGGCGAAGGGCGGTTCTATATCGACATGGGACGACCGGTCGCCATTGATCGTGTGAACACCTATTCGCGCCACTGGGGCGGGCGGGCGACGCAGTATTACTCCCTGTGGGGCGCAATCGACGAGACGATGCCGGCGCCGGGCTTTGCACCGGGCGAGCACAAAGGATGGACGCTTATCGCGGTGGTGGACTCGCGCAACCTGGGCGGCGGAGGCGCACAGGGGGCAAGCATCCGTGCGAAGGCCGGATCGATCGGGCCGTTCCGTCACCTGCTTTTCTTGGCGGAAAACATGGGATACGGCACGTTCTTTACGGAGATCGACGTCTATGAGGCGCGCCCGGGCGACGTGGAATAGCCTGTCGCTGCGGCGAACGGGTGCGGCGAATGCGCGCGCGGGATGCGTTCCGTGCGCCGTTTTCGCGGTGGCTTTCGGGCTACTCGTTGAATCTACGGCCGGCGGGCATCCGATCTCGGTGAGTCGCGGCGTTGTCACGGTGGAAGCCTCGAGAGTTGTGGCAACGATTCGCGTGAGCGGCGAGGAACTGGTGCATGGCGCGCCGGCATACCACGATCGCGGCGGGCTGGACGCCGCGCGGCTGCGGGGGATATTCGACGAAAAGGCGGCGGAATTGATACAGTCCATCGTGTTGCGCGGCGCGGACGGGGCGCGGCTCGCCGGCCGGCTGACGGGCGCGCGGCTTACAGATGCGGACGGCGCCTCTCTTGACCCACAAGGACTGCGCCGCGTCCGTGCGGAATATTGGATCGAGTACCGGCTGTCCGCGCCGCCACGGATTCTTACGTTTCGGCAGGAGCCGGCCGCCGGCCCGGCAGGACTCCCGACGCAGTATGCCCTGCTGGTGCGGCAGTCGCCGGCACAGCGTGAGCGGACGATTCGTCTCAGCGCCGGCGGAAACGCCGAGACGCTTGAATTTGAGTGGCCCGGCGGACCGGAGGCGGCCGAGCCGGTCGGCCAAGATTCGCTGGAACAGCATCTTGCGCAGCATCGCTTCGAGGCGGTGCAGGCGGTGATCCGGCTTGAAGGTCATCGTATCGAGTTAGAGGTGCACGTACCGCTCCCGCTGATGGAAACATGGGTGCCGGTGCCGAGGCACGACGCGGACTTTGTCGAGATCGCCGAGCAGACCGCGGCCGCGCCCCGGCTCGAGCGCGTCCTGAATCAATGTGCATCCGTAAGCCTCAACGGGCAGGCTCGCACGGCGGATTCGATTCGGTTGTGTTTCCTCGGACCGTGTGATACGGGCGTTGACACGGCCTGCGCGCCCGCGCGGCTTGGGGCGTGGACGGCGCGCGTCGGCGCAGTGATCGAATTCGGCGCTGCAGAGGGCCTTCAGGCCGCGGATATCACGTGGCGGTTGTTCAACGGGGCGGTACTGACGGCGGAATCATTGGTGATTGACGGGCCGACGCGAAGACTGCATCCCTTTTCGACCTATGAGCCGACGCTGCACGTCGTCCGGCCATAGGGGCGGGTGGGCCCGCGGGATGAACTCGGATGGGGCCACGGAGACATCGGCGCAGCACCCGCGCCCCGGCGGGAAAGAGCACCCCGTGCGGATTTCCGACCCTTCGGCCGGACCTTTCGATGTGCTGAGCATTTCCATCCGCGTCTTTAAAAAAAGGGGGGACGTCACTTCCATAGACGGCCTTGGACCACGCCCCTGGCACACCGCGCCGGGAGTTGACGAATCCAGAATTTCGCATTTCGCGCCGCGCCTGCGCGGGATTAGCATACGCCCGCGTTGACCCGTTCTGAATGTCTCTCGACAAATAGGAGTTCACGTCATGAGCCTGGTCAAGGAGTTTCGGGAGTTCGCGGTCAAGGGCAACATGATCGACATGGCCGTCGGTATCATCATCGGCGGCGCCTTCGGCAAGTGTGTCAGTTCGCTGGTCGGTGACATGCTCATGCCGCCGCTCGGCCTGATCATGGGCAAAATGGACTTTTCGCAGTACACGGTGATGCTGCGGGCCGGAGAAACGCTGGCCGACGGCAAGGTCGTCCCGCCGATCGAGCTGCGTTTCGGGCCGTTCCTCAACACGGTCATCGACTTCGTGATCGTCGCCTTCGCCGTGTTCATGCTGGTCAAGGCCATTAACAATCTTCGCCGGGCGCAGGAGGCCGCGCCAGCTGCGCCGCCGGAGCCGCCGGCGCAGGAAAAGCTGCTCACCGAGATTCGTGACATCCTGAAGACCAGCCGCTGACGCGCGACGCGGCGCAGAGCCCCGGCCGTATGGGAGGTGTCGGGCGCGGGCGTCGGACGACGGCGTGGATCGGCCACCGGCTCACTTTAAGCGGAGGGTGAACGGCGCCTTCGGATGGGCCTCACCTATGCCTGGCGGTAATAGCGCTTGGGGTCGGTCACGACGGGCCGTCGCTCCCAGTAACTCGGGGCGTCGGGTTCGAGGGTCCGCTGGAGCGGGTCGCGGCCCATCACCCGGAAGAACAGTCCGAGCGGAGTGATGACGAGGTAAAAGAGCATCACCAGCACGACGTGGGAGATGATCCAGCCGATGGGCAGGCTGACGATCGTCAGCGCGAGGTAGATCGGCTTGAGCACCGGCGGGGCGGCGGCGGCCAGAAGGCCAAGGGCCGCGCAGATGCCCCAGAGGATGTAGGCCGTCCGGGCGGCGGTCTGCGGGGTCATGTCCACCCAGAATTTGTGCGTGAAGAAGATCCACGTGCCGATCGCGCCGAGGACGATGAGGCCGGCGACGCCGAACTGGCGCAGCTGTCGGTTATCCGGTTTCCAGTTGATGTTGACGAGGCTCATGGTTTAATCCAGGTCGAACTGCGCGAGGTGCGCGTCGATTTCGTGTTGCTTGGCCTTGGGTTGCTCTTCCTTGTACAGAACGAAATTCTCCAGCACGAGCACGTCCATGTTCGTGACCATGAAGCACTTGTAGGCGTGCTCATGGGAACAAACGACCGGCTCGCTGCGGATGTTGAAGCTGGTGTTGATCATGACCGCGCAGCCGGTCTTCTCCTTGAACTTTTTCATCAGCTTGTAGAGGCGGGGGTGGCGCGTCGGGTCCACGGTCTGCACGCGGGCGGAATAGTCCACATGGGTGATGGCGGGTACGGTCGAGCGTACGACCTTCAGGAGCCGGTCGACGCCTTCGAGCCCGTCGAGTTGGCCGTCGAGCGGAAGGCGATGCTCTTCGCGGACGTCGGCGACGAGGAGCATGTAGGGACTGTCCTCGTTGGGGCGCATCTTGAAATACTCGTGTACGTGTTCGCGCAAAACGATGGGGGCGAAAGGCCGGAACGACTCGCGGAACTTGATCTTCAGATTCATCACCGACTGCATCTTCGTCGAGCGCGCGTCCCCGATGATGGAACGCGAGCCGAGAGCCCGCGGGCCGAACTCCATGCGGTCCTGCATCATTCCGATGACTTTCTCGCTTGCGATGTCGTTCGCCACGACCTCGCAAAGCTGCTCCTCCGACTCGTAATAGTGGTACTTGGCGCCGATCGAATCGAGATAAGCCTTGATCTCGGGATTGCTGAACTTCGGACCGAGGAGGGCTCCTGCCATCGAATCATTGACGCCGTCCGCCTTTCGCGGCTTGTCGAGGAGCTGGTGCCAGACGAACAGGGCCGCGCCCAGCGCGCCGCCGGCGTCGCCCGCGGCCGGCTGAATGAAGATATTGTCAAATATGCCGTCGGAAAGAATCCGCCCGTTGCCGACGCAATTCAGGGCGACGCCGCCGGCGAGGACGAGATTCCTCATGCCGGTTTCTCGCCGCACGTGCTTCGCGCAGCGGATCATGATCTCCTCGGTGACGGCCTGGATCGAAGCGGCAATGTCCATCTCGCGCTGTGTCAGGCGGCTTTCGGGCCGTCGCGCGGGACCGCCGAAGAGGGCATCAAACTTTTCGTTGGTCATGGTCAGTCCCTGGCAGTAATTGAAGTAGGACATGTCCATGCGGAACGAGCCGTCTTCCTTGACGTCGATCAGGTGTTTCATGATCAGGTCGACGTACCTGGGCTCTCCGTAGGGGGCGAGGCCCATGAGCTTGTACTCACCGGAGTTGACGCGGAAGCCGGTGAAATACGTGAATGCGGAATACAACAGCCCGACGGAGTGCGGGAACCGGATTTCGTGGGTCAGCTCGATCTTGTTCCCGCGCCCGAATCCGTAGGTCGTCGTGGACCACTCGCCGACGCCGTCGAGGGTGAGAATGGCGGCCTCCTCGAAGGGCGAGGGGAAAAACGCGCTGGCGGCATGCGATTCGTGATGATCGCAGAAGACGTAACGGTTCTTGTATTGATGCCTGAGGCCCTTGTCCATCTCGCGCGGCAGCCAGAGCTTCTGGCGCAGCCAGAGGGGCATGGCTTCGCGGAAGGACCGGAAGCCCTGGGGCGCATAGGCGACGTAGGTCTCGATGAGCCGCTCGAATTTGAGAAGCGGCTTGTCGTAGAAGGCGACAAAGTCGAGATCCGCCGGCGTGACGCCGCCTTCCTTCAGGCAGTAGTCGATGGCATTCTGCGGGAAACGATAGTCGTGCTTCTTGCGCGTGAACCGCTCCTCCTGCGCGGCGGCGATGATTCGTCCGTCGCGCACGAGACAGGCGGCGCTGTCATGATAAAAAGCCGAGATTCCCAGTATGTTCACCGTGCAGCCTCCACCCGCGCTCGCGGACTTTCCGCAAGCAGCTTTTCGGCAAGATCCGCCAGCGCCTTGCCCGCCGCGGCATGACCGATTTCGCAGTAATGATTGTCGTCCGGGAAGTTGTGCAATCGACCCGATGATTTTTCCGCCTCAATCAGCGCGGTGGTGAGATCGAGGTAGGGGATGTCGAGCCGGCCGCAGATGGGACCGACCCATTCCCGGCCCATCTCGCTGATCCGGTCGGAAAGGCAATAGGGGTCCTTCTCGCCCGGCGGGGCCTTGAACTCCGTGCCCTGCCGAGCAGCCTCGATTTCGGGCGTCCAGCCGCGAAAGGCGACGGCCAGCCGGGCGCCGCGCCGCGCGCACGCGTCGCGGGTCGCTTCGAGGAGCTTTTCGATGAGCATCCATGTCCGGCGCTGGCGCTCATCGTCGGAAAGGTCGCCGGCCCCGGAGCGCGTACCGGCGCGAACGGCCGCGATGCCCTCGCGCAACGGGAGCTGCCCCACGCCCTTGACGACTTCTCCCGTGAGGGCGGCCTTGATTTTCTCAACGAGGCGCTTCTGAAGCCAGAAATATCGAACGACCGCCAGCCGGGAGACGGACCGGCGCAGAGCGGATCGTTCGAAATACTGCGGATACTCGAATTCCAGACCGTCGGCGTCGCTGAGCGAATAGCGCGGCCCGTGCGGCTCAAGGGCAGAGATGTACGGTGAACAGTCGAACGGATCGTTCTGAAGGAAGAGGATCACGACGAGGTCGGGCTGATAGTCGAGAACGTACCGCCGGATGCATTCGTATTCGTGGGCCGTCCCCCAGCCCGAACATCCGAACGCGTACCACTCGACGGGCCTGTCCGGGCGGCTCATGAGCGTTTCGGCGACGGCGTACATGGTCTTGTCCGGATCGACCTGAAGCGACTCAACCTGCGAGTCGCCGACGAGGCAGATGCGCCGCGTGCCGGCCCGCCGCGCCGTGGCATAGTCGCGTTGGTGGTTCCATCCCTGCGCGTTGAAGCGATAGGCGGCGTTGACGTGGCCTCCCAGCATGTAGCGGCCCGCCTGGTTCGGGATGCGGCGCAGCCCGAGGGCCGGATCCCAGAACATATAGGCCACGTCGGTCACCGGGACCACGAAACGGAACAGCAGCTCCAGGCCGACGAAAAACGCGCCGCCAAGAATGGCAAAGAGCAGCAGGAAGGAGGCGACCTTTCTGCTGCGCGAGATGCGTCGCGGCGGCGGCGATTGCTGCGCCTGGGGTGTTGGCGCGTCTGCCATGGGGCGGTCCTCAGTCGGCGGTTCCTACAACCCGCGGTCGCATCAGAACAATGTGTAGATGAACGGCGCCGCCCCCGTCGAAGCCAGGATCATCAGCGCGCCGAAGGCCACGAGCATGAGCACGAGCGGCAGCATCCACCACTTCCGGTTTTCCTTGATCAGGTGAACGAAATCGCTCAGGAACGAAGTGCGAGCGGCCTGTCCCTCCCGCATGAATTCGTTTGCCTGTGCCGAAGATTTCTTGTCGTCGGGCTTCATGTTCCGATTGCTCCAGCTCGAGAATCCGTTAACAACCCGGGCAGCCTGCGCCGGCCGAAGTATCATCGGTTTTTTGCGTTGCACACCACCGTTGCGCGTGGGGTCGTTTGTCTTTCGGGACAGGTATCCGCGGCGAGATGGCTAAGCGTGACTCCGCCCGTCCGAATCGTGACGCGTTACGGCCGCTGATTATAGGCTGACCGCAGGGCGGGTGAAAGCCGCGCAACCTGTTATCTGGACTATGCTAAGGAAAGGCCGGCAGATGCGACGGCGCGGTGTGAAATCGTGCCGCTACCGCCCGGGCAGATGTTCGGCGGGCCCGGGCGGGAATCCAGCGCGTCGTTTTCCCGATTTGCGCGGTCGCGGGATACGGCACACGTACACATTTCATCGGGTCGTGCATCGTGTCATTTCTTTCATATTGCTTCGGGCGGACGAAGCAATGTTCGCATCGCGACGGGAACCGCGTTCTCGGCGGCCCGAGGCCCGTTACGGGCGGCCGGGCCGTCGCATGAGCACTGCATCGACAATCGTCTGCCGTCCGGCTTCAATATGATCCGACAATGAAGAAGCTCCCCGCATTATCTATTTTTTTCCCCTTCTACAACGAAGAGGCCAACATCGAGAGGGTGATTCGTGCCGCCTTGGAGGCTGCTCCGCAGTTCGCCGAGCGCTATGAGATTATCGCCGTAAACGACGGCAGTCGGGACCGAACGGGGGAGATCGCCGATCGGCTCGCGTCGGAGTTTCCGGGCGTCGTTCGGGCCGTGCACAACAACCCGAATCTGGGTTACGGCGGGGCTGTCGCGCGTGGGCTTCACGAGGCCCGGCTGGAATGGATATTCTTTACGGACGGTGACGGACAGTTCGACATCCGCGAGATGGATAAGCTGATTAATCTGCTCGACCATTGCGACCTCGCGGTGGGGTATCGCATGAAGCGAGCCGATCCGCTAATCCGCAAGACGAATGCGTTCTGCTGGGGCGTCCTGGTGCGCGCCCTTTTCGGCCTGAAGGTTCGCGACATTGATTGCGCGTTCAAGCTGCTCCCCCGGAGCCTGGTTGAAAAGATCGAGCTTCGCAGCCAGGGAGCGCTGATCAGCACGGAACTGCTTGCGCGAGCGCGGTATCGCGGCCTGCGTATCGCGGAGGTCGGCGTCAATCACTACCCGCGCGTCGCCGGCCAGCAGACGGGTGCGAATATCCGCGTGATCCTTCGGGCGTTTCGAGAGCTGTTCAAGCTGCGCCGGCACATCCGGAGCGAGGGCCTTCATTGATGCGCGACTGTCGCGTGGCGACCTATTCCGTTCGGCTCCGCACCGCGCGCCGAATCCCGAATGCCGGACGCCACTCGAATATCTGTGTCTGCCGCCCGATAACTTCCGCCGCTGGTTTGACCCATCCCCACCGGCGAGTTAAACTATAAGAGGTGAGGAGTACTTCGCCCGCGTCATGCCTGGGGCTCCTCTTTCCTGCTTTTTCGAAGGTGCGAATATGGTGCGAAACCGACCCGGTTTGTGGCGCCTGCTGATCGTGTGCGGGCTTTTCGTGGCGGGCTGCACCGAGTCGGATTCGCGGCCCGAAAAAGCGGTCCGCGGGGCCGACGACTTGATGCCCCTTCCGGAGCCACACTTCGAGGCCGAGTATCTCGCGGACCAGGCACAGGTGAAAGTCGCGGTCGCCCGGGAGGCCCCTTCCTACGATCCGCTTGAAACCTTCCGTGAAAAAAGGGCGGCAGAGCGGGAGAAGAAAGCGCTCCGCAAGGCATCGGAGCCCGCCACCGCGGCGGAAACGAGCGAAGGGAGCTCGGCTTCGACTCCGCAGATTCCGGCAGGCGAAGGCAACTTCTGGAAGAAAATCGGCCTGAAGACGCTGATGGGCGGCGCGCCGCCGGACGCGGCCCCCGATCCTTCCGACGAGTCGGACGCAGGATCGGAAGGCGCTGATTCCGGCGAGACCTCCCCCGACGACGAGGAGTCGGAAGAGGAAGAAGAGTGATCGGCGCGGGACGCCCGATTCATCCGCGGTCCTCGCGATTCAATTGAGCCGGAACCCGGCCGGCAGCGCGCGCCGCTGCTGCAACCCCTTCTCCCGAGAGCATCCGGTTTGTCATGGTTTCGCACGACCCGGTCGTCAGCCTGCACAGCGTGGCCGAAGCGTTTCTCTATCTGATGGCTGCCCGGTGCACCGGGTGCGGATTCGGACCGCTCAAGCCCCAGGGAAACCTGACGAGGACATCACACTGCGCAGCCCCGTGGCGGCTCCTGGCGGAGTGTCCTCAGTGTGGGCGGTGCGAGCCGGTTTCCTTCCTGATTGACCCGGTGCCGACCCGCGAGCAGGCGCGCTCCGCGGTCGTAAATCCGACAGCCCTGCGATCCAGGGCGATCGACCTGGAAGGCTGGGTCACACTTTTTCAGACGATTCTCGCCGCCGCCGGCGAGCAGAGGGACCGCGCCCTTTCGCGCGAGGTGCTTTCCGAGGCGCTGTCGTGCCTTGAAGAGGCGCTGAAGTTTTATGGACCGGGCGAGGATCTCCCCGGCGGCGACGCTTTCTTTAACGAGGCGTCACGCAAGGGATTTCTTGCCCATCCGGAGCGGTACGCGAGGGGAATCTGGGAGCAGCGGCGTGCCATTCTTGTTGGCACACTCGGGCGGACGGAGGCCCACGCGCCGCCGAGGCGGTGGTACCAGTTCTGGCGGAAATGATCGCCGCGATTCCATGAAAAAAATCGGGCGGAGTCGCGCCGGGCGGTACGCGGCGTGACTCATTTTCGCGCGCTGCGTTTTTTTTCCGTGCAACCAGGCGAGCGCCGGCGGCACGTTCTCTAAATGGGACCGGGCGAGTCCTACATACATAACCTTTCCTGAGAAAACACCTTGCGGGCATCCGGGTCGTCACATGGGTTGCGGCGGAGCAAGGGGCCTGCGAATGTCGAAGTTAGTAGATACTAACTTTCGCGTTTAACTGGCAGGCGCCGATGAGACCTTCAAGAGGTCGATTATTAACCCTAAATTATGCTGGACTTATGGCGGGGTGCCGGTTTCAATACGCGTCCACTTCGAGAGCCGTTCGTCGGCAAAAGCCCTGACAAGCTAGTGCGTCCTAACGTGAGGTGATTCATGGTTGCTCCAGCCCACACGATGAACAAGTGTGAATCCGAACGCCGCGGGGTTTCCCTGCCGCTGCTCGCCGATTCCATCGAGGCCACCCTTCAGGCGGAACGCGAACGCATGATGCGCGAGGCCGGAATCCGCGTCGGGCCGGTGCAGCACTTTAGGCGTCCGACCGAGCGGCCGTTTACCAAGGCCGAGCGTGGTCAGGTGACGATCTGGCTGGGCGGCCTCACGTTGCGCCATGAGCTGCTGATCGTCGCGGGGCTTGAGGGTCTTGGCTACAAGGTCGGACTGATTCCGACGCCGGTGAAGGCCGACTTCCAGGCGGGCAAGGAATACGGCAATAACGGGCAGTGCAACCCGACGTACTTCACCGTTGGGGCCCTTGTGAATCACCTTAAGCGCATGCGAGACGAAGATGGCGTGCCGCTGGAGAAGATTCTCAGCGACCACCTGTTCATCACCGCCGGCGCGTGCGGCCCGTGCCGCTTCGGCATGTACGAGGCGGAATATCGCCTTGCGTTGCGCAACAGCGGCTTCGACGGATTTCGCGTCCTTCTGTTCCAGCAGGCCGGCGGGCTCGATCAGGCCGCCCTCGAGGCCGGGCTGGAGTTCAATCTGAACTTCTTCTTGTCGCTCTTGAACGCGATGTTCATGGGCGACATCCTCAACGAGGTCGCCTACCAGATTCGCCCTTACGAGGTCGAGCCGGGCAAGACGAACCAGGTCTTCCAGAAGTGCGTGGAGATCTGCCAGGAGGCCCTGCGAAAGCGGAACTACGACGAGATCCACGGCGGCGTGCTGTCGAAACTGCTGTCGAAGGTCGCCCCGGTCAAGACCCCGGCCGATGCGGCGAAGTTTCTCGATCAGCTCAAGGGCACATACTACGCCGACGTGTTTGACCAGTGCCGCAGATTGATCGAGGAAGAGATCGAAGTGGACTTCCTCCGGCCCAAGCCCATCGTCAAGGTGACGGGCGAGTTCTGGGCGCAGACCACCGAGGGCGATGGCAACTTCCGGATGTTCCCGTTCCTCGAGAGTGAGGGGGCCGAGGTTCTCGTGGAGCCGGTCGCCACGTGGATCTGCTACATGCTTCACCAGGCGGGCCTGAAGGCCAGGGACCGCAGCGGCCTCCGCGAAGACGGCACGAGCATACCGGCATGGAGCCTCAAGGAGAAGCTCGCCTCGGAAATGGCCATCCGCAAGAAGCTCTTTACCTTCGGCCTCGCCGAAAAAATCATCATTCACGAATACGACAAGCTGCGAGAGGCCATCGGCGGCACTGTCCATGAACTGGCGCCGCAGATGGAGCTCACGCGCGCAGGGCACCCGTACTACAACAGTCGTGCGGGCGGCGGCGAGGGCCACCTCGAAGTGGCGAAGAATATCTACTACTCCTCGAAGGACATGGCCCACATGGTGCTGAGCCTAAAACCCTTCGGCTGCATGCCCAGCACCCAGTCGGACGGGGCGCAGGCCGCCGTAACCAGCCACTTCAAGGACATCATTTACATTCCCATCGAGACAAGCGGCGAGGGCGATATCAACGCCCACAGCCGCGTACAGATGGCCCTCGGCGAGGCCAAGATCAAGACCAAGGACGAGTTCAAACGAGCCGTCGAGCGGACCGGCTACACCCTGGAGCAGATCCGCGAGTTTGTCGCCCAGCCCGAAAACCGCGACCTCCGCAGCCCCCTGTTGCACGTTTCGCACCACAAGGGCGTCATCGGCAAGGCGGCGAATTTCGTGCTCGATGTGGGCGAGCGGATGAAGCGCGCGGGTGTGGATGCGGCACAAGCCGAAGCACTGGCCTCTGTATGAAACGTGTGCGGTCCTAGGGTGGGCATTTCCCACCGAATCTGAACAAGAACGTGTCGCATAAGGCACACGCAGTGGCAATCCACGGTAAACCATGAACCGATCTATCAAACTCGAAGCAGACGCACCTGATAAGAAGACCGGCGGCTCGTGCGGCACTTCGCCGAGCGGCAAGTCTTCCGGTGGCTCCTGTGGCTCCGGCGGCGGGTGTTGCTCGACCAAGGGCGAGCCGAAGGATGCCCCCAAGCAGGGCGTCGTGCAGCTCAATGTCGGCCTCGTCAAGGCCGAGCGCACCAAGCCGGTCATCGCAGACCTGCCGTTTGCCGGTACGGAAAAGTACCCGCAGGGCCTCTTCATCGGGCTCGATGTGGGCAGCACCACCGTTAAGTTTGTCGTGGTCGATCCCGTCACTGATGAAATTCTGCACAAGGACTATCAGCGCCACGATACCAAGCAGCCCGAGAAGTGCATCGAGATGCTCGGCGCGATCGCCGAGAAGTTCCCCGATGTCCCGCGCAACGCCTTCCGCGTCTTCATGACCGGCAGCGGCGGCTCCAGCATCGGCAAGCGCATCGGCGCGAAGTTTGTTCAGGAGGTGAACGCCGTCAGCCTCTCCGTCGAAAAGATGTACCCGGACGTTGAGAGCGTTGTTGAGCTCGGCGGCCAGGATGCCAAGATCATCGTCTTCAAGACCGACGAATCCACCGGCAAGAAAAAGAAAATCCCGTCGATGAACGACAAGTGCGCCGGTGGCACCGGCGCGGTCATCGACAAGATCAACGCCAAGCTCAAGATCCCCGCCGACGAGCTATGCAACATGGGCTACGTCGGCCTGAAGCTGCACCCAGTCGCCGGCAAATGCGGGGTCTTCGCCGAGACCGACATCAACGGGCTTCAGAAGCAGGGCGTTCCGCCGGACGAGCTGATGGCCTCGCTCTTTGAGAGCATCATCCAGCAGAACCTCTCCGTGCTAACGCGCGGGCACACGCTCCGGCCGCAGGTGCTCCTGCTGGGCGGACCGAATTGCTACATCAAGGGCATGCGCGACTGCTGGCGGCACAACATTCCCGCCATTTGGCGCGAGCGCAACGTGCCCTTCGACGAGACCAAGCCGATCGAGGAACTGGTCGTCGTCCCGGATAACGCGCAGTACTTCGCGGCCCTCGGCGCAGTGGAGTACGCCAAGATCGAGGTGCAGGACAACCCGAACTTCGGCGTCTATCGCGGTTTGGAAGAGCTGCAGTGGTACATCAGCGTCGGCCGTATCGAAGAGAAAAAGGCCGCGGGCAGCAAAGGTCTCTGGAAGGACAACGACGAGCTTGCGGCCTTCAAGAAGAAATATCAGAAAGAACCCTGGGAGCCGGTCACCTTCGAGCCGGGCACCACGGTCCGCGCCTTCGTCGGCCTCGACGGCGGCAGCACCAGCACCAAGGGCGTCCTGCTCGACATGGACAAACGCGTCATCGCGCGTGCCTACCAGCTCAGCAAGGGCAACCCCATCGAAGACACGATGGAAATCTTCGCCCTGCTGGAGAAGCAGATCGCTGATCAGAATTGCAAACTGGAGGTGCTCGGCGTCGGCACGACGGGCTACGCCAAGGACATCCTGAAGGACGTCCTTCAGGCAGACGTGGCCCTTGTTGAGACGGTCGCCCACACCCAGGCCGGGCTGCACTTCTACCCCCATACGGATGTCATCGTCGACGTAGGCGGTCAGGACATCAAGCTGATCGTCCTCAAGAATGGCCAGGTCAAGGACTTCAAGCTCAACACGCAATGCTCCGCCGGCAATGGATACTTCCTCCAGGGCACGGCCCAGGGCTTCGGCTTCAAGGTCGAAGAGTTTGCCGATATCGCCTTCAGTGCCGAGGCGATGCCATCCTTCGGCTACGGCTGCGCCGTCTTCATGCAGTCAGACATTGTCGACTTCCAGCGCCAGGGCTGGGCGCCGAACGAGATTATGGCGGGCCTGTGCGACGTACTGCCCAAGAACATCTGGCTCTACGTCTCGCAGATTCCCAACCTCGCCAAGCTCGGCACCACCTTCGTCCTGCAGGGCGGCACGCAGCACAACCTCGCCGCGGTGAAGTCCCAGGTCGATTTCATCACCAGCCGCTTCAAGGGCACGGGCGTCGAGCCGAATGTCATCGTTCATAAGTACTGCGGCGAGGCCGGGGCCATCGGCTGTGCCGTCGAGGCGCACCGGCTATATGTTGAAAACGATGTTCGCACGAGCTTCATCGGCCTCGAACGCGTGCAGAAGATCAAGTATCGCACGACGCGCGCCGAATCGACCCGCTGCTACTTCTGCAAGAACAAGTGTCTCCGCACGTTCATCGACGTCAAGACCGGCGAAGCGGAACAGAGCGGCGACCGTAAGGGAGCGGTGGGCGCTCCTGCTGCCCCAAGCCACAGTCGTCAGGAAGCGCTCCGTGGAGGCGGCAATGGCGTCCTGGTGAGTCTCACCACGCAGATCGTCAAAATGGGCCCCGAGGCCGGGCATCCGACCCGAATCAGACATGGTTCCACCGGCGAGGCGGATCCGGCCGCGAAGAAGTCCAAGTCAAAGGTCCCACTGGAGGCTGGCGAACAGCGCCTCATCATCGCCACCTGCGAAAAGGGCACGGTCGAGGATGTCAGCGACATGCGTGACATCAAGGCCGGGCTCGACGCCGTCAAGAAGGCCAATCCGAACTTCGCCGAAATCGCCGCGCGCGAGGTCTTCGCGCCGGTCACCGTAAAGAACGTATCCGATCCGATTCCGTCGATCGGCTGGGTTCTGCCGGCTGCGCGTCGCAAGCTCGAGCGGCGAATCGAGTTGATGAAGAAACGCGAGAGTATCCGCATCGGCATGCCCCGCGCGCTGAACATGTACTCCATGGCCCCGTGGTTCATGGCCTACTTCCAGTCGCTCGGCATTCGCGCGGCGAATCTCGTCTGGTCCGACTACACCAGCGAGGAGCTTTACAAGGAAGGGGCAAAGCGCGGGGCGATCGACCCGTGCTTCCCCAGCAAGATCGGCATTCCCCACGTGCACAACCTGCTTTACCACAAGCACAAGGAAAAGCCGCTCGATTACATCTTCTTCCCGATGATCGACTGCCTGCCGACCTTCATGACCGGCATCCAGTCGAGCCGCGCCTGCCCGACGGTCGCGACCACGCCGGAGGCCGTCAAGGCCGCCTTCACCAAGGAGTCCGACCTGTTCACCGAGCACGGCACGGTCTACCTGGACACCTTCGTGAATTTCAGCGAGCCGGCCCTGCTTGCCCGGCAGATGTACCAGGAATTCGTCGACAAGCTCGGCCTTTCTGAGGAGGAAAACGCCCGTGCCTGCAAGGCCGCCTGGGACCACTACAACGGCTTCTACGCCGACCTGCGCCGCCAGGCCCGCGAAGTGATCGACCGGCTGGAGGCCCGCGACGAGATCGGTGTCGTCCTCTTGACACGACCGTACCACAACGATCCCGGCGTCTGCCACGAGATCCCGGACGAGCTTCAGAAGCTCGGCTACCCGATCCTCACGATGGATTCGCTCCCGCTGGATGACGACCTGCTCGACCGCCTCTTCGGCGAGGAGGTCGCCCGCGGCGATTTCGCCAGCCCGCTCTCCATCGAGGACGCCTGGAAGAACGCCTACAGCGAGAACACCAACCGCAAGGTCTGGGCCGCCAAGTTCGCCGCCCGGCATCCGAACCTCGTCGGCCTGGAGCTCTCCAGCTTCAAGTGCGGCCACGACGCCCCGATCTACAGCGTCATCGAGGAGATCATCGAGCGGAGCGGCACGCCGTACTTCTGCTTCAAGGACATCGACGAAAACAAACCCACCGGCTCGATCAAGATTCGCATCGAGACCATCGGCTACTTCCTCCGCCGCCACAAGGAGAAGCTCGCCCGCGACCGGCGGAAGCTGGCCGAGATCGATGCCCGAATCGAAGAGCTGGAGGCCGAGCTCCGCGCGAAGTACGCCGCCGCGCCAGGGGTGGAGACGATGGCTGTGGTGGGGGTGTGATTTTACGTGCTGTTTCGGGTGCTTAGCCGCGATGGGTGGCCTTGTGATATACTGTTGACGATGGCCACGACTTCGAATTCGCGATCATCGAAAATGATCGGAGACGCACTCGGCTCGCCGAAGACACTCCAAAATCCAGATCTTCCACCGGACACGGAAGCGGTCCTTTCCGTCATAGAGGACTGCGTCAACGAGTTAAGCAGCAAGCGCGCACCAATCGCTCACAATACGCGAATCGATCAGTATTTCTTCGCTCACGTCCCTTCCGATTTGCAGGACTGTGAGCTGATATCGGAACTCTTGGAAGAAAGGCTCGGCGTCGAGATTACCGAGGTTGACTGGGATTTTCTGATCGGCCGCAACCTATGTTCATCCACCGAGGATTGGGAGGCACGATATGCCCCCTTGTTCACGTTCGGCCGCCTCGCAGAGCTTGTTGCTCATCGAGTTAAGCTAGGGCAGATTCAACCGCTGACTATCCTGGGTGCGACGTCCCGCGCGGCAGGCGCATTCAGGGTAATCGAGCAGGCAGTGCGAGAGATCGACCCACATGTCAAGCCATTTGCTCCGAGTACTCCAGTTCTTGATCGGTTGCGGGGCTGCAAACTGGCGCGGCTGTGGGCGCGATTGAGAGTACATTCTGCCAACAGGATTCCGCCACTGCCCACCACGGCCGCGGGGCGGATCGTCGGCAGCGCCGGCGGATTGTGTGGGATCGTTATCTGCTTAATGCTTTATGGAGTGCTTGCCTGGCAGCTCGGGGCACGATTGGGAATCATCGGGTCGAACAGTACCCTGAAGTGGATACTGACATTCACATTGCCATGTGTCATCCTGTTCTTCGTCTCACGACTTGTCATGGTCGTAGCAGAGCGATGGCAACCTCGTGAGTGGCTCTTACCCAAGGGAATTGTCAACTTTCGAGATCTGGCGATGCTGATGTCTGCGGATCGAGGCGGCTGGTGCGAGCACTGCGGTTACGACCTGACGGGACTCGTCGATAGTCGATGCCCCGAATGCGGCAAAAAGTTCAAACGGCCCATTAATCCAGCCCATCCGGCGTCCCGTCGGGAATCCGCCTGAGAACGTCTGTCAGTTGTTTCACCCGCCATACCGGCATGTCATATCGGCAGGGCTGCCAATTCTCGTGGCCGGGCATCCGTCGGATTTGAACTGTAACCATATGCCATATAGTGGCTTGCGGCGACTGGCTTTCTGTTTCCTTTCCCTTTCTGCTGGCACCCCCCTTGCATGAATGCCGGGCAAGTCTGGCGGCAGGCCACCTGCCGGGTGACGCCCTGCGCCGGCCGCAAATGGATTTCACCCATCGCGGATGCCCGCGAGAACAGGAGACCTGTAATGGCCAAGATCATCGGAATCGACCTCGGCACCACCAACTCGGTCGTCGCCGTCATGGAGGGCGGCCAGCCCAAGGTGCTGACCAACGCCCTCGGCTCTCGCCTCACTCCTTCCGTCGTCGGGTTCACCGACAAGGGCGAGCGCGTCATCGGGCAGATTGCCCGACACCAGCAGGTGACCAATCCGCGCAACACGGTGTACTCCATCAAGCGCTTCATGGGCCGCCGCCACAGCGAGGTCGGCTCCGAAGAGAAGATCGTCCCCTACGAAGTCGTCGGCGGAGCGGATGAGCTCGTCTCGGTGAAGATTCGCGACAAGCAGTTCACCCCGCCCGAGATCTCGGCAATGATCCTGCAGGACCTCAAGAAGACCGCGGAAGACTACCTCGGCGAGAAGGTCACCGCGGCCGTCGTCACCGTCCCGGCCTATTTCAACGACGCCCAGCGCAAGGCCACGCAGGAGGCGGGCATCATCGCCGGCTTCGACGTGAAGCGCGTTCTGCCCGAGCCGACCGCCGCAGCGCTTGCGTACGGCATGGACAAGAAGAAGGGCGGCAAGATCGCGGTCTTCGACCTCGGCGGCGGCACGTTTGACATCAGCATTCTCGACGTCGGCGACGGCGTCTTCGAGACCCTCGCCATCAACGGCGACACGCACCTCGGCGGCGACGACTACGACCAGGTGCTCATCGACTACGTCGCCGAGGAGTTCCGCAAGCAGAACGGCATCGACCTGCGCAAGGACCCGATGGCCCACCAGCGCCTGAAGGAGGCCTGCGAGAAGGCCAAGTGCGAGCTCTCCGGCAGCATGGAGACGACCATCAACCTGCCGTTCATCACGGCCGACGCCTCGGGACCGAAGCACCTCAACCTCACGGTCACCCGGGCGAAGTTCGAGCAGCTCACCGAGTCGCTCACCGAGCGCTGCCGCGGCCCGGTGCTCAAGGCCCTGTCGGACGCGAAGCTGAGCCCGCGCGACATCACCGAGGTGATCCTCGTCGGCGGCAGCACGCGCATGCCGGCCGTGCAGAAGCTCTGCCAGGAGATCTTCGGCAAGGAGCCGAATCGCAGCGTGAATCCGGACGAGGCCGTCGCCGCCGGCGCGGCGATTCAGGCGGGCATCATCGCGGGCGATGTCAAGGACATCCTCGTATTGGATGTCACGCCGCTGTCGCTGGGCGTCGAGACCCTTGGCGGCGTCATGACCGTCATGATCCCGCGGAACACGACGATCCCCACGAGCAAGAAGGAGGTCTATTCCACCGCCGCCGACAGCCAGAGCGAGGTGACGATTCACGTCCTCCAGGGCGAGCGGCCGATGGCCGTCGACAACCGCACCCTGGGCAAGTTCAACCTCGCCGGCATTCCCCCGGCCCCGCGCGGCGTACCGCAGATCGAGGTCACCTTCGACATCGACGCCAACGGCATTCTGCATGTCTCCGCCAAGGACATGGGCACCGGCAAGGAGCAGAAGATCCGGATCGAGGGCTCCAGCGGCCTGTCCGAGGCCGAGGTCGAGCGCATGCGCAAGGAGGCCGAGGCCCACGCGGCCGAGGATGCCAAGCGCCGCGAGCTGATCGACGTCCGCAACCAGGCCGACCAGGTCATCTACCAGACCGAGAAGACCCTCAAGGAGCACGGCGAGAAGGTTCCCGCCGGCGAACGCAGCAAGGTCGAGTCGGCGATTTCGAACCTCCGCGACGTGGTCAAGAACGACGACGCCGGTGCGATCAAGCGGGCGATCGACAACGTCATGACCTCCTCCCAGCAGCTCGGCAAGATCATCTACGAGGAAGCCGCCAAGTCCGCCGGCGCCGCCGGCGTGCGTGGAGCCCCCCCCGGCGCCGAGCCCGCCGCCGCCGGAGCCAAAGCCGGCGGTAAGAAAGACGACGACGTCATCGACGCCGAATTCGAGGTGAAAAAATAACCGACCCACACAGCCCCGGGTGCCCCACCCGGGGCTTTCTTCTTGCGCGAGAGTCCTCGAATGCCAACGATTGCCCGCATTGGTCCGTACCGGATATACTTTGTGAGTCACGATGTGGGGGAGCCGCCTCACGTCCACGTGGACCGCGACGATCAGTCGGCCAAGTTCTGGTTACAGCCCGTATCGCTGGCCCGCAATCTGGGGTTTGCAGCGAAGGAGCTGCGGACAATCGAGCGAATCGTCAGGGAACATCAGCAGGAATTCTCGAGAGCATGGCATGAGTACTTCGGAAATTAGCCCCGGCCAGAAGGTCAAGGACGTGCGATGTACCGACGACGAGCTGACCGTCGATCTTGCCGACGGCCGCACCATCACCGTGCCGCTCGCGTGGTACCCGCGCCTGCTGCACGCCACGCCTGCTCAGAGAGCAAAGTGGCAAGTCAGCGGCGGCGGGTACGGCATCCACTGGCCGGAAATCGACGAAGATCTTTCAACGGAGGGGCTGCTCCGAGGGGCGCCGGCCCCCCGCGGCGCGGCGACGACCGCCTGACCGAGCCCGCCGGCGCGGGCGCCAAGGCCGCCAAGAAAGACGACGACGTAATCGACGCCGAGTTCGAGGTGAAGAAGTGAATTGTACGCCCGAGGAACGCGAAGTGCGCGTCGAAGACTATCTCTGGGCTGAAACTGACGACGCATGTGCGCTCTGTGGATGCCGCGAGAGAAGGGCGTTAACGATCCACCACATTGATGGGGACGACCAGAATAACGTTTACGACAACCGAATCATCCTTTGTCACAACTGCCATCAGCGGCACCACGGCAAGCATGGCGATGTTACAGCAGAGCAGATCAGGGATCGGAAGCGTCGCCTGATCATGAGGACGCTCACGCAATACGGCGTGAACGCGATCAGAATCGCGGGCCGGAGAGGCCACGTCGTTGGGGCTCCGTTTCTGCTTGACCATCTGGTGCAGCTTGGGTTCTTGCGGCGTGAGACCGAGCTGCAGGTGTTTTCTGACGAGGGCAAGGAAGCAGTTGAGGTAGACTGCCAGTACGTGATCACCGACGATGGTCGTCGGTTACTTTCTGAGTGGCTTTAGGAAGCCTCTCCTGCGATGGTCCATGACCTGGATGCCGGGAAGCTGGGAGCACATTGTCCGTGGTGCGCCGGTGCTGCCACCGCATACTAACGCAAAGGCGGACCACTAATCGCCTTGATGTTCCCGTAATCTCTGATAGGCCGCGCTAATCTGCTTGAATTTCTCTGCGGCCAGTTCAACGAGGTGCGGTGGAATACTCGGAGAATTTACTCTGTCAGGATGGTACAGGAGGCACAGACTTCGATACGCCGTCTGAATCGTCGACCACGTACAGCCCGGGCTCAATCCGAGGGTCCTCAGATCATCGGCAGACCAAGGTTTGCCTGACGCGTCCGTGTCAACACCAGCCCCCGCGGTTTCCGCTCTCTCGTCGTCGTCACCCTGCCCTGCTGTAAACTCTTCGTACTTCTGTTCAAAGCTGCCCAGAAGTTCCACGAATTCGTCAAACTCAGCCTCGGCTTTGGCATGAAAGAAATCAGCACAAGTTCGCTTGAATTCGAGATCCTTCGGCGCGTCGAAGGACATCTCGACCGCCGTTGCCTCCTCCGCGTCGGATTCAAACCTCACGGTTAGCGTCACTGGAATCTCGCGCCACCGAACTTCCCGATCAGTCGGTAGGCATGTAATGCTCTTGTCGCCGCGGCAGTACTTCTGTACGCGCTTGTATTCGCGCACGAACGCGAAGCCGTGAAATTCAGTCAGCGCTTCCTTGAGTGCCGCTTTTGCATGGTCAAACGGTATTGCGAGCGAGAGCGAATGCCTGAAGGCTACTTTGACGAAGACTGTGTCGTCGTGTGCTTTGGTGGCATCAGTGTCGCCGTCATCCGTGGCTTCGGCATTCGAGCCGGCACTATCACCCTCGGAGGACGCCGACTCATGTTCGTCCCACTCTGGCTGCACAGGAGGCCCCGATGGGGTTGGTGCCTGATGTGCTGGAGACACTGTGGGGTGCAGTCGGTTGCGCGCTAAGGGGTCCCAATCTTTGGTTTTTCCTCGTTCAGTAGGCGCCCAGCCATGCTTGAGGGCGCTCACCACGGCCCAAATTACCCAAACTATGAAGAGGAGTATTCCGACTCCTCCGCAACTTTCCATCACAGCCAATGCGCTTGCATGCATTCCCATGAAACTTAAAGCTACGTCGTGGGTGCGAAATCAGCCAGCTTCCGCAACAGCCTCCCTTCGCGTCTGATGGGCATAGACTATCGTACCGCTTAGCGCGTTCGTGGTTCAACTCTTGCTACCCCGCCGCTAGCGATTCGTGCGGTCAAGGACAAGCCCATCGCACGGGAGGAGAAAAAGGGTGGTCCGATGTTCTCACGAGTGGCAGGAGTCGTTTTTCAGGCCGTTTCAACGGCCTTCCCCGCCGCAGGCGGGCTATTAGGCCAGGGCTTTAGCCCTGGTTAGCCGCCCGCACCACCCTCTCCATCCGCCTCCCTCTACCCCCCTGCCCGTGCCGCCTTCGTTAAACCTCGGTCAACAGGACCGCGCGGCACGGGCAGGGGGTGGAGGGAGAGCGCGGGCGTCAGCATTAGCCCAGCCCTGAAGGGCTGGGTCGCGAGCGGCCGCGCGGAAACCTGTCTTACCCTACACACTCCATTCGTCGCACGCTGCCCGCGACTTGACCCTCGGGCTGATTGATCCGGTCCAGTCGCTGATCAGCAGCGCCGGGGGAATGGTCACGGCGATATGCACATGGTCCGCGACCCCGCCGGTCTCATGGACGTTGACCTCCGGCGCCTGGAGCATGCGGAGGCGCAGGTAGTGATGCGTGCGATTCTCGATCTGGTCGACGAGTCCCGGCGCGTTGTGCTTCGTGTGCCACGTGATGTGCAGGTTTGTCTCGCGGCAGGCATTGCGCGGCATCGCCCGGCTCACTCAATGGACGCAGTGAATGGCTCAACTGCGTAGCGATACCGGCACGCTGTCCGCGCCCCAACATCGCATGGCCCGATCAGCCGCCGTGTGGTTACCAAATGCCTCTGGGGAAGGGGGTATCTGCCATGCCTGCGGCACGCGCGCGTGTCACCGCCCGCCGCCCGTGCGCCGCGGTGGCGAGTAGCGCGTCGCGCCGTAATCGATCCCTGCGGGGGATCGCGGCTCGGCCTTCGCCGCCGCGGCGGTGCCCGGCTCAAGTACGATGCCCGATTCAGCGAGCCAGTTTGTATCGACGTGGAAATCGCCAATCTCAACGGGCGCACATTCGAGCTTGAATTCGTCGGCGGATTCCCGTGCCGCCGCGGCGACCTTGCCCAGCACTTTGCTCACGGTGTAATGCGACAGCCCCCAGACGATCGCCAGCGCCGCCGCGGCTTTCAGCAGATTGATCATGGCCGCACCCCCGGTCCTCTCGAACACGTCCGCCCGGTTCGTTCGCCCCGGACGCACTCCGACCCTAAAGCCTACGAAACATTTTTCGCGTGGGCCAATCGCTCCGGCTTACCGGGCGTCGCGTTTCCGCGGCGGGCGTCCCTGGGCTGCCGGGCGGGACCCTGGAGCGGGTCCCGCCCAACACGTCTGATATGCGGAAGTCCGAATCAGTAGATGACCGAATCGCTCAGGTATGTTTCCAGGGCGTCGCCGGCGTCGATGCCGGGCGACAGGCCGAAGGAGTTGCTCGATCCGTCGTCGCCGTATTCGGTCCAGCCGTAGTAGTACGAGTCCTCGTCGCCGATCCCCAGAGCCGACGACGCGCCGGGCACGCCGCTGTCGCACTCGGCCCCGGCGAAAATCGAGAGTGCAAAAACGCAAACACCCAGGCGGACCAGCAATCGGGCGATGTTTCGGGACAGGAACATGATTCGTCTCCTTACAAAGCGCGGGCGTACAATCGGCGCGGCGGTTCGCGGCCATCCCGCGTCCGTCCTGAGCCCGCTGATGCGAGGACTTTGTTTCGTGGCGAGGTAACACGGAGATATGTCGCTCGCCGTCCGCCCCATTGCAGGCATTTCGGCCCCGAATCGTCGCGTTTCGGACGATTCCTGTACGGGGTGCGAGCGGCAGGACGCCTGATTCGTTCACCCCAGCCTCCGTCCGAATGAACCGCGAGGGCCGCAATGTGGATTCCTTACGCCGGCCCGCTCGAATTCGTGCATGTACGCCACTTTGCGATTCGAGCGCTGGCACCGCCCGGGGGACCGCCGTGCGGCGCCCACCTACAATGCGGGACAACGAGGATTAAAACTCGGCGTGGACGAAACGCGGTGTCGGATCGTGCGATATCGGAAGGGTGCGCTTCATGATGCAGTCGAAACTGTTCTCCGGCTTCACGAATCGATGCTGGACTCTGTGCGTCGCCGGCCCGGCGATCGCCCTGTTCCTTGCCTCGCCGTCGGCGGGCTGCGACCGGCGCGACATCGTCGGCGGCCCGGAGCCTCGTGCCATGAATAAGGCACACGCGAAGGAGTCCGCGGCGCGACCGGCGGGCGAAAGTGGTGGGGCCTCGCCCACCGCGATGACCATGAGCGAAGTTCCGGCGAAACGCGGGAGTGCCGAGCGAATAGAGCCCGCCCGCGCGGCGGCGGAGCAGCCTCCGCAGGCCGAGCCTCCAATCGCGACCGGGCCGTTGAAGGCGGTCGAGCGCGTGGACCTGACGCGCTACATGGGCCGCTGGTATGAAATCGCCCGATACCCGAATTACTTCCAGGAGGGCGTGGTCGGCGTGGTCGCGAACTACGAGCTGACCGAGGACGGGGAAATCCGCGTGACGAACACGGGCCGAGAAGGCGCGCTCGACGGGGACGAGACCGTGGCGACCGCGAAGGGTTGGGCAGTCGAGGGCAGTGGCGGGGCGAAGTGGCAGGTTCAATTCATCTGGCCCTTCAAGGCCGACTACTGGATCATCGACGTGTGCAGGGACTACAGCTACGCCGTGGTCGGCCAGCCTTCGCGCGAGCGGCTTTGGATCCTCTCTCGGTCGCCGACCATGGATGAGGGTACGTACAACGCCATTTGTCGACGTCTGCGCCTGAGCGGCTATGATCCCTCGAAGCTCGAGCGCACGCCGCAGCGGGTGTCACACTGACCGGCATGACTCCGCGGCGCCGTCGCACCGGACGGCTTGTCCGGCGGGCAGGGGAGCCAATCGCCCGTGCAGAAGGTCGCCATTGCCGAAAACCCGATGCACGCCCACCTGATCGTCGCCATGCTCGAGGAGCAGGGCATCGACGCCATCGTCCAGGGCGAGGCCCTGTGGGGCGCGCGCGGCGAACTGCCGCTCACGGCTGAATCCGCGCCGAGCGTCTGGGTCGCCGATGAGGCCCAGGCCGCCCGTGCCCGGCAGCTCATCGCCGAGAATGAGGTTCGGACGGCCGCGCATGCGTGCCCGTCCTGCGGACACGAGGTGCGCCCGATGATCGAGGATTCGTGCCCCGGTTGTGGCACGCCTCTTCGGCCGAGGGCCGATCGGGCGTGTCCGATCTGCGGCGAGCCGATGGAAGTCCCCTTCGTGCGCTGCTGGAAGTGCGCGGCCAAGGGGCCGATCGATGCGACCGGAACCGGCGCGGCGGATTTCGCCGCGCCGTCCGGCCCGTCGCTCGATGAGCTTGCCCGGCGCGCCCGCTCCGACTGCCGGCGCTGCGCCGGCGCGGGCATTGAAACGCGAATCCTGCTGCCCGCGGCGCTTTTCTTCACCGCCGCGCTCTGCTGGCTGGCCGCGGCGACGGGCGTCAGCCTGGAGCGTTTTCCGGATATTCGCTGGGCCCGGCTTCCTTTCGCGACGGTTCAGGTGATGGCAGGCGTGGTTGCCGTGGTCGTGGCGTTCAAGTACAGGTACAGGGCGTGCGCGTGCACGCGCCGCCCGGAAAGCCTCGACGAACCGGCGTAAAGTCCCGTCAAAACGACTTGCGTCCTTCGATGGCATCCTGAAGCACGGCTCGCGTGGCGTACTCGATCTGTGAGCCGCTGGGCAGGCCGCGGGCCAGCCGGGTCACGTTGACGGGCATGCCGGCGAGCACGCTCTTGATGTGCAGGGCCGTTCCCTCGCCCTCCATGGTCGGATTCGTGGCCAGCACGACTTCGCGGATGTCTCCCTTCTTCACGCGGGCCACGAGCGCTTCGATCGTCAGGTCGCCCGGCTCGACGCCGTCGAGCGGCGCAATGTGTCCGAGCAGGACGTGATACACGCCGCGCACGAGGCCAGTGGCCTCCAGCAGAACGACGTCGTTGGGCTGCTCGACGACGAATATGGTCGTCGCGTCGCGCTTCGGGTCGGCGCAGATCGGGCAGGGATCGGACTCGGTGAGGTTGTAGCAGGTGCGGCAGTGGCGGACGTTTTCCTTCACCTCGCGGATCGCTCCCGCGAGTGCCATGGCCGTGTCCTTGTCGGATTTGAGAATGTGAAAGGCGAGCCGCTCGGCGCTGCGCGGCCCGATGCCGGGGAGCTTCTCGAACTCCTGCATCAGCCGGGTCAGGGATGGTGGCGTCGAAGATGGCATGGCTGGATCGCGCGTCGGCCGGCGGATCGTGAAAGCGGCGGCGCTGAGGCTCGACGGTGCGGGAGACTTCCCGTCGCCGCGCTCCGGGTCGCGGCCGTTACGGGCCTCCCATGAGGCTGTCGAGACCGGGCAGGTTCAGCCCGCCGGTGAGTTCCGCCATCTTCGCCTTGGCGCCGTCGGTCGCCTTGCGCTGCGCCGCGCAGACGGCCGACCGGACGAGGTCTTCGAGCAACTCGACGTCGCCGGCCTTTACCGTATCCGGGTTGATCTTTATCTTCAGCAGTTCGCCGCGTCCGCTCACGGTCGCGTTCACCGCGCCGGCGCCGCTGTCCGCGTCGTATTTTGACTGGGCAATCTCCTCCTGAATGGTTTTGAGCCGGGTCTGCATCTCGCGGGCCTGCTTCAGCATGCCCGCCATGTTGCCGAGTCCGCCGAACATAGAGTCTCCTTGCAGTGAGAACGTTTCGCCCGGAATGATAGCAGAGCCGGGGAACAACGTCGAAGGCCCGCGGTCGTCTTTGGAGGCCTCAGGCCGGCTCGATTGCTGAGGCGTCGTCGGCACGCTGAACGTGGACGATCTGCCCGCCGAAGACGTCGAGCGTCTGGCGGACGATCGGATCGGCGCTGGCCGCCTTCATGTCGGCCTGGGTCATGCGGCGAAGCGGGGCCGGGGCCGGCGCGGCTGCCTCAGGGGTGGGGGTTCGCCGCGAACGGGACGGAGGCCGGGAAGCGGGCGCGGCGGCCGGATGCGCCGGGGCCGCCGTGCGGGTCGGAGCCGGCGAGGATGCCACAGGCGAAGCACTCATCCGCGGCGCGGGGGCCGCGGGCGGGCCGCCCTCGACATGGGCCAGCAGCGACGAAAGAGACGAAAAGTTGGCGGCCTCGGCCATGCGGATCACCGCTGCCTCAACGAGAGCGCGCCCGCTGCCCGACGATTTCACGCTTCGGCGCAGCTCCTCCAGCACCGTTATCATGAATACATAGGCACCGCTGTCGAACTTCTTGGACTGCTCGATTAGGCGCGATCGGAGGCCCGGCGGGATGTCGACCAGCTCGGTGTCCTCTCCGCAGAGCCGGAGCACCATGAGATCGCGCAGCTGGCCGATGAGCAGCGTGCACCACAGGTCCAGCGTCCGACCCTGCGACAGGCTTCGATCCACCACGGCCAGCGCACCGGCGGCGTCCTGCCCGGCGAGTCTGTCGATCAGGTCGGCGTACAGCTCGTCGTGCGCGACCGGAAGCAGCTCGTTCACCACGTCCATGGTGACCTTCGCGCCGCCCATGGACATGACCTGGTCGAGAAGCGAAAGGGCATCGCGCATCGAGCCGTTCGCCAGCCGGGCGATCCGCTTGAGGGCTTCCGGCTCGGCCTCGACCTTCTCGTCGCGGCAGATCATGGTGAGCTGCTCGGCGATTTCCCCCGGGGAAATCGACTTGAAGTCGAATCGCTGCACGCGGCTGAGGATCGTCGCCGGAACCTTGTGCGTCTCGGTCGTGGCCAGAATGAACTTCACGTGCGACGGAGGTTCCTCCAGCGTCTTCAGCAGGGCGTTAAAAGCGCCCGTGCTGAGCATGTGGACCTCGTCGATGATGTAGATCTTGTAGCGGCTGCGCGTCGGGCGGTAGACCGCGTTGTTGCGCAAGTCGCGGATGTTCTCGACGCTCGTGTTGCTCGCCGCGTCGATCTCCACGACGTCGATGTCCTCGCCCCGGGCGATCATCTCGCACGAGTCGCAGCTTCCGCAGGGCGTCGCGGTCGGCTTGTCGGAAGACAGGCAGTTGAGCGCCTTGGCGAGAATCCGCGCCATGGACGTCTTTCCGACGCCGCGCGTGCCGCAGAAGAGGTAGCCGTGGTGGACGCGGTCCTGGCTGATGGCGTTCTTGAGCGTGGCGACGATGGCGTCCTGCCCAACCACTTCGTCAAAAGTCTGGCTGCGGAACTTTCGGGCAAGTACGGTATATGACATGGCTGGTCCGCCGCCTCTCTCCGCCGTCCCGCGCGGCCGGCCCGGGCGCTGCGGGATGCTGCGGCCCAGCACCTCACGGCACATGGCTACCGCAGGTGGGCTGCTCTGTTTCCAGCCTGACCCGATGCCCGACAGCATCGCATTGCATGAGACCAGGCCACAGCATCTCGAAGCGCCGGCAGGGTTCGCCGGGCGGGTAATCGCGCGAAGCGATTATAGCCCCGGCGGCCGGGCACGCCACCCGCGGTTGCAAGGGCGCATTTCACAGTGGGGGTTTGATGACGCGGCTGAGTGGGGTCGGAGCGGACACGCGTCCAACTCGTCCGACGGCCTATTTGCCGTACGGCGCGTCGATGACGCTGGCGCTCTTGATAACGAGTGGATTGACGGGTCGGTGGTCTTCGTCGGTCTGAACCTCGCCGAGCCGGCGGAGAATCGCGAGCGACTGCGGCCCGCTGATCTGGGCAAACGCGGTGTAGCGGCCGTCCCAGCCGGGCTGGCGCGAGAGGCAAATGAAAAACTGGCAGCTGCCTGAGTTCTCATCGCCCGGAAGGAGGGCCATTCCGACGGTGCCGAGTTCGAACGGCGTGTCGTTGAATTCCGGCGGAAGCGTCAGCCCGTCGGGCCGCTTGCCTTCGCCGAAGCCGTCCGGGGAGCCGCCGAGGATGAACTGGTTGGGCATCACGTGATGAAAGACCTTGCCGTTGTAGAAGCGGCGTTCAACAAGCTCGAGAAAATTCGCCACGTGCCGCGGCGCTTTCTCGTAGAGGAGTTGAAGCGTCATCGTCCCGAATTCGGTCTCGAGGAGCACCTGCTTGTACGGGACGACGGTAATTGTGACGGGCGGCGCCTCAATTGCGCCACCGTAGGGGCGCCAGCGCAGCTGATAAATGCCCGCTTGGTGAAGCCCAGGGTAAAACCGCGCAACGTCGAACCGCAGACCCGCGACTCCAAATGGCGCGAGCGTGATCGGCGGGATTGGAAACTCGGGCTTTCGCATGACCCGGTCGCCCATGTCCGGGGATTCTTCCGAGGAGATCTCCAAAGCCCGGAACTCCGGGGCGGAGAAGACATGCTCCAGCGGAAGTCCCAGTCCAAAGTCGGCGCGCTCGCGACCGACGAGCGCGCCCGGCACGGAGAGCGTGACTTTTTCGTCGGTCATGTTGTAGATGGCGAACTCGACAATGACCCGGCCGCCGACAGGCACCACGGCCTTTTCCGGTCGCAACTCGGCGCGGATGACTCCGGGCAGGGGCCTGTCCGGCGAAAGCGGCGAAATGGGCTCTGCGGGCAGGGCTTGCCCGAGAAGTCCAATCGAGACGGCCACCATCCAGGTCACTGCACCGGACATTGCAACTGGTTCACCTCATTAACGGGTGCGCCACGGGCCCCCCGATTGAATCGACCGAAAACCCCGGACCATTCCGGAAAAGTTCGGCCGTCAGGCCCCGGAACCGCTGAGCACGGCGGCTATGGTTCGACACAGGATAAGGAAATCGAGCTTGAGGGACCAATGGTCTATGTAAAAAAGATCGAGTTTCATCCATTCGTCGAACCCGATCTTGTGACGGCCCTTGACCTGCCAAAGACAGGTCAGACCGGGCCGCATGCTGAGCCTTCGCCGCTGCCAGCGGTCGTACCTGGCAACTTCTGCCGGTAAGGGGGGCCGCGGCCCCACGATGGACATGTCCCCCTTCAGGACGTTGAAAAGCTGGGGCAATTCGTCGAGGCTCCAGCGGCGCAAAAACCGCCCAACCGCGGTGACCCTTGGGTCGCGTTCGATCTTGAACACCGGCCCGGTGACTTCGTTCATTTCGGCAAGTTCCGCCTGGCGCGCCTCGGCCCCGGCCTCCATGGTGCGGAATTTGAACATTTCGAACTCCCGTCCGTTGAGGCCGCTCCTCCGTTGTCGGAAAATTATCGGGCCAGGAGACGTGAGTTTCACCGCCAGGGCACATAGGGTCATTATCGGCGCGGTGATCAGGACCCCGACAAGGGCCAGAGCCACGTCCACCGCCCGTTTGATCGAGAGCAGTTCCGGCGCATGGCGGACCGGCGAGTACGACAGGAGCGGTATCCCGTGGAAATTCACAAGCTCCGGTTGCGAATGGCATGTCAGTGATTCCACCTGAATCTGCGAGACCACTCCGATCTCCTCGCAGAGTTGCACATAGGGCATCAGGCTCGGCAACGCATCGAGCGGAGCGCAAAAGACGACCTCGTCAACCACGTTGCCGTCCAATATGGGACCGAGCTGACTGATTTCGCCCAGGACCGCGCCCGTCTGCGCCTCTGTGCCCGATTGCTCCCAGAAGCCCCGGAGGTGCCCCAGCACCATCGGCTTTCCCAGGGCGGCGGTCCGGAGGAGGCGTCGCAGTCGAACCGCGTCGCGGCCGGTCCCGACAACGAGAACGTGTCGCCGCTGTCGGGAACTGATCCAGCGACCGGCGATGCCTGTTATACCCCGGACGGCCAGGGTGGTCGCAGGCGTCAGCAGGAGCATGAACCCGATCTGAGCCCGCGGGTAGAGTTCGCGGACAAAAAGCAGGGCAAGCCCCGCCATGAAAAGCGCGAGGATGGCGTCGGCGATCAAGACGGTGCGCAGGAGCCAACCCACCGGCCGCCAGCGCTGCTGGTACCAGCCGAGGAGCGAGAGGATAAGCGGCCAACCGAACGGCAGGAGGGCGAGTACCTTGAGGTGAACCTCGCGCACGCTGCTGATTTTCCCGGGCAGAAGTTCGGGCCAGTCGACCCCCATGTGGAGGCGGCATCGAAGGATGTCGGCGACGACGTAGGTGAGGAAGATCGCCAGGGCGTCAGCGGCGATCATGCCCACGCGGAATTGTCGCCAGATTCTCGACTGCGTCATAGCGCCCGTATGTGAGCAAACTTCCCGGAATTCCGCGAGGTTGATACCGGATGTCCGGATCGCGAAAGCCCCGGCATGTCGCGGCCGCGCCGGGCACGATGAGTTCCTCGCGGAAGTCGGATTCGCGAATCGGGGCGTCTGCGGCGCGGGATCTTAGCGGAAGCGGCCGCGGGCGGCAACGCGCGGCGGCCGGGCGGTCCGGACCGCGTGGCGGATTCCATTCGATCTTAACGCCTGGTTCATATGCCGCTAGCGCGGACAAGGTACCCTGCGGTCACCTTTTACTGCTCCACCCACTCCTCAATCGCCGTCCTGACCGCGAACTTCAGGACGGTCACTTCTTTTTACGACTCATGACACATTGCAGGCACTCCTGGTTTTACGCAATCCTCGCGCGGCGTTCGCAAACTCCCAACATTATCCCGATACGCTTGGCGACCATAGGGGAAAGGGCCTCGCTTCCGGGAGGCGAAAGAAGCTGCACGCGACCGCCGAGGCCCTTGCCGGCCCCGGCGGTCGCCGTGTTTTCAGTCAATCTCCGTTCGCGTCAATGGAATGGCACTAGTACTCGGTTTCGCGCCGCTCGCGGCCGCTTTCATCCTCCGACTCGGTGATCATTTCGTCGGTGACGAAATCCGCCGGAATGGTCTGCCGCTTGCACAGCGCGCCGAGGATGTCGACGACCTCCGAGTACGGGACGGCAAGCCCCGTCGGGTTCTTGTCATCATCCAGCGAAAAGCGATCGCCGAGAAACCTGACCAGATCGGCCACGATCAGCGGCGCCCGCAGCCGGGGCGATTGAAGTCCGCTGCGGCGGTTGCGATAGATCACCGTCATCCGGTCGTCTCCGAGTTCCGCCGTCAGGGTTGTGAAATACTCCCGGCCGTCCTCGCGGTAGTCGATGTCCGGGAACAGCGCCGGCGGATTGCAGCGCATCCGCTTTCCGAAGATCGCGATGCGCGGCGCTCCGACCCGCTGAACGTAGATGAGGTAGGGACCGGTGGTATCGATGAGATCCAGGATCAGATTGTCCTCGTCGAGCACGCGCGTTTCGATTGCCGGGTTTCGGTGCCGGCGCAGCGCGAGATAGGCCCGGATGCGGATATCGGTGTCCTCGTCATCCAGCACCTTTCGCAGCGCCTCGCCCGCCGCGCTCATCTCGATCGCCCACCCCAGTTCATCGATGGCCTGCTTCCGGTAGGGGCTCCGGGGGTTGCGGGCGTGCCTGGCCACGACGCGCATCCCCTCGCGATCGCCCAGGCGCAACCCCGTGCGGCCCGCGTAGAAGCTGATGCCCGGCTGCTCGCTGGCGTAGTTCTTCCGCACCATCGGAAGGCCGATCTTGCCGATCGCTTCGAGTGCCAATCCGATGACTTCGTATTCCGGCTCGAGGTCCACCAGTTCGTCACACAGGTCCCGGGCCCGCTCCTCCAGAAACGCCGTGTTCCCGTTGAGCGTCGTATGCATCACGCGCTCGAGGAACAGCCGCTTCTGTTCCATCGCCGATACCGGCAGATCGAGGTCGATCGACCCCGGGCTCGTCGCGTCGGCGATGGGCTCCAGGCCGGCATAGCGGCTGTTGATCCGGTTCTCAATCTGCTCGGCCACGCTGTACCGCGGGTCCGTCAGCATCAGGCGGATGCGCCGCGGCTCCTTCGTGATTCCGCCGCTCAATACCATGCCGCGCCGAAGGTCGACCTTGGATGCCGGCCGCCCCGCGCGATCGAACGGGCTTACAAACACGGGGCCCGTCGCGGTCGCCAGCGTCTTGCCCTCAATGATGCCCTGAGGTGTCTCCGCGAATAGCTTCAGATCGCACAGGACAAGCCGACCCCCGACGAGCGATTTTGTCTGCGTTCCAAGCGCCTCGATTCCGACGTCGAAGCGGTCACCCTTCTTCGCCCCGGCCGGAATGCGCCCCGTAACGGCGACCATGGCCGTGTCGCGGCTGCCAATGACTTCTTCAGCGGGCATGCCCGGCTCGCCGATGCCCTGGTTGCGGCGGATTTCCTTGACGAGGTACTGTTTCACGATCTCTGGTCCGTCCGAGCCTCCCGTGTCCACAAGCCCCGTGACCAGCCCGTACCCGCTGACCTGTATCATCTGGAGCCCGTCCACCGTGACGAGCTGGCCGATTGTCCCCTGGAGTCCCTTGCCGCGCGAGTTCATTACCGGGGGCGTTGGGGCCGGCTGCTCACCCTTTTCCCTGAATTTGTCCCAGAACTGGTCCCACTCCTCCTGCCCGCCGCAACCGGCGAAAAAGACCACCCCAGCGGCGACCCCTCCGATACAGACCCCAACAATCCAACGTAAATGATTTCGTACCGCGACGCGCATGCCAGGCTCCGGTGAGTTTCGGTGTGCTAAGCGTTTATCGGCAAGGCCCTTCCGTCAAGGCCGGGGTCTTGTTCGGCGGGTTTCCGGTGGGTCTCGGGCTCAAATGTCAAAGTCCGCGACCGGCTGGCCGGGCTTGCGCGCTTTGGGCGGGCGGACGGTGAGTTCGGGCGGGGAGTTCGTTACGGTGCACCCGGCGGGAACACTGGAGGTCAGGAAGGTCGAGCCGCCGATGGTCGCTCCCTCGCCGATGACAGTATCGCCGCCGAGGATGATGGCGTTCGCGTAGATGGTGACGCTATTGCGGACGGTGGGGTGCCGCTTGTAGCCCCGCACCATTCGCCCGCGCTCATCCTTGAGGAAGGAAAGCGCGCCGAGCGTGACGCCCTGGTAAATCTTGACGTTGTCGCCGATGTCGGTGGTCTCGCCGATGACCACGCCCGTGCCGTGATCGATGAAGAAGCTGCGGCCGATCCGGGCGCCGGGGTGAATGTCGATGCCGGTTTCCTTGTGCGCCCATTCGCTCATCGTGCGCGGCATAAGCGGCACCTGCATCTTGTAGAGTTCGTGGGCGTAGCGCTGGATTGTGATCGCCAGGAGGCCGGGGTAGGCGAGGACCACCTCGTCGGTGTTGGCCGATGCCGGGTCACCGTCGTAGGCCGCCTGCACGTCGAAGGCGAGCATGTCGCGCACGTCCGGAATCTTGTTCAGAAACTCAATCGCCATCTCGCGCGCCCGCCTGTCGAACGGGGTCGCCTGGTCGGGCGGTCCGTTGGGGTCGTAGTTTCCCTCGATTTCGTTCAGGTGGCACAGCGAGCGGAAGGTCTGCATGTACAGCGCCTGGGCCAGGCGTGGCAGCAGATCGCCGACATGGTAGCGCACGTTCTTGCTGCTGAGATTCTGCCGCCCGAAGTAGCCGGGAAAGGAAACCTCCAGGAGCATTTCGATGATACGGACAAGCTCCGTGTAGCTCGGCAGATAGCCCCGGTCGATGTGCCGTGTGCGGGGGTCTGACTCGTAATTGGCGACAATGCGGTCGACGAGGTCCTGGAGGCGGTCATCGAGGTCGAATTCACCGATCATGCGACGATTATACTCCGAGATTCCACACCAAAACCACCGCCTGTTTTTGGGCGTACGCATGGAGGGCCGAGCTTTCGCCCCCCGGCCGGCCAAGGTATAACAAACGGTCGCGCCGCCGAGCGTTGGCGGCGCGCACGCGTCCCCCGGTGAAACATGGATTTCCCAGCGTTAGGCAACACCAGCGTCATCGGCCTCCAGTGGGGCGATGAGGGCAAGGGCAAGATCGTCGACCTGCTCACGGAGCATTTTGACGTCGTCGTCCGATATGCCGGCGGGGCCAATGCCGGACACACGGTCCGAGTCGGCAATGAGAAGTTCGCCCTTCACCTGATGCCTTCGGGGATTCTCCGGCCCGGCGTGCGGAACATCATCGGCCCCGGCGTGGCCCTCGACCTGGAAGTGCTCCTCACCGAGATCGACGGCCTTCGCGCGCGCGGCGTCGAGATCGGGAGCAACCTCCTCGTCTCTCGCCGGGCACACCTCGTCATGCCCTATCACAAAAAGCAGGACCGCCTCGGGGAGGAGCGGCTGGGCGCGGCGCGGAAGATCGGCACCACGGCAAAGGGCATCGGCCCCTGTTATGCCGACAAGGCGCTGCGTACGACCGCCCTGCGCGTGACCGACCTTTACTACCCGGCCGACTTCCGGGCCCGCGTCGCGGAGATTGTCGCCGACCGAAATCGCGTGTTCGCGGCGCTGTACGGCGACGGTGATCCGCTCGACGCCGCGGCGATCGCCGACCGGTGGCTCGGCTACGCCGAGCGGCTGCGTCCGCATGTGAATGACACGACGTTGACACTCAACGAGGCCATCGCAGAGGGCCGGCGCATCCTCTTCGAGGGCGCCCAGGGCAGCCTGCTCGACATCACCCACGGGACGTTTCCGTTCGTCACGAGCAGCACATGTACCGCGGCGGGCGTCGCGGCAGGGGCGGGCGTGCCCCCGGCCGCCGTTCGCAGCTATGTCGGCGTGATGAAAGCCTACTGCACGCGCGTGGGAAGCGGCCCGTTTCCGACCGAGCTGTCCGACGCGACGGGTGGCCTGATCCGCGAGCGCGGCCACGAGTATGGCACGACGACGGGCCGCCCGCGCCGCTGCGGCTGGTTCGACGCCTTCGCGACGCGCTACAGCGCGCTGCTCGGCGGGATCACCCAGGCCGCCGTCATGCACCTCGACACCCTCAGCACCGTCGGCGACCTCAAGGTCTGCACCGGCTACCGCGTGAACGGCGAACTCCTCAAGACGTTTCCGGCCGACATCCGCGAACTGGAATCCGCCCTGCCGGAGTACGAGACGCTTCCGGGCTGGCGGGAGGACATCTCCGGCGCGACGTCGTTCGAGATGCTCCCGGCGGCGGCGCGGAACTACATTGACCGGCTGGAGGAACTGCTGGGCATTCCGATCACGATCGTGAGCATCGGCGCCGAACGGACCGCCACGCTTCATCGCAAATCCCGGCTGGGCGAGGGCCGCGCCGCGTCGAATACACCTCGAAAGGCAGGGGGGTAAATGCCGACGGCCGCGCCGCTCGACGCACGCACCGCGCTGGGAATACCGCCCGATCGCATGCCACGCCACATCGCGATCATCATGGACGGCAACGGCCGCTGGGCGCAGCGAAAGGGCCTGCCGCGCATCCGGGGTCACGAGGCAGGCGCGGACAAGGTTCAGGAGATCGTCACCCGCTGCTCCCGGCTCGGCGTCGGATACCTCACGCTGTACAGCTTCAGCACTGAGAACTGGAACCGCCCGCAGAGCGAAGTCGCGCACTTGATGGGCCTTTACGTCGAGTATCTCATCAAAGAGCGCGTCGAGATTATGGAGAACGACGTCCGGCTGATACAGATCGGCCGGCGCGACGGCCTGCCGCCCGATGTCCTGCGCGAGCTCGATGAGACCATGCGCCTTTCGAAGGACAACAAAGGCATGACCCTGATCCTCGCGCTGAACTACAGCGGCCGGGCCGAGCTGACCGACGCCGTGCGCGACATCGCCCGCCGCGCCGCCGCCGGAGAGCTGCCGCCCGACACGATCAGCGAGCAGACCATCAGCGACGCCCTGTATACCGGGGGCATCCCCGATCCGGACCTGCTCGTGCGGACGGCGGGGGAGATGCGGGTGAGCAACTTCCTGCTCTGGCAAATCAGCTATGCGGAACTCGTCGTGACGGACGTATGCTGGCCGGATTTCGGATCGGACGAACTTGATCGCTGCATCCGTGAATACGCGGGCCGCGACCGGCGTTTCGGCCGTGTTCAGCCGTAGCATTGCAGTTCCCCGGAGTGTCGACCGGCCTGGGGGCGGGTGAACGCCGTACTCTGACTCTGCCGAAATCCGATATCATCATGGCACGGTGATTATCGAGGTCGAGTTTCCTTTTGATGCGGAGTGCATTGTAGTGAGCGTTAATCGATCGGTTGATGAGCAAGTGTCGCTGCTGCTTCGCGGCTGCGAGGCCGTTTATACCGAAAAAGACCTGCGCAAGCGCCTCGAACACTGTCGCGACACCGGCCGCCCGATGCGCGTGAAGCTCGGCATGGACCCGACCGCCCCCGACATTCACCTCGGGCACTCGGTCGTTCTGCGCAAGATGCGCCAGTTTCAGGACCTCGGCCACAAGGGCGTCCTCATCATCGGCGACTACACCGCGCGCATCGGCGACCCGACGGGCAAGACCAAGACCCGGCCCACGCTTGATGAAGAGACGATCCGACGGAATGCCGAGACCTATTTCCAGCAGGCAGGCCACGTCCTCGACACGCGGCCCGAGAAGCTCGAGATTCGTTACAACAGCGAATGGCTGTCGAAGCTTACCTTTGCGGATGTGCTCCGGCTCACGAGCCACATGACCGTGCAGCAGATGCTCCAGCGCGAGAACTTCAAGCTGCGGCTGAAGGACGAGATCGCCATCGTGATGACCGAGTTGATGTACCCCCTGATGCAGGCGTATGACTCCGTGGCGATCGACGCCGACGTCGAACTGGGCGGCACCGACCAGACGTTCAACAACCTCTGCGGCCGCGACCTGATGGAAAAGCACGGCAAGCCGCCGCAGCTCGTGGTGATCATGCCCATCCTCCGCGGTCTCGACGGCGTGGAGAAGATGAGCAAAAGCCTCGGGAACTACGTCGGACTGACCGACACCCCCAAGGACATGTTCGGAAGGACGATGAGCATCGCCGACGATCTGATGAAGGAATGGTACACTCTTCTGACCACGACCCCTGCCGAGGAAATCGCCGTTCTCACGGACCCGGGCAGAACCCACCCGCGCGACGCCAAGGTCCGGCTCGCCAAGGAGATCGTATCCACCTACTACGACCGCGCCACGGCGGACCGCGAGGAGCAGCTCTGGCAGAAGGTCATGGTTGAGGGCGGCCTGCGCGATGACATTCCGCTCGCCGTCGTCGACCGTGCGGAGTGCGAGGCGGATGGCACGATCTGGATTCCAAAGCTGCTTAAGCTCGCCGGCCTTGCATCGTCCACCAGCGACGGGCGACGCCTCATTGAAGGAGGCGGCGTGCTCATCAACCAGGAAAGGGTCGCCGACGCGAAGGCGAAAATCAGCCCCGCAGACGGCATGCTCATTCAGGTGGGCAAGCGAAAGGCCGCGCGGCTCAAGTTCTCGTGATGTGGGCTGGCGGCTCCACCTCGGCGGCCGGCCGCCGTTTTCTCAAAGCTGGCAGCCGCCGGTTCCCTCCATGACCTGAAACTCCATCGTCGGCGCGGGATTTCCCATCGCCGGCTGGATCTCGGTCGTCCAGGTTCCGTTCGTTCCGCCCGAGTCCGTCCACCGCATGATCAGCGTGTCGCCGCAGTGGAACTGGTAGCCGATCTGTCCGCCGTACTGCTCCGTGCACGCCGACAGGTTGTTCGGGTCCTCGCCGAATTTCCAGCCGCAGAACCCCACCATGAACGAAGGATCGGCGTCGGCGCAAAGCCCGTCAAAGCCGCCAATGTCCAGCGTCGTAATCGTGACACTCGCACCGGGGGCAAGCACCGGCGGGTTCGCGAGGAATGAATGCGTCTGCACCTCCAGACCCTGCGGGCACAGCCCCGGACTCGGCGACACGTGCTTTGTCGCGCTGTCGTTGTGGATGATCAGTTTCACCGATGCCGAGTCAAAGATCGGCAACAGGTTGAAGGCGTCCGTGCAACCGCCGGCCGCGATGACTCCCAGCACGACGATGATCCCCGCCGTTCTTGCCATGATCAGACCTCCCCGAAATGAATTCCCGATCGATCGCCGAAGATCGCCGCGCGAGGGCGCGGTCCGGCTTTCCTCCGCCTGCCTCGGCCCGTCGCGCGCGAGGACCTGTCGGCGGCGACACGAAGACCGCTCTGCACGCCGCGTGCCGGAGGAATGCGCTCGGGGAGATAACTCCAGAAATCAATAGATCGATAAAGCCGGCGCGAATGCGGCCCAAACTGCGCATGAAAAGTCCGAGAGAGACCGGGACTGTTTCATTCCGTAACCATCGGGAAAACAGGACCGGTGCGTTTCTCCGCAGCGCGGGGCACTGGCACAAAATGAACCGCACCGCCTGCGGAAATTCCCGACGAACTCGGAAATTTCCGCGGCGGCGCGGCTGAGCGTTTTCAACAGTCCTGGTCGATCGGGCAGGCGGCTCCCATGCGGTCGGCAGGGCGGTTCGCTATTTGTCTTCCGGTGCCAGGCCCATGCCCTTTCGGTCCGGCGCGGCCGGTCGCTTCGGCGGCTGGAAGGCCTTTGTCTTCAGCTCTTCCAGCATGTGGGCGATGGCCGCGTCGAGCTGTACGTCCTTCCCCCCGGCCATCTTGCCGGGGTCGTCGATGACCTCGATGTCAGGGTCAACGCCGTGACCCTCGACGCCCCAGGTGCCGTCCGTCTCATAGAAGCCGAACGTCGGCACATTGGTGTTTCCGTTGTCGATGAAACTAGGATTCCCGCTGATGCCGACCAGCCCGCCCCAGGTGCGCATGCCGATCAGTTTCCCGAGCTTGTTATGGCGAAACAGCCACGGGAACATGTCGCCGCCGCTGCCGGCCAGCCCGTTGATCAGCATGCAAAGCGGCCCCTGGTGCGAGTCCGGCGGCCAGGTCCAGTCCTTGCCGTCGCGCCGCGCCCAGTAATTCGTGACCGGGCGGTTGAGCAGTTCGATGAAGCGCGTGGGAATCTGCCCGCCGCCATTCCATCGCTCGTCGATGATCAGCGCCGCCAGGTGCTTCTGCCCCTGGAACTGGCGGTACAGGTCGTTTTGACCGTCGATGCCGGTGTTGGGGACGTAAATGTAGCCGACCCGGCCGCCGGTCTTCTCTGCCACATTAGCGCGGTTCTTTTCGATCCAGGCGCGGTAGCGGTGGGTGGCTTCACTTTCAAGCGGCTTCACGACGACGTCGCGCGCCGAGTCGTCGAGGGTTGGCTTCTCGCTGACGGTAAGGGTCACGCTGCGCCCGGCGGTTCCCACGAACGACGCCCACGGATCTTTCGAAGTATCAACTGGCGCGCCGTTGACCGCGAGGAGATACTCGCCTTCCTTGACTTCGTTGCCCGGTGCGCGAAGCGGGCTTCGCGCGTCGACGTCCCAGGGACCGCCCTCGTGAATCTTCCTGATGCGATACGCGCCGTTGTCGAGGGCGAAGTCGCAGGCCAGCATGCCGACCGGCATGGTCGGTTCCTTTTCGGCGTCGCCCGCCCCGCGGACATATGCGTGTCCCACGTTGAGCTCGGAGATCATCTCGCCGATGACATAGGTCACGTCCTCGCGGCTGGTGCAGTCGGCGAGCATCGCCTCGTATTGCGTGCGAATCGCCGGCCAGTCGACGCCGTGCAGGTTAGGCACGTAGAAAAAGTCACGGTGAAGCCGCCACGCCTCGGTAAAAATCTGCCGCCATTCTTCGCGCGGGTCGACATCGACGTTCATCCCGCCCATGGGGACGGCCTTCTCGAGCTTCTGATCCGCCGCGGCATCGACAATGTAATAGCTGCCGCCTTCCTTGCTGATGAGCAGCTTCTTGCCGTCAGCGGTGATCGCAAAAGCGCCGACGTCGGCGGCGATCGTCTTCTCCTCCTTCTTGTCCGCTTTTTCGTCGAACAGATCGAGAATCTTGATCGCCGGCTTGGCGTCCGTGCCGCGCGCCGACCCGCGCACATAAATCAGGTGGCCCTTGTCGTTCACCGCGAGGTTTCCGAAATTCCCCCGGTCGGGCGGGAGCTGCACGGCACGGGCCTCAAAGCCCTCGATGTCGATGACCAGCGGCTTTTTCTCCTCCTCTTTCTTCTTGTCGCCGTTCTCCTCTTTTTTCTCGGTGTCCTTGTCGTCCTTCGTGTCGGCGTCGGCGGGCTTTTCCTTGTCACCTTCCTCGTCGTCCTTTTTCTCGCCCTCCTTTTCCTTTGCTTCCTCCCCCCATTTCTCGTCGTCGCTCTTGGGAGCGAGCGGGTCTTTCACGTCCTTGCGGAGCGGCACGGCATACAGTCGGTCGGTGCCTGCATAGACCCACGTCGTGCCAAGGTCTTCGTACACCGGCGAGCTGAATTCGCGGTTGCTCGCGAAATACAGGTACTCTCCCTTCCTATCGAACGTCGGCCACGTGTCGTTGAACATGCCGCTGGTGACCTGGTGCTTTTCGCCCGTCTCAATGTTCTGAAGCCAGATCGCCGAATTGCGGTTGTCACCGTCCTTGGTGTAAGCGATCCATCGCGAATCGTGAGACCAGCTCGGGCGAATCCGCCCGGCCCACGGTTCGGTGTCGAGCAGCTTCGTCGCGCCCGACTCCACCGTGCACAGGTACATCGCACCGGATTTGTCGCAGAATATGATGTGCCTGGAATCGGGCGACCAGCCGTCAAGATACCGGAACGCCTTGCCGTCTTGCGTCAGTTGACGCGGCTCGCCCTTGCCGTCGCTCTGGACGACGTACAGCTCATATTCCCCCGTCGCGTCGGAAAAGTACGCCACCCACTGCCCGTCCGGGCTCCAGCGCCCGTCGCGCTCGGCGACTCCGCTCGTTCGCGTCAATCGGCGCGGCGATCCCTCCTTGGCGGGAACGGTCCAGATATCTCCGCGGGCCTCGAAGACCGCCCGCTTGCCGGTGGGGGAGATGTTCGCGTCCGCCACAAACCCGCCCGCGTCGACTTTTCGATTGCGAAGCTTTGGCCGGTCGCCGGGAATCGTGACGTCCACCACCGCCGATTGCCCGATGCCGAGGTTCAGTACCATCAGCCTGGGCCCATGCTGAAAGACGATCTCGCCCTTGCCGTCGGCTCCGGGACCGATGGACGGCCATTTCACGTCGTAATCCGCGAACTGCGTGACCTGTTTCCTCTGCCCGGATGTCGTGTCATAGGCCCAGATATTCAGTCGATGCGAGGGACCGTCGTCGGAAAGGTAATAAACAGTCTTGTCATGCCACATGGGCAGCGTGTCGGTGCCCTCCCAGTTCGTGATCTGCTTCGCCTCATTGGTCTTCAGGTTGAAGAGCCAGATGTCCGTCTGCATGCCCCCGCGGTAGCGCTTCCAGGTTCGGAAATCGATTGTGTGCGGCGTGTATGCGAGCCAGACGCCGTCCTTGCTGACCGCGCCGTTCGCACCGTAGGGGACGGGAATCTGATCGGGAAGCCCGCCCGCGGGCGCCACGGTAAAGAGCTGCGTCTGCCGCGGCAGGCCGGCGAATCCATTGCTCATGAAGAGCAACTTGCCGTCCGGCGTCCAGTCGCAGAGCTGCTCCGCCGCCGGGTGGTAAGTGACGCGCTGCGAGACGCCGCCCTCCGAGGCGATGACGTAAAGATCGCGGTTGCCCTCGTAGTTGCCGACGAAGCCGATGTGCTTACCGTCCACGCTGAACTTCGGCATCATCTCCTGTCCCGGCGGGTTTGCCAGCAGCGCGGCCGTTCCGCCGGTGCGCGGGACGATCCAGAGATCATTCCCGTAGACGAACACGATGTGTGACGCGCTGATGTCGGGATAACGGAGCATTCCGCCGTGCGGACGAAACGCTTCGCTCGCGCCGGCCGAAAGCGCCGAAGCGCAGGTCACGAATACCAGGATGCAAATGGCTTGAACGGTTCGCATGATGACTCCTGTCAAACAGTCAGGGTTTGGCTGAGATTCCTCAATCGGTGTACCTGAGGAGGCGCCGGCGGCCTTCTCGATCATTGGGATTGCCCGGAAGTCCGCCGCGAGCGGTTCACGGTGATGCGCGTGTCCTTTCCGACCTCCAGGCCGGTATCATAAGCCAAACGACGGGCCCGCGAAGGGCTTTCGGCGCGCGGCAGCCGCGGTCGTCGGTGCGCGAGCTGTCCGCCGACAGGTCATCGTCCGCGAATGCGGGGCATCATGACTTCTTCAGACATGCCGAACAGCAAGGGTCTTGCCGGGACGTTTATCGTTGATCTGCTTGGCCAACGCCGCTCGGGCCTGGCGGCGCACGACGTATCCCTGCTCCTGGAGACACCCGAAGGCCGCGAGGCGGTCATCTACCGGGTGCATCGCGTCAGCGAGGACGGCACGATGGAACTGGTCGGCGTCTCCCCGGCCGCATTCCGCCGACAAGAGTGCATCGTCTATCTTCGCCGCGAGGTGCGCGACGCCCGTCAGGACATGGACGCGATCGAATTCCATGCAGCTTCCGTGCCGCCCCCGTGCCGAGTCGAACTCAGGCTGGCACGGAACCCGGGAGGACCGTGGTCTTCCATGACCGCGGTCGTCTTCCCAGCGGTCTGCGCCGACGCCGTAACACATTGGCTCGGCCGCACGGGCCGCAGTCTGGGCGACGAGAACACGGGCGGCACTTCGGCGCTCGACCAGATCGAGATGATTCAGGTCGTCCGGCGCGTAGTTCTGGAGCCGCGAGCGCCGCACAACGGGTCGCCCGGCTAATGCTTGGCCGGGCGGAGGAGCATCGTCACCTTCGTACCGACAGGGGGGATCGCCGCCGTATTGGCCCTGAGCCAGAGCTGATCGTCGCTGTCACTGTGACTGCCTGGAAGCGAGAGCAGCGAACTCGGGAAGTCCACGACGGTGACGATCGTCCCTTCGTAGTTCGCGGCGAACTCACCATTCTCCATTCGCTCTGAGCCGGTGAAGAGCCAGTATGTCGGGTCCATCGGCTTTTTCTTCGCTGCATCGAGCATCCACGCGCACGCCGAATCCTCGCGCGGCGTGCCTTCCGATTCGTACCGCACGCGGACGTCGACCGGGTCGCCCGTGGCCGGGCGGATCGTCTTCGTCTCCACCAGGTACTTCAGCGTCTGTCCTGGTCGCAGGCCGATGAGCCCCAATGCCTCAAAGATCCGCTCGGCGGCCACGGTCGTACGGAGGATCGATTCGTGCTCCTTGGGCACCGGCGCCTTGCCGTAGGCGAAGAGCTCCAGATCGCCCTCGCGCAGGATCACTTCGCAGTCCACCTCGACCTGCGGAACGCGATAGTCGATGCGAAGGCCGGGCACATAGACGACGACTCGCGCGCCGTCCGTCCGGGTTTCGGGTTCAGCGGCGACCGGCGTCATCGCGGGCAGTGCTGGTTTCGATTGCGTCGGTGCCGTGGTGGGTGTGCCAGGCTTAGCGGGAGCAATCTTTGAGGCGGCAGGGGCGCCGGCCGGCCCCGCACAGCCGACGGCGACGAGGAACATCAGGACAGGTGTAATGCATGTCGAACGCATGGCGATACTCCTTGGCGCGCCGCGCGCGGGAATCACAACGCATCCGCCGAATCGATCACCCCGGCGAAAGCCCGGTTGCCTCCTGTGCCTGGCGATTCTGAACCTGCTGCATCTTTGCAAGCGTGACCTCGACATAGCGCAGCGCTTCGACATGGCCCGGCACGATTGTCAGGACCTTCGCGAAACATTCAAGCGCCTTCTGATATTCTGCCAGTGCGGTGTCGTAGTTCCCGGCAAGGGCGGCATCGTTACCGAGATTGCCGTGGCACACCGCGGCGAACTGCCAGCCCTCGTGGTAATCGGGAGAAGCCCGCACCGCCTCCTCTGCGAGCCCGAGGGCCTTCTGATGCCAGCCGAGCGCCAGGGGAACACCGCAGGCCAGGCCGATGTCGATCGTTCGCTGCCGGCGTCCGCCTCGCATTTCGGAGAGCCATTTCGCGGGGTCCAGGTCCCTTTCGCTTCGCGGATTGGCGAGGATCAGTTTCACGTGCGCGACGGTTCGGCGCAAGAAGATGACGGACGTTCGATCGAAATACACCAGGGCCCAGTTTGTAAAGTCATCGGCCAGCTTTCGCACAAGCATCTGCGTGTCCGACCCGCAATGCAGCAGCACGATGTTGACACCGTATCTCTCAAAGAACTCTGCATGATCGCTCTGACCAAGCCCGAGACGGTAGGCCATCGCCAGCGCGTCTTCGGGGTAGGCGAACGTGTTGGTGTCAACGAAGATCGGGAACTTTGCCGGCAGCCACGGAAGCGTGTTCGACGACGCGAAATAGTTGACATACAGATTGGGCGAGAGCTGATCGGCGTTTTCCGCGATCCAGCGCGCCGCGCCGATTGGAAACACGCGCTCGTTATACCCCGTCCCGAACACGCGGTTGACGCGACGCTCCACGTAGTAAAACCGGCCCTCGATGATTCCGTACGTCCACCAGCCCGCCAGCCCAATCGTCACCAACAGTAGTACCGCCCGTACCTGCCGCGCCGCGCGGGCCGCCTCCGCCGACCAGGCCGGAAGCCCGGCCAGAGCGATCATCGCCAGCGGCGCGCCGGCTAGGGCAAACTGCGCGATGTTCCGCCGCATCTGCGTGGACATGGCGAGGAGCCCGAGCAGCATGAACAGTTGCCCCCACCGCCTGTGAACGATCAGGGCAGGGATCGCCGGAACGCAGACGGCGAGAAGCAGCAGGTAGGCGTGAATTGTTCGGAAGTTGACCGGCTGGCCGAGAAAGGCGAACGGCGATTTGAACTCCGAAATCGCCGACCAGGCACTTTCGCCCGACCAGCCTTCCGCCCCGCCCATCACCCGGGCGGACTTGAGGTATTGAAGTGTCTCGATAGGAAAATATGCCCCGCGCGCAAACCAGGGATTGATAAAACAGACGGCGATCTGAGCGGCCAGTGCCAAGGTCAGGAGTCGTGCGCCTCGTCGCTGCGCCTCCCGTTGCGCGCCGTTTGCGTTCGTCCGCCAGAGCTGGATTAACTGCCCCGCGAGCACCGCGCACGTGAGCAGGAGTCCGACGAGAAAATAACTGTGACTGTTTACCCACGCGAGCTGCAGAACAGCCACAGCGATTACGTGTCGCAGCGACGTAACACCCCCGGTCAGGACCGCCACGACCGCCATCATCAGCGCATAGCTGAAGAGTTCCGGCCGCAGCGTGAACCGCTCATAGGCCGCCAGTGCCGCCAGGACGATGGCCCATGCCAACCAATGCAGCCCACGCGAAGAGCGCCGCATGGCCACAACGATGCCGCCGAGGATGAACAGCAGCAGAATCATGCGCAGCGTGATGAGTCCGTGCGATCCGCCGATTCGCTCGGCCAGCGCGATCAGGATCTGCGATCCCCAGTTGGCGTTTACGAAGGGCCGTGCGACTTCCGGATACAGGAACGGGTCACGCTCGACGATCGTCCCCGTGTCCAGGAAGTGACGCCCGTAAGCGATGTGGTAGCCCAGGTCGACGCTGCCGAGCTTCGACCACCCGATGACGAGATACACCGCCACCGCGCAGAACACGGCAACGCGGCCCAGAACGTCGCGCTGCCGATCGAGGGGAGGAAACTGGCCGGGGGCGGTCGTCATGCTGCCGTTATATCGGCAATACAGTCAGCAAAAAGGGCCGTTCGCCCTGCCCATGGAGCGAACGGCCCTTGCGGGTCCGGGTCGTGTGGACGAATTCGATCAGGAGCCGGCGGACGATAGCGTCGGGAAGGCCTCGGCCTCCGCCTCCTCCTGGATGATGATCGTCGGCTTGATCAGGATCAACAGCACCTGGTCGTCCTTTACATTGGACGAGTTCGAGAAAGCGCGCTTTAGGATCGGGATACGCGACAGAACCGGCACGCCGGCCTCGATGTCGCGCTCGGCCGACAGCTTCAGGCCGCCGATCAGCAGCGTTCCGCCGTCCGGCACGCTCACCGTCGTGCGGATCTGATGCGTGGTCTGGGTCGCAAGCTCCACGAAGCCCGAGCCCACCGTCTGGGAGCCGCCGAAGAACACGGTGCGGAAGTCGCCGGTGACGCGGGTAAATGTTCGTACGGTCATGGTCACGTACCGGCGATCGGCCGAGACCGTCGCCTGAACGTCCAGGGAGCGGCCGGTCAGAGCCGTGGCAATCTGCGGCGAAAATGCGCCGGCGTTGTCGCCGATGATCGGGATCAGCGCCGCGATGTAGTCCTGCTCGATGAACGCCTCGAAGGTGGCACGCTGGCCGTTGAACAGAACCAGCCGCGGTGCGTCGAGATCGCTCGAGCGCCGGTCAATCTGGGTCGCCCGCAGAAGGAAGTCCACCTGGAGGTTGTCCAGAAAGCTGCCGAAAACCTGGAACGCCGGCGTCGTGTTGGCAAGGCCGCCCAGCGAGCCCGCAATGTTCGAGGATTGCGGTGACGCGAGGTCGAGCGTGTTGTTCACGATCGGAATCGGCGTCCAGCTTCCGGATGCCGGCCCCACGTTGCCGGTCGCCGGCACGAGTCCGGGCTGACCATATGGCTGGCCGAACGGCTGCGTCGGCAGGTTGATACCGATGTTGCCCGGCGCACCCGGCGTGAAGCCGAGCCGGGTGAATTCGCGAGGCACCAGCACCGGGTTGTTGGTTGCCGGGTCAAGAATCGTCGTCCGGTCGAAGCCGGCGTTTCCGCTGTTGAGGACCATGTCGAGGTCGACACCGATCTGCTCGAGCCAGTTTCGGGAAATCGTGATGTACCTCGCCTCAACCGCGATCTGAAGGGCCCGTGACTGGCGAAGCTGCCGCAGCAAATCGCGCAGTTCCTGGTGGGCCGTTGCGGTTTGAGTCACGATAATCTGCTGATTAAGGGGCTGGATCGAGCCGGTTGTGCCGCCGGCCTCGCGCCAGCTCTCGGGGTCAATCGTCTGCTGAATCAACTGGATGATCGGTTCGAGCGGGTCGACGTCCTGGTTCTGCTGCTGGTCGTCGTCATCCTGACCGCCGCCGCCGCCGCCGCCGCCGAACAGACCTCCGCCGCCGCCGCCGCCGCCGCCGCCACCGCCCTGGCCGCCGCCCTGAAGGAAGCGACCGCCACCCAGGCCGCCGACCTGGTTCTGGTTCTGGCCGATCTGGTCGATGTTGATGGGCCGGCCGCGGAAAGTGGGAACCGAGATGATCAGGTCTTGCACGTTGTAAACGCGCGTGATGGTGCGACGACTGAGGTCGTCCTTGGTTGAAATCTGGATGACGCCTTCGTCAATCTCGTACGCCAATTCAGTCTCGCCCGCGCCGATCTGATCGAGGATGATCTGTAGTGCCTTTTCGAATGTTACGCCCTGGAGCCGCAGCGATACTTCAGTGTCCTTCTCAATTCCGACCGCTTCGAGCGCGGGCCAGTTCGGAATGATGTTCAGGCCGGTGAGGGCGTGCAGCTGCTCGATGACTTCCTCAAATGGCTGCGCGTCGAACTTAAGCTCCGGCGCCGTCGAGCCCAGCTTCTTTCGCGCCGTGCGGTTCACCTCGGGCTCCGCCGCCTCCTCGGCCCCAGTCCGCCGGGCCGTGATCTCGGGCCAGTTCTTGGGATAGTTGATGTCCTTGTGCCACGGCGTCGCGGCCTCGGTGTTCTCGAGGATCAGGTCCTGGACTTGTTCGTTCTTTTCGCGAATGGTATTGCCCATTCGACGATTCTGTGCCCAGTCGGCTATGGTTTCCTTCTTCCACTCCGCCTGCTGGTTCTGAGGATCGATCGTCAGGACCTGGTCATAGACCTGGACGGCTTCGTCGTAGCGCTTCTCCTGAACCAGCTCCTCGGCCTGCGCCATGAGCTGATCGACCTGGCGGTTCCGCGTCGATCGAAGCAGCTCGAGCCGCTCCTCCTCGCGGGCCTCCACTTCCTTCTGCTGCTCCACGATTGTCCGCTCGTCGTAGGCCCGCTCTTCGTCCTCAAGGAACCGCTCGAGCTCGATCCCCTGATCGCGCAGCGCCTCGTACCGCGAGGCGGGCGACGCATAGCGTCGATTCGTTTCCACCGCCTGCTTGGCGTGATCCAGAAGGCGATGCGCCTCTTCGAAATCTTCTTCAAGGACCGCGACGCGAAGCTTGCGCGCCGATTCCTTAAATGTCTGCTCTGCCTGCTGCCAGAGCAGTTCGTGTTCAAGTGACAGTTCCTCCACCAGCGAGCCGCCGCCCTGCGGTGCGCGGGCCACAGCCTGCGGCTGCGACTGCATCGTTCCGCCCGTCGCCGTTCGCGCCGCGGGCTGTCCCTGCGGCGCCATGGGCTGCGGCTGCATCGCCTGCGGCCGGCCCGACGGCATCGGAGGCTGCGTCGTGTAAGTCCGCGGTGGCTGTGAAGGAGGTGGCGTAATGACGCGCGGGGGCGGCGATGCCTGTGCCGGCCGTGATGGCGGCGGCGTCGAACCGACTTCGGTCATGGGGACCATCGTTCCGCTGCCGGCGGGCGGAGTCGAGGTTGTTGTTCGCGGCGCGGACGGTGGGCTCGACATCGGCTGCCCGGGCGCCGCGCTGCCCCCGAGCTTGGCAAGGCCGGCGGAAGCCTTGGACTTCACGTCCGCCGGCGCATACTGATTCGCCATGATGCGCAGGTAGAGCTTTCGCGCGTCTTCGGCGCGGTTTTCGCCCTGCGCCTTCTCAGCGGCCGCGAGGTCCGCCTTCGCCTCGGCAATCGAGGCCATCGCGCGCTCCGTCTTTGAAAGGTACCGCTGATGCTGCAACAGGGCCGATTCGTTGTCCTTGAAGTCCTGCTCGTCGAGTTCGACGAGGATCGCGTGGGCGCGCTCGTAGTTGCCGCTGTCGCACAGCTTCATGGCCTCTTCGAGCCGCTTGGCCGCGGAGACCTGCGGGTCGTCCGCAAGAGCCACGCCAGCCGCCATGAGCAACAGGGAAAGCGCGCTGAGAATGATTCGCGAACGCATCATGGTCTAAACTCCTCGTCGAAACCTTGCTGCTGGGATCCCTCGCCCCAGGATCCGGGAGGCCCAAAGTCGAGGCTCGCGGTGCTTTTTTGGATTGTCTGGCGGGTCTTACCCTCTACTACCCGTGCCCGAGCCGTGGTTGGGGGGTGCTGTTTATGGCGCGGTAGTGCGCCGACTCGGGCCTGCTTTCGCGCAGTGCTACTAGAATTTACGCCGCTGCAACCCTTAATGCAAGCATCCTCTCGCCGGGCCCGGCGAAAAAAGCCGCGTGTTTCTGGTCCTTTTCCATTGTTCCGATCGCCCCGAAAACAGAAACAGGTCCGAGATCGACCCGTTTCCACCTTTTACGGACGGAGAAGCATGCTCAATACGGGGCCATCGGCAGCGGATTCAAACCCATCCCGATGCACAGCCGGACCTGAGGCATTGAGCCCCCGAGATGGCGATTCTCCGTCTCCCTTTAATCGGGTGGGAGACCTCCGGAAATCGGTTATTGCCCGGCGGTCCGAACCGACCAGTTCGGCCGGGGCGGCAGGTTGAAGCCGGAAAGGGGGAATGCCGGCCAGCGCAATGATTACCGGGTCCCATATAAGCGCCTGCGGCAAGGGAAGTTGGTGCAGAATTCAAAATCGCCGATAATTTGCCCGGTCTCAATATTGGTGTTATAATTAGGGGTCTTTTTCATTCCCCTTCTGAGGGGGTAAATCGAAGCAGGAAACCTAAGTAGCCGTCAATTCGTGAATTAAAGGTCAGGGATCGACCTCGACCCCAATATCAGTGTTCGGCACGCCAGGAGCGCCTGTGAACGGTCAAGGTACCGCCAAAGAAATCACGGAACGTCTCCGACAGGCCTCTGACATTGTTGAAGTGGTCTCTGCCTACGTCTCCTTAAAAAACGCTGGCGGTAGTTTCCGCGGCCTTTGCCCCTTCCATAATGAAAAGACTCCATCGTTTCACGTAAATCCCGCCCGACAGACCTTCAAGTGCTTCGGCTGCGGCGCCGGCGGTGACGTCTTCAAGTTCATCCAGCTTCGGGAGAATGTGACGTTTCCCGAAGCCCGGGTGATTCTCGCCAACCGGGCAGGCATTGCTCTCGAAGACCGGCCTTCCATGGCCGGCCCGTCTGACGCTCCCGGGAAGCTGGACATTGAGCGGGTCAACCGCTGGGCCGCGCAGTGGTTCACAAAGCAACTGGCCTCACCCGCCGGCGAGGCCGCCCGGGCCTATCTCGAGCGCCGCGGCGTGACCGGCGAATCCGTTGTCGCGTTCACCCTGGGTTTCGCGCCGCCCGGTTGGGATACGTTTGTGTCGGCAGCCCGCCAGCAGCGTATTTCCGACAAACTTCTCGTCGCCGCGGGCCTTGTGAAGCCCCGCGACGGCGGCGGGTACTACGACGTCTTTCGAAACCGCCTGATGTTTCCGATCCGAGATGGCATGGATCGCGTCGTCGGTTTCGGCGGGCGCACGCTCGACGACGACACCGCCAAGTACATCAATTCGCCCCAGACCGCGCTCTTTGATAAGAGCCGATGCCTGTTCGGCGTCGCCACGGCCAAGGACGCCTTCCGGGAGCGGCGCAGCGCGATTCTCGTCGAAGGATACATGGATTGCCTGGTCGCCCAGCAGTTCGGTTTTCGAAACACCGTTGCGACCCTCGGAACGGCACTGACCGCGGATCACGTCCGCCTTCTGTCCCGCTACGTCGATTCGGTGCTCCTCGTTTTCGACTCGGACGAGGCCGGCCAGAAGGCCGCCGACGCCAGCCTCAGCCTTTTCCTGACCGAGAAACTCGACGTCCGCCTGGCCCACGTCCCAGAAGGCAAGGACCCGGCCGATTTCCTCGTTCTTCGCGGAAAAGAAGCCTTCGCCGAGGTTTTGACCTCAGGGGTGTCGGCGCTAGAATTCAAATGGAAACAGGTCATGCGGCGTTGCCGCGGGCAGGCATCACAACTCGATCGACGGAGGGCGGTCGAGGAATTCCTGGGACTTCTCGTCCGGTCTGCCGATCTGGGCTCCTTCGATCCCATCCAACGGGGGTTGATCCTCAATCAGGTGGGGAAGCTTCTGGCGATTTCGCCCGGAGAGGTAGAGCGGCAGATAAGAATCCTTGCGCGCCGCCAGACACCTGTGCGTGCCGCCGGCGTGGCAGCGACGGAAGGGGGATCCGGCGCATTTCGGACCGCCCGCATGGCTTACGACGATTACGACACCGCCGTGCGGGATTTACTGTCCGTCATGCTCAATGAGCCGGTGTACTACGACGACGTCGCCGGCGTGTTCGACCCGGAGATGGTCCGGGATCCGGTCCTCGCCGAAGTGGCTCGTCATTTTGCGACCATGATGCGCTCAGAAGAAGAATATTCAGTGGCCGCCCTGATCTCCCGCTTCGAAGCGGTCGAGGCTGCGGCCCTGATTACAGACCTTCAGGAACAGGGCCTGCGACGCGGTAACTCCGAGGCGACGATCCGCGGCGCCCTGGCCCGACTCCAACAAGTGAAGGAACACCGGCGGCTGAATCTCTTGGCCGCCGGACTTCGCGGACCGGGCAACCGTGCCGATGCAGGAAACGATGGCTCCGCCGGCCAAGATGCCGGGAGCGAGGACGCCGACACGCGATCCGTCCTGCGGGCAGTCGAGGATGCCGCGCGAAGAGTCAGTCATTTTGCGGCGAACAAGCATCTGGCGGCCCCATTGACAGCGGGCGCCGAAGCTCTGTCGTCGCAGGCCGAGTAACCCTCGGCAGAACCCCGCGACCCGACGGATGCCCCGGAGCTTTTTCCGCGGCGCCGCGGTGAAAGGGTCGGGGCGAGGAAGCCCTCTGGCGCGCGTGGCGCCATTGGGAAAAAACGAGAGAGCGAGAAAACAGGGGCCCCGAAGACGGCCCCGACGCCCGCATTTACCGCAGCGAATTGGAGCCGCACAGAATGACGCGAGCGATTGCCAAGAATTCAACCAAGGACACCGCCGCCCCCAAGGTGGACGCCGCCCCTCAGCGCGCCGTTGATCCGGTCGAACTGAGCGTGAGCGAGCTTATCGAAAAGGGCAAACAGCGCGGTCACCTGACCTGGGAAGAGCTCAACGATGCCCTTCCCGATGAAGCCGTTCTGCCCGATCGACTGGAGGTCATCCTTCAGAAACTCGAGGAACTCGGCATCGACATGATCGACGAAGCCGAGGCCGCCAAGCTTCAGCTTGAGGAGGACAATTCGTCCGTAAAGAAGAGTTTCACCCCCGACGAGCCGGTCGCGGTGGACGACGAGTTCCCCATCGAGGCGCCCAGCCGCCGGATCGACGATCCGGTGCGCATGTACCTCACCCAGATGGGCGAAATACCCCTGCTCACCCGCTCGGAGGAAATCGCCCTTGCCAAGAAGATCGAGCTGACCCGCACCGCCTTCCGGCGAAAGGTCCTCGAATCGGATTGCAGCCTTGCCGCCGCGGTCGAGACCCTTCAGCTCGTCCACGACGGCACTCTGCCGTTCGACCGGACCATGAAGATTTCCACCGGCGAAAACCAGGCCAAGCAGACCGTACTTCAGCGCCTCCCGGGCAACCTGGTGACGGTTCGCAAGCTCATGGAACTCAACCAGGAAGACTGGGCAAAGCTGCATGAGTCCAAGCTTTCCGAATCTTCGCAGAAGACGATCTGGCGCCGGATCTTTCAGCGCCGTCGCAAGGCGGTCACGCTTCTTGAGGAACTGGCCCTGCGCACGAGCCGCATCACCCCGATGATGCGAAAGCTCTTCGCCCTTTCCGAAAAGCAGTCCGAGCTTGAAGCCCGTCTGTCCGACCCGCGACTCATGGGGTCGATTTCCGAAGAGGACCGCGAGGCCATGCGCGAGGAACTGGCCGGCCTTCAGGACCTGGTCCTCGAATCGCCCGAGATGCTCCGAAAGCGCGTGACCGACATCAAGCGGGTCTTCGCCGAGTATGAAGACGCAAAGCGCAAGCTCTCCGGCGGAAACCTCCGCCTCGTCGTCTCCATCGCCAAGAAGTACCGCAACCGCGGCCTGTCCTTCCTCGACATCATCCAGGAAGGCAACACCGGCCTGATGCGCGCCGTCGATAAGTACGAGTATCGGCGCGGCTACAAGTTCAGCACCTACGCGACCTGGTGGATTCGCCAGGCGATCACCCGGGCCATTGCCGATCATGCACGGACCATCCGCATTCCGGTCCACATGATCGAGACCATGAGCAAGCTGCGAAACATCAGCCGCGAACTGCTCCAGGAACTGGGCCGTGAGCCCACCATGGAGGAAATCGCCAAAAAGGCGCGCATGCCCATCAGCGAGGTACGCCGCGTCCTGAAGATCAGCCGCCATCCGATCTCGCTTGATCGGCCGGTCGGTGAGGGCGAGGATTCCTACTTCGGCGATTTCATCGAGGATGCCACGGCCGAGAGCCCAGTCAGCACCGCCACCAACGAGATGCTCAAGGAACGCATCGAACAGGTCCTCAAGAGCCTGACCTACCGCGAGCGCGAGATCATCAAGCTCCGCTACGGCATCGGCGACGGCTACACCTACACCCTCGAAGAGGTCGGCAAGATCTTCAAGGTCACGCGCGAGCGCGTCCGGCAGGTCGAGGCCAAGGCCATTCGCAAGCTCCAGCATCCGGTTCGGGCGCGAAAGCTCGAAGGCTTCCTCGACAAGGACGGGCAGCTCCAGCAGCACGAAGAGACGATCTGACAGCTCTTGCCGCGGTCGTCCTTAAGGCATCTATGATGTTGGTCAAACACCGGGAGCCCGCGGACGCATGTTCGCGGGCTCCCGCCGCTTCAGGGGCGGCCGTTTCGGCGCGGTTTGCCCCCGGTGCAGGTGCTTTTCAGATGGGCCGTATCTCAAGAGAGTCTCGGTTCGGTTGCGCCGAACGCAAGTATCGGTCTCTTCTCGGTCGCTGGTCCGATCCGGCCCTTCCGGATGGGCGGCTTGCTCGACTTCACTTTCTCTTTAGGGTACTCTAGAGGGCTCCGGGCGTTCCTCACGGATTCGCCCGCCAGGGACACGACAGCGAATCCTGGAGTCGCAAAGCGGTCGTTCATGTTCGAGTGGAGAGTCGCACCCGTCCTGCGACGATATGTCTTCGTCGCCAGGTCGCCGCGACAAGAGTTGGCATCGGGATGTTCGTGGAATGAGTGGATGCGTTCATCGATGATCCCGGCCAGGTGAAACACACAATCGACTCCGCAAACTTTCAAAAAGAGCCATCCATGGATCAGTCGCCAACCCCAGCACCCGAATCGCTATCCCATCAAGGCCAGGTCGAAACCAGCGCGAACGAAAGCGCTTCCGGATCGCCGGTTGAGCCGGCGGCCGGCCGACCGGCCCCCGGACCCTCGCAATCCTCCGCCGCGCCCGCGCGCCCTTCGCGTGACGCGACCGGAGCGGAAATCGTCGCCGCGATGACCGCCGGCGCCGACGCAGCCCTCGAGAGGGAGCTGGAAGCCGCGATGGGAGGCATGAGTGCCGACGAGATGGCACAAGCGGCCGACAAGGCCCCGCAGACGCGCGACCTCCAGGAAGACACCCTGATGACCGGCCGCGTCGCCAACATCGGCTCCCAGGATGTGCTCATCGATTTTGACGGCAAGAGCCTCGGAAGCATGCCCCTCGCCGAAGCCGGAAAGGACGAGACCTGCCAGGTCGGCGACCGCATCGAAGTTGCGGTCATCGGCCAGGACGAGCGCCTCGGCCTCATGATCGTCTCCCGAAAAAAGGCCCGGCAGCTCGCTGCGCTGCGCGGCATGCAGGTTGGCACGGTGCTTCAGGGTGTTGTCACCGGCATGAACAAGGGCGGTCTCGAAGTCGACATTGACGGCCTGCGCGGCTTCATTCCCGCCAGCCAGGTGGACGTCCACTTCCTCAAGGATATCAGCAGCCTGCTCGGGCAGACCGTTCGGGCCGAGGTAACCAAGTTCGAGCCGGGCGAGCAGAACATCGTCCTCTCGCGTCGAAAGGTCCTCCTCCACGAAGCCGAGGAGACCAAGGCGCGGATGTTCGCCGAACTTGAGGTCGGCCAGTTGCGTCGTGGCAAGGTCAAGAGCCTCGCCGAATATGGCGCATTTGTGGATCTTGGAGGCATCGACGGCCTGCTTCATGTAACCGACATGAGCTGGGGCCGCGTCCAGAAGCCCGAAGACGTGGTCGGGGTCGGTGATGAGGTCGAGGTCAAGATCATCAAGATCCAGCGCGACAAGCACAAGGTCTCATTGTCGCTCAAGCAGGCCAAGCCCAATCCGTGGACCACTGTCTCCGAGCGCTACAACGTCGGCGACAAAGTAAGCGGCCGCGTCGTGCGCATGCAGAGTTTCGGCGCGTTCGTCGAGCTGGAGCCCGGCATCGAAGCCCTCCTCCCGGTCAGCGAGCTGAGCTGGACCCGCCGCGTCCGGCATCCGCAGGAAGTCGTCAAGGAGGGCGACGTCGTCGAGGTGGGCATCATTTCGATCGACGCCGAGAAGCAGCGGATCAGCCTAAGTCTCAAGGCTCTCAAGGGCGATCCCTGGAGTACGGTTGCCGAGCGGTATGCTCCCGGCGCCAAGGTCAAGGGAAAGGTTGTTCGCACGACCGAGTTCGGCGCCTTCGTTGAGCTGGAAGAAGGCATCGACGGCCTCATGCACATCTCGGAGTTGTCTGATCAGCGCGTCAAGGCCGTGACCGACAAGGTCAAGCCCGGCGACGAGGTCGAAGTGCGCGTGATCGGCGTTGATCTGGAGAAGAAGAAGATTTCGCTGTCCATGAAGCCGCCGCCAAAGGAGCCGACGCCCGAAGAAATCGCGGCCATGGAGAAGGAGCGCGCCGCCGCCGAGAAACGCCGCGCGTCGCAGAAGCCCCGCCGCGGCGGCATCACCTTCGATTGGGACCAGGGTCTCGGCACGTTGGACCCCAACAAGTTCGCACGGTCCTGAACCGGCGCGCGGGCCGGTCCGTCGGCCTCCATGGTAGGCGAGCGAGGGAACCCCGCGATCGATTCCCCTTGCGAACGCCGCGCCCCCTCTTCATAATGCGATGACCGCCGAGAGGCGGCGAGAGGTTTCCAGTCGAAACCGCCGGGTAGGTAGCTCAGTTGGTAGAGCAACGGACTGAAAATCCGTGTGTCGCCGGTTCAATTCCGGCCCTACCCAGTTCCCCATTCATTCATCGCGGACGAGGTTTTTTGCCCCGCTGTCGCCCGCGAGGGGCCTGTTCCGCCTGCCGCGCTTGCTGGGTACCGCGATTCGTCCCTTTCCATTAGAACGTTCGGAGGCGATGTTGCCGGATTGGAGCAACGATCCCGTCATGCGGGTCACCTCGAATGCCAGGACACCGGCATTGCCGCAGGCCAGTCAGCAAGGAGAGTCTCATGTCATATTCATGTCCCGTTTCGTGCAGTAACTCGGGGCGCAGGGATTACCGCGCCGCGGCGGGATTCATGGCCCGGATACTGCTTCCCCTTGGACTCGTGGCAACACTCGCTTCCGGCTGTTCTCAGGCCATGCCCGATCGCGCCGAACGAATGACCCGCGGATACATCTTTTACTGCGACGGCGCGGGCGGTGGGGGACTCTTCTCAAACTGGGCCGGCGGGGTTCGCAACGGCCTCCTCAATGCCGGCTACGAGGGCGCGGGCGAGATGTTCCCATGGGAGACGGGCTTTGGGGTTTTCGCGGACCAGACCGCAACGGTCGAATACAAAAAGCAAAAGGGAAGGCAGCTCGCTCAGAAAATCGTTGAGTATCAGTCCGAACATCCCGGAGCTCCGGTTCATTTGATGGGACTTTCGGCCGGCACGGCTGTTGTTGCCTACGCGCTGGAGGCGCTTCCGCCACAGACCATGATCCAAAACGTCATCATGCTCTCAGGCTCGCTTAGTTCCACGCATGATCTGACCGAGGCACTTCGACATGTATCGGGCCGAATGTACATCTTCACGTCGCAGCGCGACGAGGTCCTGCTCGTCGCAGTCCCCGTTGCGGGGACAGCCGACCGAACATCGGCCGCCGCCGGGACCATCGGTGTGAATGGAGCCCGACTGCCGGCGGGTGCCTCGGGGGAGACGAGATCGCAATATCGAAAGATCAGCGTGATTCCATGGAACCCGCAGTTTGCGCGGTACGGACATTTCGGTGGTCATACGGATTCCGTTAAGACGCCGTTTGTCCAGCAGTTTGTGGCCCCGCTCGTCGCGGCCGCGCCGGCCAGGACCAGCGTGGCACGCGTCTCAGGCGACGAACAGCAGGTCGAGAATCCGGACTACCGACGATGGGCGCGGTTCGAACCGGGTGCCTGGGTGATTTTTGACGGATATCTGCAGGATGGACGCAGGAAAACGCCCGCTCGGGTGCGCGCGACCCTTGTCAGAAAATCTCCCGATCGCCTGATGATTCAGCGCGAAGCCGAGGGCGACCGGGGCGAAGAGGATGTACTGACCAAGACCTTTTACGTCACGCGCCTCATTGATCCTCAATCGCACCCCCTCACGCATCCCGGGGCACGCAGGACCAACCTGGGTGAGAAGGAAATCCGGATCCGCGACCGCACGTTGCATTGCAAGGCGGAAAAAGTCGAGGTGGACGGCGAGTTTGACATATGGGGCGCGAACATCAGGGCCGGCGTTTCGGTCAGCCCGGAAATCCCCGGCGGTATTGCTCAGTTGAATCTGGCGACGACCCTAAACGGCCGAAACGTTCGCATCGTCGGGCAGGCCGTCGAATTTGGAATTGAATCGCGGTAGCCGCGCCTGCGTGCCGTGCTCAGTTCGTAAACATTCGCAGCAGTTCGCGCATGCGCGCCAGGTGATAGTCATCGTGGTCCGCCGCAAAGATGCACATGTCCACGAGCCGCATCGGGACGTCCAGACGCGGATGGCGGCTTGATCGGGCGAAGTCCTCGGGCCGCAGGGACTCGAGCCGCGCCACTATTTCCCCGCGCCGGCGGCGGAACGCCGCGCAGATTTCCTGGACAGGACGGTCGTTGTACCCGGCCGAGTGCGTGCGCCGGTTCGTCAGGTCCGCGGCCCGCAGCACGGCCGCTCCTGCGAGGAAGTCCCCTATTCGCGCGTCGTGCAATTCGTCGAGATCGATGAGATGACCGATGTTCTCCTGAATCGACCAGGTTCCCTCGCGCTCCCGGCGTGTCAATAATTCGGCACTGATCCCGCGGATCATCTCCTCAAGGCGCGGCGGCGTGCCGTACAGCCGCTCGAGAATATCGGGGTACACGTCCGCCGGTAGGTTGAAGGTCCATTTCCGCTCGAACCAGGGCAGTCGCGCCGGCATGGGGTTTTCTCCTCGACGAGTTCGCGCCGCGTTCCGTCTTGCCGGCGCCTATGAATGTCCATACGCTTGTCCGCGCGGGTCGGTTTTCCTCATTTCCGCCCCCCGGCTGGCCAGGGGCCTGCTTTTGTCGGGCGACCGGGTGCTTGACCGTTCAGTCGCCGCGCCGGTATCCTTTTGTCTCGAAAGCCTCTCACTCAGGCAGTGTTTGAGTATCTCTGGGCTCGTGAGGAGTACGTGCATGTTCGGTTTTCTCAGTGGTCTGAGCGGCCTTTTTGGTGGTCTCGGCGGCGGTCTGGGGGGGATTCTGGGAATCATCCCGATTTACGGGGTCCTCTTCGTTATTAACCTCGTCATTCAGCTCGTCAGCGGCCAGCTCAACCTCGACACGTTGTTCGGCGGCGGCGAAACCGCGATGTGACCGGCGTCGCGCCGGGTCGCGATTCAAGGTTACGCGTTGTCATTCCGCGATGTCTGCGGCGTCGCCCACGCCGTCATGCGGTAGCGAACATGGTGAAGGTCTGCGCCGAACTTCCGGACGGTCTTCTCCCGGCCCGGCTCAAGCGCGAATCCCGCTCTCTCATAAAACCCGCGCGCCTGCATGTTGCCACTGAGCACCCACAGAACGATCACGTGGTATCCGGCACCCCATAGGCTCTGCACCGCCGCCTGGCACAGTGCGCGGCCAAGCCCCATCCTCCAGTACGCCGGCGCAAGGTAAAGCCCGTGAATTTCGCCGGCCGCCTGTCCGGACACGTCGGTATCGTGACCAGGCCCGAATGAAACGTATCCCGCCACGCGGCCCTCGTACTCGACGAGCAGGTTGGATCTCGATGCGTCGTTCACGAGAATCCGCCAATCGTGTGCGAAATCCGTCGCAGACACCGCATCGAGACCCGCATCCGGCATCAGGCCCCGATAAGCGGCCTTCCAGCTTGCCGCCTGCACCGCCGCGACCTCCGCAATGTCCGAAGATGTGACGGGGCGAATAATCATCGCGATCCTCGCGGCGGTACCGGTGGGGGAGAGCGCTTCCTCCCGATCGCCGGCTGTTTGGATAAGTTTCGCCCCCCGCGGGCCGATAGGCAAATCGAGTCCGGCGGTATTCGCCGGGCCGTCTCCGCACCGAGACCGGCGGCGGAGCCGCACTGTAACCGTCGACCGATGTGGGAGGATGTTCTTGTGCCAGCCGCAACCCAACGCGACGTGATGTCTACGATCGAGGGCCTGAACATGCTCATCCGGGAGGCGGGTCGACGTCCGTCGGTCGAGGCCTTCGAAACTCTGGAGCAGCAGCTCGGGCGTTTCGATGTGCGCTTGCGCGAGATGCAGCAAGAGAATCTCGGCGACCGCGCCAAGGCCGCGCTATCCAACCTGCGCGGCGGTCGCCCGCTCTCCGAGGAGGATAAGGCCGTCCTTCGCAGCCTCGTCGTGGGAGACGCCGAAAGCTACCTGAAGATGGAAAACAATCTCCACGACTGGATGAACGAACTTGCCCGCCTGGAAAAAGAGATGGAGCGCCTCGCCGCCGACGGGAGTGACGAGTCGCTGCTTCAGCTTCGCGGCGTGGTCCGCGACGCCATGCGCCTGATGCCCTCCATTCGCGGATACATGGACGAAAGGGCACGCCTCGACCGTTTCTGTACCGCGATGTCCAGCCTTGACGAGGCCAACCGCAATCTCCTGGTCCAGGTCGTCAACGAAATGCTTTCGAGCCGTTCGCGCTGACACTCCGGCCGCCGCGTCGGCGATCGCCCGCTCGCCTGCACATCCGATTTGAAAGCACTGTAACACGCGTAACACGCCGCCGCGCGTCTGTGCGACCGGCGGTTCTCCGTTATAATCCCGCGTTGGTGTCCATGACCCACCCGCCGAGGAAGCGCGCGCGATGAGCGACCCCATTGAAATTCGAGTCGGACATTCACCGGACCCCGATGACGCCTTCATGTTCTACGCCCTTGCGAAGGACAAGATCGAAACGGGTCCGTACCGCTTCACCCACGAGATGGCCGACATCGAGTCGCTCAACCGCCGGGCCGAGGCCGGCGAACTGGAAGTCTCTGCGATTTCCATCCACAGCTATCCCTTCGTGAAAGACCGCTACGCCCTTCTCGGCTGCGGTTGCAGCATGGGCGACGGCTACGGCCCGATGGTCATTGCACGCCGGCCGCAGGCCGTCTCCGACCTGGCCGGAACGCTCATCGCCGTGCCCGGTGAACGGACCACGGCCTTTCTTGCTCTCAATTTGTGCCTTGGTCGAGGCACCTTTCGGCACAAGGTCGTGATGTTCGACGAGATTCCCGACGCCGTTCTTCGCGGCGAGGTCGACGCCGGACTGATCATCCACGAGGCGCAGCTTACATATGCCCGGCAGGGGCTTCACAAGGTCGTCGACGTCGCCGAATGGTGGATGTCCCGGACCGATCTGCCCCTTCCGCTGGGCGGCAACGTGATTCGGCGCGACCTGGGGCGTGAACGGATGCTCGAAGTCGCCCGCCTGCTGAAGCAGTCGATCCAGTATGGGCTCGATCACCGCCGCGAAGCAATCGAATACGCCCTCACCTTCGGCCGCGGGCTTGACACCGCGCTGACAGATCAGTTCGTGGAAATGTATGTCAACAAGTGGACACTCGACTACGGCGAGCGCGGCAGGGGGGCCGTGCGCCGGCTGCTTGCCGAGGCCGCCCGCGCGGCGCTTGTCCCGGACCCGGGTGAGATCGAGTTCATTGGCTGACGAAGCAGTTCGATCCGTACCATGCGGCTGGGCCGCGCGCGAACGGCTGTTCGCCGAGCGTGCGGAGCGATCGGTGTTCTTGCTTGCGATTCAGTTTATGAGCCAGTAGCCTCATGGGATGTCCAGTGGGGCGAATCTGATGCGGCGGCGCGGCGGCGTTTCTCTCATTGAACTCCTGGTGGTCATTGCCATCATCTCCCTTGTTCTCGCCATTCTCCTGCCGTCTCTTTCCGGCGCGCGACAGCAGAGCCAGTCCTCCCTTTGCCTCAGCCGCCTCCGCAGCCTTGGCGCGGGCTGGCATATGTACGCCGACGACAACGACGACGTCTCCGTCCCCGGCAAGATGGCAAATGCCGGCGGTGGTACGGGCAACCCCGCGAACTGGTACGAAGTAGGGAATGGGCTTCGCTTTCGCCCGCCCTGGGCGGCGACAATGGGCCGCTACGTCGGAACATTTGCCTACCTCGCCCCGCGCACTGATGTCGAGCGCCAGGATTACGACGATCCAAGCTATTTCTGCCCAACCGTTCCGGACTGGGTCGGTGATCGCAATGCCGCCTACGGCTACAACTACCAGTTTCTCGGCAACGCGCGCAAGACCGCCGGGAAGTTCCATAATTTCCCGGTGAATCGGTCGTCGGTCTTCAGTTTCGGCAGCACCGTCCTGGCCGCGGACAGCATGGGCACGTCTGCCGGGTTTCCGACCTCGGCCCGTCAGAATTACGACAAGCGCGGGTCGAACTACGCCGCATGGGGAAATCACGGCTGGTCGCTCGACCCGCCGCGCCTCACAGCCCAGTCCGATCGAGGCTCCGGCGATGCCGAAAGTCCGCGCACCGCCGTCGATCCGCGACACCTCGCCAAGGTCAACACGATTTTCTGCGACGGCCATGGTGAAACGCTTTTGCCGCGTAAGCTCGGCTATCGAACCAACACCGACGGCTCGTTTCGCGAAGACGGCGCGGGGGAAGATCGGCCCAGCAACTATCACTTCTCCGGAACCGGCAGGGACGAACCGCCGCCCCCCAAACCCGGTTGACGCACGTGCGGATCGGTTGACTTCGGGCGAATCAATTCCGGACACGGCGAACGCGCTGCACAATTCGGACCGCATCAGGATTGCCGAAGTCATTCTCAAACATCCCTTGAAGTACCCATGCCGATAGGGGAGAATCCTTATGGGGTTAGCAGCCTGCGCCGCCGACGAGCCGGGCAGTGCAGGGAGGTCATCGCCATGCCAATGCCGCCTCGAGCCCACGATGTGTCCCTGGAAAAAGCCCTTCAGAACGCCCTCGACGGCGTGTTCGTCGTCGATCGCGAGCGGAGGGTTCTCCTCTTCAATGCCGGTTGCGAGCGCATCACCGGATATCCCGCTACCGAGATTGTCGGGCGGCAGTGCACAGAGTTCATGAACTGCCACGATACGCAGGGGCGGCCGCTGTGGGGCGCGCTGTGTCCGACTCGGGCGCTGTATGATGGCTCGGCCGAATCCCTCCGGCAGCGCATGCAGATTCGACGCAGGGACGGGACGGATGTCTGGGTCGAGACGATCTACACGCCCGTGCGGGATCGCATGGGCAATGTCGAGTGCGTTCTCGGCGTCGTCCGCGACATCAGCGAGTCGAAGGAACGCGAGGATGACCTGCGTGCGGAAATCTCGCACCTGCGCGACCAGCCCGCCGCGCCGGCGGCATCGTCGGACGGCTCCGGGGAGCTGCTTCTGGATGCCAGGCTGGCGCAGCTCGAGCGAGAGGTCATCATCAAGGCGCTTCGGGCGGCCAGATGGCACCGCAACAAGGCGGCGGAGCTCATGAAGATATCACGCAGCCGGCTCTATCGGCGCATGGAGGCGCTGGGTATTCACCCCGGCGAGCCGGAATGACCCGCCGGCCCGCGCGCCGCGCGGACCGCACGCACGCGCCCGGCTCGACCGGCGGCGCGAAGCAGGGACGCCGCGCCCGGCGTGTTCCAGTCGACACGCTTCATGCCGGCGACAACCTCCCGTTCATGCAGCGCCTGCCCGGCGGATGCTGCGACCTGATCTACATCGACCCGCCGTTCTTCACGGGAAAGGCGCGGAGGCATGCCGGATCGGGCGGGAGCTACGCCGACAGTCGGGCCGGGGGGCTCAAGCGGTACCTGGCCTTCATGCACCCGCGCCTGCTGGAGTGTCACCGGCTGCTGGCGCGGCACGGGAGCCTGTACGTTCACGTGGATTGGCGCGTCGCATCGTACCTCCGGGTGATGCTCGATACGATCTTCGGCGGCGCGAACTTCCTCAACGAGATCATCTGGCACTACCGCACGGGCGGGTCGTCGAAGCAGTGGTTCGGCCGCAAGCACGACACGATCCTCCTGTACGCGAAGTCAGCGGGGCGGCATCGGTTCAACGTGCTGCGCGAGGGCCTGTACCGGACCGACGGTCTGAAGCGCGACGCGGCGGGTCGGCCGTACAAGTCAACGAAGAAGGGGCCGCTCTACTTCAATGCCGCTGGTCCGGCACTGACCGACGTGTGGGACATCCCGTTTCTGTCGACGGTTTCGCGGCAGCGGGCCGGCTGGCCGACGCAGAAACCGCTGGCCCTGTTGGAGCGGATCGTCCGCGCGAGCAGCCAGGAGGGGGACCTGGTGGCGGACTTCTTCTGCGGCAGCGGGACGGCGCTGGTGGCTTCCCGTCGCCTGCGCCGCCGCTGGCTCGGCAGCGACCTTTCGGCGGCGGCGATTCGCATCGCCGAGCGGCGGGTTCGGGAGGAAGGGGAGGTCGAAATGGCGAAAAGGGAATAGGGAGCGGGGAACAGGGAACAGGGAACAGGGAAGGCAGGGGTGTGGCGCTCGTGTGCTCTCCGCCCGGACGCGAGGCGGTGCGGGCCGTGGGGGCGTCGCAGTCGTGCCTGCTCCTCCTGGAGGCGGCGCGGCGCGCGCGGGACGGCGCGGGGGCGCGGGACGGGGCGAGTGAAATGGAGACGGAAGAGGCACGAAGGAGTCGGAGCGAAAAACTCCCGGCGCGAGGCGACGCGTACCGCGCCGCCTGTGGCGGTATGTTCACCCGACGGCTGCCACGTCCGGATAAGCAAACCTGAACGGGGGCACGCACAAATAATTTTTTATCCTGAAAAACCGCGTTCCTTGCGCAGGAAGGCTGAATGAAACCTGAACAAC
>QEVG01000024.1 GCA_003576905.1 Planctomycetota bacterium | reverse complement strand
AGGAGGAACCTGCGGAGCTGGTTCCTCCTCAGGGATACCGGAGAAACCGTCCTCATACCAGACCGGCCAAAAGTCTCACTTGGCGTGAAACACTACACATCGTTTTGGCCACTGATCTTTTTTTGCCGACCACGCTTTATGTCGTTGTGCCTTTTTGTAATCATCGATTCGGCGAGCGAATCGTGAATGTGCTTTTGCGTATGCAACTGGCGTCATGCCGCGAAGAGTTGCGATGAATTTGAGTTCTTCATAGTTATCTTCGGCGGATTCAATTACAAAAAGGTCGGAAAAATCGCGAGCCTTCAAGGCATCCTTCATGATATAAAGCATAGAAATGTAATGCTCGTGGATCGTCCTTAGAATCAGGGAATTGCCGAACTGGCAACAATTGACGAATCGACTTAGCTGAGTGCGCTATTTTCGCCAAAAGGGCATAGACCCATAGGTGGATGCCTCTACAAATCTTATCACGGCGAACGCGACGTATCACTGCCGATACCTCTTGGATGCTCGTATCGAGCAGACTAAGCTCGGTTCTTAACGATCCCACCTTTGCCAGTGAGTTACCCAACCTTTCCCTTCAAAGGTGATTCCATATTCAGTTGGAGTGCTGTCATTGTGGATTGCAGTCGCAATCGTTTTCAATGTCCAAAGTCCCGACAAACCCTTAGCATCCTCATTATTGGGTGACTACAGAAGTCTATTATGGCACGATTGTCCCCAGAGTCCAAGATAAACTGTCAGTGTCCAGCCTGCTCCGGCACCGGCCGCCGCCGCGATGGCATTCGCCTGCTCTACGCCTCTGCAAGTCTAGTCGCCTGCTTGCTGCTTGCCATGCTCGCCGGATTCTGCCGTACCGAATTGCAACAGATTCTGGTCCACGGCTTTGGCGGCATTCTCATGCTCGCCCTCGGCTACGTGTCCCTTTCGCAGCTCTACCGCTTCGCAACCGCCAGATGCCTCGCCTGCGGCGGGCGAGGGTCGTTCCATGCAGTGCCACGGGCGACGCCCTATCTCTGGCCCGAAGATCGCAGAAGACTCGTCATGAATCGCTGCGTCCACTGCGGCTACGACCTCACCGGCAACCCAAGCGGCGCGTGCCCGGAATGCGGCACGCCGATCGACCCGCTCCGACGCAATATAGAAGCCCGGCACGAATTATAATCGCGCTTCGCTTTTTTCCGCTTCATCGACACCGACATCGGTACGGACCAAACATCTACCGCCGCCGTCCTTCCCGCCCGGACTTTTCTCTCGGCAGATTCAGGCCGAGCGCCTTCTCAAATGCGTCTGCCCTTTCGCGGTAGAATTCGATCAATCGCGCGCGATCCATTCCCCGCGTCCGCTCTTCCGTGCGCGCCTTCCAGTCCCAGACTTCTTTCAAACTTGGCGGCACCCGTTCACTCATCGAACACCTCCGGCGGACTCACAATATCAATCGGCCTGTACCCCAGAATCGCGTTCACGCCGTTAAACGCCTCACGTCGTCGACGGTTGACCAAATGCCGATAGTTCCAACTCACGAGTGCATCAACCTCCGCGACGGTTGCGACAGCGACGTGCTTGGCATCCTCAAGATGGCCGACGCTCAGCACGCCATGTTGAATATAGGCGTCGGCCAGCGTAGCGGCTTCTTCGTCGAAATCGAGCCGCGTCGGAGCGATCCGCGTAAGAAGTTGACCAAGTTGCTCCAGCCGCTGCTTCGGCGCACCTGCCAACTCTTGCAACACCACATCCGACACCAGCGCCTCCGCCCATGTTTCCACTGCCAGCCGATTGAGAAACTCATGTGTCAGGGCGTGCATCTCCGGCACATGCTCGTCGAACGCTGCATTCCATACCGAAGAGTCAACATAGAGCCGGGTGGATGCCATTTTGATATTGTAACCGCGAAAATCCAACTCTTTACAATGCAACCAGTCTTCTACGCACCGTGTAAGGTCATCCCAGGGTAGGTCGCCAAGTCGAGGCCCGCGATCCCGCGAAGGTGTTTCGCATTGCCGGTCACGAGCCATTCGGCGTTTCGGATTGCCACCGAGGCGATCAGCACGTCCATGTCGCCCGCCGGCCGGCCCATGGCGAGCAGCCCGGCCTGGATCGAGCCGAAGAGCTCGACGCACTCCGGGGCGAATTCGAGGACTCTCAGCCCGTCGAGCGCCACGCGCAGCTTGTCCCGTTCGGCCGCCGGGTCGCTCGATCGATAAACTCCGACCAGAAGTTCCCCCACATTGAAGCACGTGGTGGTCAGCGGCTCTCCCTCGCTCGCGAGTCGCTCAACCAGCGCCGACGAACGCGCGATGGCGGCCTTTCCGCCGCGGCCCATCAGGTCCAGGAGCACGCTGGTATCAAGGCAGGCCATCTATCTATCCCGCTTGGAAGGTCGGCGTCGATTGGCAATCTGCGCCTCGACTGCCTCGATGGCCTCCGAGCTGAGAGGATTGTTTCGGACGCGCTTCAGCCACGCCTTTACATCCAGCGGTGGGAGGACGACGCGCTTGGTGACCTCGCTGAATGACTCCCCCGGCTGCTTGCACTGCCGAAGCCGATCGTATGCTTCCGTGTCGATCTTGATGGACTTGACGGGCATTCGCAATACTCCGTGTACGTGGAAGTCCACTTTTTTACACCCAACCACGGCCCGACCTCAATCCGGGCTTATTGGGCTCCTTCCCGTCGCTACGTCTCGCCGCTGGCGAGGATGCGTCCGACCGGCTTGGTCAGGTCGATGCGCTCCAGAACGATCTTGGTCAGCGCCACGATCGGCGTTGCGAGGAACATCCCGATGATGCCCCAGATCATCCCGAAAAAGATAAGCCCGACCAGCACGGCCACCGGGTGAAGGTTCAGCGATTTGCCCAGCATGCGCGGCTCGATGAAGTTTCCGACGACGAACTGAATCGCCCCCGGTATCGCGATCGCGAGAATCTTTGACGCCAGGCCCAGCGCCGGGTTCAGCACAACAACGGGCAGCGGCAGCAGCGTGGCCACGACCGAGCCGATGTTCGGGATGAAGTTCAACAGAAACGTCAGCACGCCGAAGGCCAGGGCGAAGCGGACGCCGATGAGCTTCAGGGCGATGAAGACGAGCACGCCTGTCGCGCCCGAGACCAGCACCTTGGTCACCAGGTAGCTCTTGATCTGGGTCTCAAGCTGTTCGAGGATGCTGCCGGGCCGGGGGGGCTTGTGTTTGCCGGCGAGCATGAACAACATGAAGATCAGCACGAGCATGCCGTTGGAAAAGACGGTCATGATCGAGCCGATGAGCGAGCCGGCCACCCGCTGGGCCGATTCGCGCGAGATGCGGATGGCCGAGCTCAGCTTGTCCCGCTCGATGCCCAGCTTTTCGAGCGGAAGCCGGGCGGCGACGTCGTCGAGAAGCCGGGTCAGTTCCTGTTCGTATTCGCCGGTGTGCTGAGACATCTCGCTGACACTGGCCCAGATGACCAGCCACAGCAGAAACACGACGACGCTGCCGAGCAGGACCGTTGTCGCCAGGGCGGCCGTCCGCCCGATCCGCAGGTAGCGCATCTGCACGTCGATGATCGGGGTCAGGCAGTAGACGAGAAACACGGCCAGTACGAAGGGTATCAGCACCGGCGCAAGCAGATACAGCGAGACACCGACGCCGATGGCCGTGAGGATCATCAGGCACACGGTCTGAATGCGCCGTTCGGCGTCCAGGTTCAAGTTGGGTTTGGCCATGGTCCGTGGTTCCCTGTGCGTTGAGCGCGGATCCGGCCGCGTGACCGCGCGGGCGTCTCCGGCGGTCGCGTGATCACCGTCCGGCCGCGACGCGCTCGTACATTTCCCGATACTTCGGCAGGAGCGCGGCCCAGTCGTACTTCTCGCGGGCCAGCGCCCGGGCGCGCCGCCCCATCTCGCGGAGGGCCTCTTCCCCCGCCGACACGATCTCGCGCAGCGCTTTGGCAACCGCCGCGCGCAGCGGCGCGACCACGCGGCCCGCGCCGGCGGACTGCACTTCGGGCATATTGCATGCGTCCGAAATCAGCACCGGCACGCCCGCCGCCAGCGCCTCCAGGATCGACATGCTCAGCCCCTCGCTCAGGCTGGGCTGAATCAGCAGGCTTGCACGGCCCAGCAGCGCCCGGACCTCCTCGGGAGCGAGCATCCCGGTGAAGGTGACGCGCTCGGTCATGCCCTTTCGCGTGATGGCGGCCTCGAGCATCCGCCGGATGCCGAACTCGTCCGGGCCCGCGACGACCAGGTGCCAGTCCTTCGCCACCGGAAAATTGTCAAAGCACGCCTGCATGCCCGGCACGATTCCCTTCTGCGGGCTGATCCGCCCGATCATGACCAGCAGCTTGTGTCCCTTCCACTGCGGGTACCTGGCCTCCAGGCCGTCGGCCGCGGGAAGGCGATCGTATTCGGCGACGTGCAGTCCGTTCGGGATGACGGTGATTCGGTCGTTGAAGCCCAGCCGGCGCATGTGCTCCGCCTCTCCGTCGGCGAGGGCATGCAGGCACGCCGCGCGGCGGAGATTGGCGTGTTCAAACAGCAAGCCCGCCGGGAGTTTTTTCCAGCGGCTCCGCTTCCAGGCCCAGGGCATCATCATGCTGTGCGGCGTCATGATGTAGGGGCGGCCGGCCCGCCGCGCCGCCTTGCCCGTGGCCCAGTTCTGCCCGGTCCAGAGCCCGTGCAGGTGGACCACGTCGGCGTCGCGGACGAGATCGCCGATGCGCCGCGCGAAGTCCGAAGATCGGCCCAGGCGCGAAGAATCCGGGGCGGCAAAGGTGAGCACCTCTACGCCGGAAACGTGTGGCGGTGATCCGTAGCGCCCGCCCGACAGGGTGGCGATGCGGCAGTTGTCTCCGGCGGAGCACAGTCCCGACGCGAGCATGGGCACCACGCGCGCGATGCCGCCCCATTCCGGGCTGAGGGATTGAACAACATGCAGAATCTTCATCGTGGGGCGTAGCGTAGCCGCGCGGTATGTATCGGGCAAAGCCTCGTTTCGCGTTGCGGCGGCGTGGTTTGTAAGTGTGACAGGCCCTTGGACCGGGCCGTACGACACATGCGGGCGGCGTTTTGACATTTCGGCGTTTTGGCGTTTCTCTCCGGCGTATGTGCGGCATCGGCGGATTCGTGCGACCTGGGGGCCTACCCGATGAGGGCGTATTGCGCGAGATGCTCGCGCGGCTGCGTCATCGCGGGCCCGACGGCGACGGAGTCTGGACGAGCCCGCGCGACGGACTGGCGTTTGTCCATACGCGGCTGATGGTGCAGGACCTTACGCCGGCGGCGCACCAGCCGATGTGCACGCACGACGGCAAAGTCACGCTGATCTATAACGGCGAGATCTACAACTTTCGCGAACTGCGCGACGAGTTGCACGCCGCCGGGGCGAGCCTCCGATCTACGGGGGACACGGAGGTCCTGCTCGAATTGTGTCGGCGCGATCCGGAACTGGGGTTCCTGCCGCGACTCAACGGCATGTTCGCCTTCGCGGTGTGGCATGCGGAGTCGCGCACGCTGACGCTCGCGCGCGACCGCACCGGCGTGAAGCCGCTGCTCTGGGCGCCGCTTTCGCAGGCGGCGAAGGGCGTGGGGGCTGAACGTGTGACTGGAGCCGCCGGGGCATTGGTCGAGGAGGGCGTTTCGTTTGACTCACCTGGCGGGCTTGCGTTTGCGTCCGAAATGCACGCGTTGAGGCCGGCCCTGCCGGGCCTTGCCATCGAGCCGGTCGCCGTTGTGCAGCTTCTGACGCTGGGGTTTACCGCCGCGCCGCGTACGATCTTTCGAAATGTCTTCAAGCTGCGTCCGGGTCATCTGCTGCGCTACCGGGAAGGCCGGGCGGAGGTGCGCCGGTGGTCGCCGCCGCTTCGCGTAACGCCTGCGCCGCACGGCGCGGTGCGTGGGGTCGAATCGTTTGAAGACGCCTGCCGGCGGATTCGCGAAGTTTTTTCCGACGCCGTCGAGCGCCGGCTTCTCGCCGACGTGCCGGTCGGCGTATTCCTCTCCGGGGGGATCGATTCGTCCATCGTCACGGCGGTGGCGGCGCGGGTCGCGGGGCACAAGGTGCGGACGTTTTCCGTGAGCTTTCCGGGCCATCCGTTCTACGACGAGAGCGGCTATGCCGAAGCGGTGGCACGCATGCACGGCACCGAGCACACTGTCCTGCCGTTGTCCCTTGACGAGATTCGGGATGTCATCCCCGCCGTGCAGGCCCACATCGACGAGCCCTTCGCCGACAGCTCGGTGCTGCCGACATACCTGTTGTCGCGGCTGACGCGTCGGCATGTCACGGTGGCGCTCAGCGGCGACGGAGCGGATGAACTCTTCGCGGGCTATAACCGTTACGCGGCCGCGACGCTGATCCGCCGGTTCGGCTGGTTTGCGCGCTCGTTCCTCTATGGTCCGGCGCGCCGCCTCATTGAGCGGCTGCCCGCTCGGCGCGAGACGAGGCTGGGCGGACTCTTCAGCCAGGCCAAACGTGCGATTCGGTCCATGGACCCGCGCACGCCCCACCGCCATGCGAACTGGATGCGCACGAGCGACGATCGCACGCTCACGCGGCTGCTGCATGACCCCGCCGCCGCACCGCGCCTGATCGAGGACATGGTGCAACTGTTGTGGAGCTATCGCTCCGGCAGCGGTGTGTCGCTCGGTGGGGAGGGGAGTCATATCGTCGCACCCGGTACTCTGCCCGGCGCGCCATGGGGTGAGCGCCCCAAATGGAGCGAACTCAACGACCTGAATCTCCACCTCGCCGTCGAGTGGCAGCTCTCCCTGCCGGATGACATGCTCACCAAGGTCGATCTCGCGTCCATGGCGCACGGGCTGGAGGTTCGCTCGCCGTTCCTGGACTATCGGCTGGTTGAACTTGTGATGCCGATGCCGTGGCAGTGGAAGCTCCGCGGCTGGAAGAAGAAGCACCTGCTGGTCGAGGCCTTCAGGGACATGCTCCCGCCGATGCTTCACAACCGGCCGAAGAAGGGGTTTGAAGTGCCGGTCGGCCCGTGGCTGCGCGGGCCGCTGAATGGCTACGCCCGCGAGCTTATTGACGCCGACCGCTGCTTCTTCGGGACCCTCCTCTCGCGCGAAGGCGCGCTCGCCGCGCTGGACGAGCACTCGGCGGGACGCGCGGACCATAACTTCTGCCTGTGGGCGCTTGTGTCGCTACTGGCCTGGCAGCAGACGCACGCGCCGGGCATCGGACTCTCCGAGTTGTGACCGATGCCCAGGGCGCGGCCGATCGGCTTCGGCTTCCCGTAGGCCTTCGCGCCCGTGTCGCGGCCGACGCAGGTCAGTCCCCCAGCGCCCGGGCGGCGAATCCGGCGATATCGAGCCCATCGAGAAAGCCGTCGGCGTTCACGTCGCAGTCGGCGCTGTGCGGAGCGACGCTGTAGGTCGTCGTTACGCGGATGTAGGTTCCCGAGCAGACGGCCCAGGCGCCGGCGACGGGCTGCATACGGATTTCAGCGTCCTGACCCGCAACCAGCGCGTTGAACTGCTCCGCGCTCAGTGTGAGCTGGGCGGTCCCGGTCCGGCAGCCCGCGGGCAGGCCGTTGTCGGTGGAGACGTTGCCGATCAACGTGCCGTTGAGCCGCACCTCCACGCGAAGCAGATTCACGAGATCGCGATAGGTCGTGAAACCCAGCGTCACGGCCGAAGTCGCGGGAGGCGGCGCCGGGATGGTGTGGGTTCTCGGTGTGTTGCCGTCGTTGAACGGCATGATCTGGGGCGACGTATCCATGAACGCGCCGGGTGCAACGTCCACCGCGTCGGCAATGCAGTTCAGATTGCAGTCCTGCCCGCACTCATCCGGTACGCCGTCGGCCACCCAGTCGCGGCTGGCGTCGGCGGCGATGTCGCAGGCGTCGGGCTTGCCGTTCGCGTTACAGTCGAGTTCAGAGGCGTCCGGGGTATTAAGACCATTGCAGTCCTGGCCGTGGGCGGGCAGCCCCGCGGCCCCAAGGGCCAGGCAGGCGGAGAGAAAATAAAGTGCTATCAACCGTCGAAACATTGTCCTTCTCCTCGAAAAGGGCGGCGTCCCGCCTCCGCGCGCGCCGCGGGGCTTCGTCGCAAAGCCGGCGGCTTGGGCACTCACTAGTCGGCTGACGGGCCGTTAAACCCATCAGGGGCGGCGGATTCGTGCCCGGCCGTAATATTTGTTGACCCGGTGGGAACCTTTGGGGCGTCTGTTGTGTTTAGGTAGGTGTCTTTGATGAAGGAATCGATGACGGCATTAGACGGGTCCACAACCGCCCCGAGAACCCCCATGCAGATGCCTATTTCCATTGCGCAGGCCGCCCTGAGCTTCGATCGGCACGGCGAGGCCGAGTTGATCGAACGGGCCAAGAGGGATCGGGCGGCGTTTGCTGTCCTGTACCGGCGGCACTACGCGATGGTGGCGGGGTACATTTTCCGGCGAATCGGGGACTCCCATGTCGCCGAGGATCTGGCGGCGGACGTCTTCATGGCGGCCCTGCGTCATCTTCCGCGTTATCGCGATCGCGGCGCTCCGCTCAAGGCATGGCTGTACCGCATCGCGACCAACATCGTCAACCGATGGGTGCGGCGGCAGCGCCGGCGGCTGGAATCGGAGGCCCGTCGGGCCTCGGTGGCGGCGCGCTCGGCACAGGAACGGCCGCACAGCGGCGAAGTGGATGCGGGCACGGCGCGGCAGGCTCTGCTGGCCCTTGCGCCGAAGTACCAGACTGTTCTTTCGCTTCATTATCTTGAAGGCTTGAGTCTCGAGGAGATTGCCGTCGCCGTGGGCTGTCGCCCTGGCACGGTGAAGTCGCGATTATCCCGCGGACGCGACGCCTTGCGGCTCAGGCTGGCTGATATGCAGAGTGATGCGACACAACCAGCGCCGCTGCGCGGCGGAGGTTTCTGAATCATGACGAAACACGATCGTGACCCTGTAGATAGCGCGCTGTCCGCCTTGCGGTCCTGCGAATGGACCGGCCCCAGTGTGAACACCCAACTCGAGGAGAGACTGATGAAGGAATACACCCGAACGACTGTTTCCCGAAGCTTCCTGCACCGGCCGGCCGTGGCCGCGGCCCTGGGCATACTTGTGCTCGGCGGCGGCGCTTTCGCGGCGGGCGGCGGCATTGAATACATCAAGAGCCTTTTCGTGACCGTCGAGATCGACGGGCAGCCGACCCAGCTGGAACTCCAGCCGGTCGGCGGCAACGTCTATGAAGGCTCGCTCCAGACCCAGACACAGGACGGTCGCGATGCCCATGTCGTGGTGCGCCGGCTCGAGGGCGACCCCAACGAGCAGAAGATGACGGTCAACGTCAACCTCACCGGCGATGACTCGGTCGAGGCCCGTGAGCAGAAGATCGTTGTCCGGCACGGCGAGACGCCCCCGGAAGTGAACTTCACGATGGCCGACCTCGGCGACGCGGAGCCGGCCCACGAATGGACGAACGCCGGGGGTCAGGCTCGCGCCCTCTACCTGATCACTGATGACGAGACCGGCGAACTCAGCATCTTCTCGACGACCGTCGGCGAGGGCGAGACACTGGTTCGCCGCGTCGCCCAACTGCCCGCCGGGCGTCACAACGGTGCCCCGAAGATCTCAGTGGACGAAAACGACCTGATCACCCTCGCCTGGGAATCGGGCGAAGGCGAGAACGTCGAGCGGCAGGTCATCAAGCTCATGGATCGCAATTCCGCCAAGGAACTCAGCCCGGAAGATCTCATGGACCTCGCCGGCGAGGCGACCAACGTGAAGGTCCGCGTCGATTCGAACGAGTAGGCGGAGATTCCCGCTCGTAATTAATTGCCAAGTCAGAAGTTGCGAGATGACAAAGCCCCCGGATGACCTCCGGGGGCTTTTCTTGTTATGTGCCGGAGTCGATTGCAGAGCACGACACCGGAAAATAATTGCATCGCAAGTCGTTAACACGGAGAGTAGGGTTTTCGGTGGGTCTGCGGAGCGCTGGCGCTCCGCCCGCGCGATGCGGATCGCCGGGGCCGCACATCGCTGGAAGAATGCCTCGGGATATTGAGAAAGGGTATTCACATGTACTCGCACAAGCCGTCGGTGGTGAATCGCGTTTCGGTAACTGGGAGTCGATGGGGCCGCAGCGGGTGTCTTGTCGCGGTACTGGGCATGTGCCTTCCAGGCTGCGGCACGCCCTACAAGGTGCAGGAATCGGTCACGCTCTCCTCGCCGCGTCCAACCGCGAGGCTCTTGGTTGATAACTCGGTGGGAACGATTCGCGTAAGCGCGGATGAAACGGCCGGAGAGGTTCGCGCGGAGATAACAAAGGTGGGCAAGGGGTATTCGGAACAGGTCGCGCAGGCGGCGCTCGACGAGATTAACGTCCGCCTCGAAGTGACCGACAACGGATCAACGGTTCGGGCCACGGCGGAGCATCCACAGGGCAGCTCCGATCGAAACTACGAAGTGGCCTGGGTCATCACCGCCCCGCCCCAGGTCGACGTGGACGTGCGCAACGACGTGGGGGATGTTCACGTCAAGGGTCGACTTAAGGCGATATCCATCAAGAACAGCGTGGGGGACGCCACGGTATCGAGCGGGCCGGCCCCGGCGATGATCTCGGGTCCGATCCAGGTCACCAGCGCCGTCGGTGATGTGCACGTCCACGGCGGATCGGCGGGGCTGACCGTTGAGTCCGACGTGGGGGATGTGCATGCGACGGCCGGCGGAAACGTGAACATCCGGAGCGATGTCGGCGACGTGACGCTTAAGCTGCTGCCGGCACAGGCTGATAGCGTCCGGGTCAGCACGGACGTGGGTGACATCTCCGTGTTTCTCAGCCCGCAACAGCAGGGCCGGATTGTCGCCGACTGCGACACGGGCCGCATTCGGATGAACATCACCGGATCGCAGGTGAAGGAGCTTCGCGAGCGCGAACATCACGCCAGCGCGCGGCTCGGCGACGCGGGGGCCCCGGTTATCGATCTGACGGCGGACGTCGGCTCGATCACCATCGGCTCGTTCACGCCATGACCATTCCGAGGCCGGACCTGTACCGGGCGCAGCGAAAGCGCGGGGCTCGGACTATCGAGATCAATTCGTGAGGCACAAAGCGCACTCATGCGCCGGCAAGCGACCCACCCCAATGCCGGCGGGTTGGTACGCGAGCCGGTCAGATCGGCAGAAGCTGTGGCACGTCGAATCGGAGGGCGAAGCCGATGCGGTCGTCGCGGGTTCCTTCGATGCGCATCTCCGTGCGGATCACCGTTCCGTAGCCAAGGCTCTTGGTCAGGTGCTCCGGGTTAAGGCGCATGCCGGGGGGCGAGTTGACGATACGGGCTTCGTAGCGCTGGCCGATTGCCAGGCCAAACCCGATGGGGGCATGGGCGTGAAGTCCGGCATCGGAGATGTCGTCGGTCTTGCACCGCAGAATCGTCTGGGTGTGCGGATCAACGAGCCATACGTCCACGGCGAGCGGTCGCCTGGAGTAGTCCCGGTTGTCGAGCCGGTTGAACCGCCGTGTCCCGGAGGTTCGCGGAACGGACTCCTCGAAGAGCGGCGGGGTCGTCAGGTGCGCGGGGCCGAGCGGGATTGGAGTTGGCAGATGCGTGGACATGTGGGTCTCCTCATGCGTTCACTCGAACCTTTGCGGCTCCCGTGCGTCCGCCTTTCCGAGGCGAACACGGCCGTCCTTTCGGACGGCGGGACCGCAAGGGTCCGGGTACACAGCAACGATACCCGGCGATCTCGGCTGGTGCCGTTTCGGCGGCACCCTTGACGCAGCGCCGGCCGGCGATCGCGAGCCTCGTTTCCCCTCATGTCCGGGACGTCGCCGATCCGCCCGATCGAGCCCTTTCGGGTCGGACTGGTGGCGTCTTGAACTGCCGTGGCCCTTATCCAAGAGCAGATTATACCGGCGGGTCGCGCCGGGTCAACATTTTCCACGCCGGTCCGGAGCGTGCAGATTCCGGAAATGACACACCGCTTGCCCTGCCGCGACGCGGGCCCTGCGCGTGCGCTGGTAAAACGCGTTTTCAGGCCGCCACGGGGGTCTCCCGCTTTCGAAGAGAGAAAACGAGCCGCCCCCCGACGATCGTTTCCGTAGCGCGGCCCGTAAGTTGCCAGCCGCCGAACGGGCTGTTCCGGCTGCGCGATCGTAACGCGGACACATCGGCCGTCCATTTCATCGTCGGGTCGATGATGGTGACATCCGCGATCGCGCCGCGCTTCAAGGAACCGCGATCGATTCCCAGAATGCGCGCCGGGTGCGTCGTCATCATGGCAATGAGCCGCGGCCAGCCGATATGCCCCGGCTCGATCAGTGCGCTGGCAAATAGCCCGAGCGCCGTTTCAAGCCCGACGATACCGAACGGCGCGTTCTGGATGTCGTGCTCCTTCTCCTCGATGCCATGGGGCGCGTGATCGGTGACGAGGCAGTCGATCGTGCCGTCGATGACGCCGGAGATGCACGCGTCGACGTCCTTCTTCGAGCGGAGCGGCGGGTTCATCTTGTAGTTCGTGTCGTACGTCGCCACGGACTCCTCCGTCAGCAGCAGGTGGTGCGGGCAGACTTCCGTGGTTACGTGGATCCCCTGCTTCTTGCCTTCGCGGACAAGCTGGACGCCGCCCGCCGTCGAGATGTGCGCGACGTGGTAGCGGGCCCGCGTTTCCGCAGCGAGCAGCAGATCCCGCTGGATCATCATTTCCTCGGCGATGGCGGGAATGCCGGGCAGGCCGATCCGGGTCGCGGTAAAGCCCGCGTTCATCACGCCGCCGGCGGCCATGTCGGCGTCTTCACAGTGCTGGATCAGCACGCGGTCGAACATGGTGGCGTATTGAAAGGCCCGGAGCATGACCATCGGATTCGCCACGCCGCAACCGTCGTCGGAAAAGGCGACCGCGCCGGCGCGGACCATCTGCCCCATCTCCGCGAGTTCCTTGCCCCCGCGACCCTTGGTAATTGCCCCGATGGGATAGACGTTGCACGTGTTTGCCCGGGCCGCCTGTCGGTAAACGAATTCGATCATGGCCTCGGTGTCGATCGCCGGCTGCGTGTTGGGCATACAGGCGATGCTGGTGAAGCCGCCCGCGACGGCCGCTGCCGAACCCGATGCAATGGTCTCCTCTTCCTCGTTGCCCGGTTCGCGCAGATGTACGTGCATGTCGATCAGGCCGGGGCAGACGATGCATCCCGCGGCGTCTATCACCGTACCTCGTTCGGTGGACGAGCCAACATGGGCGATGCGCCCGCCGGAAATCGTGATATCCGCGATCTCGTCAAGCTCCTGAGACGGATCTATGACACGTCCGCCCTTGATGATGATGGAATCGCTCACCTGCGTATGCCTCCTGGCCGGCTTATTAAACGTCCGCGGAAGACGAGTTTTATCCGCAGGGAGGGCGGTCGAAAAGTGGCCGGTGCAGCCCGTCGGCCGGGGCGGGCGCGACCATCGATTGCCGCAATTGGCCTGGCCGTTGCCGGGCGGTTAGCATTCCGCCCGTGGGCGCCGCGGTGGCGTATCGGGCGTGAGAGAGAGCATGTGGAGGTTTGCGATGACTCCTGAGAACGGTCGACGTGCGATGGCCTGTTTGCTGTTTTTCCTGCTGCCAATGGCAGGATGTGGGGGATTCGATCTGAACAGTCTCATTCCGCCGATTCTCCAGCCCTTCAGCGGCGACACGACATCAAGCGCCTTTATCGCCCGGGGAACCTTTGAAGCACGAAGTCAGCTTCTAGGCGGCACGTGCCTGGTATGGGTCGAACAGTCCGGCGTCGTTTACCACCTCTTCCAGGGGCAAGACGTCTCCAACGCCGATTTTGACAGGATCACCACGCCGGGCACCACGTCGCGACTCCAGATTTTCATTCGCGGGGATATTCCGGTGGGCTGCGAACAGGGGAATGCCGTCGAAGTCCAGCAGGTCCTCGAATAGGGCGATGATCATGCCCGCCGGCGCCGGGCCGCCAGAAAAAGCGTCGCAACGACTGCAAACGTGCCGAACGTTGATGGCTCCGGCACGGGCGAAAGGGCGATCCCGAAATCAAAGTCCGGGTCGGTATTGTCGGGATAGTACTCGTCGTTGGTGTCGAGAAAGAGGAACCTGGCGCCCTGCGGAATCGTCACGATGATGTCCGTGATCAGGAAGTCCTCTTCGATGTTCCCATGAAGAGTCTGGTAGTCCGGCCCGTAGTCGATGGCCCCGACCACGCGCTTGACGAAGCCCGGCGTGAATGCGACGGATGAATCGGTGAGGTCTCCCGATGTGCCCGAGCGCCGACCGGCCCCCGGATCGAAGTCGAGCCCTGCGAATGCATCGGACTGGTGGACCTGCGTGCCTTCAATGGGGGTTGGCCGTCCGGTCGGCCTCCCGAGGAGCGTGCGGGAGTTGCTGAACACGCCGACGAGTGTCGTGCGTGAGTCATCGAATCCGCTCGCGTGGGTCGAGAAGTCCCCGATCTGGCGCATGCGAACGGCGGTGCCTTCATAAAGCCCCAGAGCGGTCAGGTCGATCGGCTGGGCGTCGACGCCGGATGCGGAGCGGCTGTTCAGGTACGATCCGCGCGGATCAATCTTTATGAAATCAGCGAACGACTTCTCTGCGCCGACCGTGCAGAACACGATCGTGATCACCAAGAAGCTTCGAGCTTTCCTGGACATAAGGATTCGCCCACCCCAATGAAACGGTTCGTCCACGGTCCGTGCTGTCGTACCCGATAGGCCCGTCCGCCGCAGCCACGGTTGAATCTAAGAGATATGCTATGTCTGATAAGGCCTCCGATTCAAGTTTTTCGGAGGCCGTTTTATTGGCTCGACCTACGGATGGTTGCCGTTGCCCAGTGCGCGGCCCGCGATTACATCACCCGTTCGGACGAGGCTCCCAGCGAACGATTCGGGTCTGCCGCGATGCGACGGGAAGCGGCGTCGATGAGCAGAGACTGGAAAATCGATGAAAAGAACTACGATATTATCTGAACATTGCGAGCCTCGCGACTTTTCGGTCAGGTGTTTGAGTATGCACAGTGTCGCGCGAGCAGTCGCCGGGCCCGCAAAGTGGGTTGTCACAATTTTTCTCCTGGCAATCGGCGCGGGCTGCGACGTCTGGGCCCCTCCGGCGCCGACGCCGGCGGAGTACGACCGGGGGCTCGTCGTGATGTATCCCGGCTCGACCAACACCCGCTCCGAGATGACGGGTTTCCATACCGGCCTCCGCGATGCGGGCATCGATCAGGCAATCGAGGTCGTGCCGTGGGCGCTGCCGTTCGTGCGTTATGTCCTGCCGGGCACGTTTCTCACCGACCAGCGCCCCTGGGCACGGGCTGAGGCGATGCGGATCTCGGCGTATCGCGGGACGCATCCTGGGGTGGCCGTGACACTGCTCGGTTTCTCGGGTGGCGCGATGATGGCGATCATGGTGGCGGAGGAATTGCCGGAAGGTATTGGCGTCGACAGCGTGATACTTCTCAGCGCCGGAGTCTCTAGCGGTTACGACCTGACGGCCATGCTCGAGAAATCGACGGGCGGGGCCTTTGTTTATTTTTCGCCCCGCGAGGAGTTCGCTCTCTGGCTGGCGCAGACATTCGGCACGGTCGACGGGGACTTCCAGCGGCCGGCGGCGGTGTTCGGTTTCGACATGACGCACCCCGGGCTGACGCAGCTTTCGTGGGACGCCGCGATGCAGGCAGAGTTCGGCAACAACGGCGATCATTTCGATTACTTTCTCAATCCCGCGTGGATCGCGCGGCATGTCGCCCCCTGGGTCGCGCCGGCCCCTCCGGGGCAGACTTCGAACTGAGCGGGTGCAGCTCAGATGTGAATCTGCGGATTCATGCGAACGGCCAGGTCTTCGACCTCGAAGAAGTCCTCTTCCTCGCGCTTCATCAGCCTGGCGACGATCATCGACGGAAACTGCTCGCGCAGGGTGTTGTGCTCGCGGACATTGGCGTTGTAAAAGCGCCGCGCTGCGGCGATCCGGTCTTCGGTGTTGACCAGCTCGCGCTGCAACTGAAGGAATGATTCGCTGGCCTTCAGGTCGGGGTACTTCTCGACCAGGGCAAGAAGGCCGTTCGTGCTTTGCACCAGAGTATTCTCATCCGCGGCCTGCTCACGAATTCGGCCGTGATTGGCGGCTGCGCGATTGCGCGCGGCGATGACCGATTCGAGCGCATCCCGCTCGTGTTTCATGTATCCCTTGACGGTCTCAACCAGATTCGGGATGAGGTCGTATCGCCGCCGCAGAACGACGTCGACGTTGGACCAGCTCTCCCGGATCAGGTTCCTGAGATGCACAAACCGGTTGACCGTCGCGATGAACCAGACGACGGGGACGAGAATCGCGGCTCCCAAGAGGATCGGGCCGATCGGGAAAGAATTCTGCATGAGTACGAGCGCGTGCATGCCGGGCATGATACCGCATGCACCGGTAAAAGACCCGGCCCATCGTCGCGCTGGGAAGCGAGTTCGCTCGTTACACGGCCGGTCGCATGCCCATGTCCTGCCGGACATACTCCGGGATTCGCTCGACGAATCCGCTGATGAGTGCCATTGAGTCCGTCATCTCGGCGGTACTGAAATGTCCGCTCTTTTGGAACAGGATGACCGACCCGCCGATCTGCCAGTCGTGGGCAGGCTTCGACAGCAGGTACTCGATCATCTGCGGATGGATCAGGTCGTAGGCCGTCTTGCGGTCGTCGCCCTTTACGTGGTATTTGCGTGAGAACTCCGCGCTTTCGAAGTCGATGTCATCGAATCCCACCGCCGCGGCCAGCTTGTCGAAAATGTGCTCCGGACGGATGCGGAGTCGCGGCAGCATCAGCGGCACCTTCGCAACGACAACGCCCACACGGTGAGACGTTTTGTTCTTTCCGCTGCCGGTCGTGTACCTGTAGTCGAACATTTCCCAGCGAATCTCGCCCCGTTGTCCATGGATGAGGTTCGCGCTTCGCCGATTTCGCCCGGAGCCGAAGGGGCTGAACGCCTCGTATTTTTCGTGGATATCGCCCGGAGCGCTTTTAAACTCGAAGCCGTTGGCGTGTGCGAATTCGGCGAGGGCTTTTCGCCGCTTTTCCGCCGCGTACCAGCTCATCACCGTGAAGAGGATTCCGGCCGCGATGAACAGCAGAATGATCCAGTTGTCGCCCACGCATTGCTCCCTGGCCGCGGTAACACGCGGCGCCTCGACCGTTCGCGTTTTCTCGCGACCCGCATCATATCCCGCGGGCCTGTCGTGGAAATCACCGGAGTTTCGACTCCGTCGCACGAGGCCTCGCCGATGATGCATGCACGGTGAAGGGCCGCGATGGCGCCCAGCGCGTACGATCGCCTTGACACGGGCCCGGATGACGCGTTAAGCTTTCTTTCAGTCCTGTCTGCGACCGTTGAATTGGGCCAAAGTCATGCGGTTGGGTCTTCGCGAATTTCTCTGCAAGATGGAAAAGGGTTGGACAATTCCATGGCCACATTGCGCCGCGGAATCCTCGACCGGTTGAGCGGATAGTCTGAGTGCGGCGCTGTTCTGGGAATTGCAGCTGAGATCAATACTCCCCACCCCACAGGGCCGGTCGTCCCGGCGAGCGACGATCGGCCCGACTTTTTGCGCGCAACACGAGGACTGAAACTTCCGGGCACGTCACTTCGCGAAGAGCGGCCCTGCGTCGGATTCCTCGCGCTCCACGACGATCGTGTTCTCGCCGTATTCGCTGCCCGGCGTATCGGCGGGTTTCTTCTTCCCCTTGCCCTCGCCGCCGATCAGTTCGACCTTTTCATCCGCCCGGGCGGTAATTCGCCGGGCAAGCGCAAGCAGCTGTTCGGTCAGTTCCTGCTTGTTCACGCGCTTGATCTCGCTTACGGCGTTTACGACCTCGCCGATGTATCGCGTGAAGATGCTGCGCCGGTCCGATTCGTACTTGGCCTTCTTGCGGCGGTTCAGATATGCCTGGAGCTTCCGAGCGCAATCCTGCACGGCAAGCTTTATCTCCTTGCGAATCTCATCGTAGTCGGCGATGGCTTCCTTGCCTTCGCTGGTAAACGGAACCCAGACGCTCGCCATATGGACAAAGATCGCCAGCGGGCCCATGGGGAGGTTGCCGCCGGGCTGCGAAAGCCCGTAGCGCCGCCAGTCCACGTCGACGACAGCCTTATAGATGCTGCACGCTGAGAGTTGATAGAGCAGCGGCACACGATTCGCAAAACGCATCAACCGAGCCTGCGCCGGTCCCCTTGTCTCCTGAACAACTTTTCCACGCCGAACGACCGCCTCGGCCGCCTTTGCCGCTTCTTCATCCGCGTCGGTCGGGTCCGGGCCGAGTTCGCCGCCGTAGGCAAGCCCGACCTCGATCTGAAACGGGTTGCCGCGATACACGGCGGGCGGGCGCGTTCCCGCGGTAAAGAACTCTGCCTTCACGCCCTTGAGAAGCCCCGCGAGAATCTGTTGCGGACCGATCGGCGAGAGGCAGTCCGTCGCGGGAGCGCGGATCGGGGTCTCCTGCATGGCCTTGTAAAGAGTCTCGGCCTCGTGCGTGCCGATGCGCGAGGGCCTCGAGCGCGAACTGATTCCCGCCTTGTCACAGATGGCGCTCGCCGTCGCGCTGCTGACCCGCGAAAATTCGCTGTGGAGGAACTGGGCGACGGTCGACTCGCGTGCGTCCTTGAGCATCTTGATCAGGACACCCAGCTCAATGCCGTAGGGATGCGGCTTGATTTCCGTCGTTGGTTCGGGCGGCGTCTCGGTGCCGCGCGGAAACTCAATCATCTCTCCGGCAGGATCGACGAATTCAATGCGCGCGTGCGGATTGGCGATGGCGGTCAGTTCGAGGTATTCGTCGACCGATGCGCGTCCCTTTTGATAAGTGCCGACGAGTTCAATCTGTACCTGCGTGCCGTGGGGCCAGTCCACCTTGACCGTCGTATCCTTCACGATCTGCGGATCGTTGGTCTTGGTGTTGATCTGAAGCTCGTAGTAATGCGCGTCGGATCGCGCGCCGGTGCGCGAGGTGATCTTGACGCTCTTGCCGGTCGTGAGGAGTCCGTACATGCCGGCGGCGGAAATGCCGATGCCCTGCTGCCCGCGGCTCATCTTGAGCCGGTGAAACTTGGAGCCGTAAAGCAGCTTGCCGAAGATGTTGGGGATCTGATTCTTGACGATGCCGGGGCCATTGTCGCGCACCGTGACCAGGTATCGCTCGGCGTCGGTCTGCTCGATCTTCACGAATACGTCGGGCAGGATTCCGGCCTCCTCGCAGGCGTCGAGGCTGTTGTCCACCGCCTCCTTGACCGTGGTGAGCAGTGCCTTGCGCTTGTTGTCGAATCCGAGGAGATGGCGGTTCTTCGCGAAGAACTCGGAGACGCTGATCTCCTTCTGCGCCTTCGACATCGTTTCCGCCGTGGCGTAGCGATGCTTGCCGCGCGCCTTCCTCGGCGCGGCATTGGCAGAGTCCGCCGCGGGGGCGCCGGAATCACGGCGCTTTTTCGAAGCTGTCACGGACGGTACTCCGTCGCCGGGCTTTCGCGCGGCCTGGCCGGCCGGCCGGCCCTTCGATTTTCTTTTCATGGTCACCGTCGGCGCGCCGGCATTGGTCTCGCCAGCCGCAAAGAGGAACTGCATCTGGTCCGCGTTCTTGTTTTTCGCCCGTGGCGGCGCGTCGGTCGCTGTTGCCATCCGTGACTCCCCGGTATGCTTTGCGTCCCTTGCCGATTCCATGATAGTTATCGGCAGTGTAATCACAAGCTCGGAGCGCCCGCCTTGAAGCCGCCTTTCCCTGCCCGATCCTGTCTCGTCGTGTTGCTCTCGATTCTGTCGGCCGGATGCCCCGCGATCGACGTCTGGCGGCCCCCGGCGCCGACTCCGGAGGAATACGCCCGGGGCTTAATCGTTCTCTACCCCGGTTCGTCGAACCTCGTCATCGAACAACTGGGTTTTTACACGGCGCTGAAGGAATCCGGCGTCGATCTCGCCATCGAGGTCCGCCCCTGGGGACAGTTCCTTGAGCACGTTTTCGATCCCATCGGTACGCAGCCGCGCTTCACGGAATTCGCACGGCAAGAGGCGGCGCGTCTTTCCGAGTACATCCGCGCTCATCCCGGCGTTCCTGTGAACCTGATGACGTACTCCGGCGGTGCGATCGTCGTCCCGCAGATCGCCGCGGCGATGCCGGCGGATGCACCGATCGACCGGATCATCATGCTCAGTCCCGGCGTTGCCTCCGACATGGACCTGTCGGCCGCACTGGCTCGAACGTCCGCGGGGATGATCGTCTATTGGTCTCCGCGCGAAGAGGGCGTGTACGTGATTACGGAGGTGTTCGGCCTCGCCGACGGGCGTTTCGATCATCCGGCGGCGGCGCTGGGGTTCGACGAAACAGACGCCCGTCTGACGCAGGTTGAGTGGTCCCCGGAGATGGCGGCCCTGGGAAACAACGGCGAGCATCTCGACTACTTCTTCAATATCCCCTGGATCAAGGCGTACGTGGTTCCGTGGATCCTAACGCGAAAATGACCGCTGGATGGGCCGGATCCGCCCGGTGCGATGCCGGCGGCACAAGATTCTCCAGTGGCGCTTCGAAGTTCCACGTTTCGGGCCGAAGCGTCGCTGTGCGATATTCGCTGTAGTTGCGAATGCGAATCAGCCGCGCGGGCTTGTCGTCGAACTCGACGATCGTGCGCCAACTCGCGACAAAGCCGTCCGGCCGGACGAAGAGAACATCGAGCCCACCGTAGAATTGATTCGGCGGGCATGCCACGACGTCGCATTCCCGTCCGTCCAGCATCTCGACGCCGATATACATTCCCGACGTAATGCGATTGACGAAGTGATTCACTTTTTCCGCGCCTGGGCCCAGCCAGGACCTGTAATACGAACCAAATCCGCACGTGTGCCGCTCAAGTCCGTCGGCCAGTTCGATTCTCGCGGGGCCGTTGGGGCTTTCCGCCGCGCGGATCTGGTGCATCTCGGGCACGCCGTTCCACGCGGCCTTCCACTCTTCGAAGAGTCCGTCTCGAAGCGTGAACACCAGCACTAACTCGCCGTCGATGTAGGCCCGCGTCTTGAGAAGGCATGGCGCGGTGGCCATTTGCACGTGCTTTATGACCGGAGACGGCGGCTCGATGATTTCAGCGCGAAGCGACAGATTGGAGCACGATTCATAGGCTCCGCGGACTTTCGCAGCCAGCTCGGCCACCTTCTTTGCATTGTCTTCAGGGGAGAGCGGAGCCTCGTGCAATTTCGTACGAATGACCCTCGCGTATTCCTGCTCGGCCGTCAAAGAAGCCGGTTCACCCCAAGCGGGCAGGACCACAAATGTAACAGAGATTGCTGCAATCCCGACGAGTGCAAGAATCGGTTTCGAAAGAGTGCCGTCATGCAACATGGCGAAGGCTCCAGGCCGGTTCACGATGTCCGGCAGATCCCCTCGCTGGGTATACGGATTCTAGTTGAGACCCCCGCTCGCAGCCCGGGATCAGGCTCCAGTCCCTTTTCTCCAATGCGGAGCGGGTGAACGACGAAACGTAATGCCCGCTTTGCCATCGGTCGATAGTTCTCAGGACGGCCCAGGGACGGGTCTGCACTCCGACGGAAAAGTCCGCGCAGCCTTTCGTCCGGGGGCGGTTTCTGGGACCAGGGGAACGAAATGTTCGGCAAACGCAAACCCGGTAGTTCATCGTTGGCGAATGCGGCACGGGTCTATCAAGAGGGGCTGGCCGCTTATGAGACGGGCCAGTACCGCGACGCCATCGCCAAGCTCAGCGCCCTTGCGGAGGACCGCAGCCTGCCCGGTACGCTGGCCCGGTTTTATCTGAGCCAGGCCCACCTTCATCAGGGAATCAGCGAGTTGAATGGGGGCAACTACGCGGTTGCCGCGCGGCATTTCTCCGAATCGCGGCGCATCAACCCGGATTCCGCCGGGCTTTCAAACTACCTGACCGCGTGCCATGTCGGGCAGGGTCGATTCGACCTCGCCGCCGCGGAAATCGAGCGCGCCCGGGTTTCGGGCGATGCGGATCAGGCGCTGCCTATCCGGCTGGCATATGCATTTCTGCGCGACGGGCAATACGACCGGGCGGCTGACACGCTAATGGATGCGATCGCCGTGGCGCCACGTCGCGCCGATCTGCGCTTTCAGATTGGCGTGATTCAGTGTACCGCCGGCGATTACGAAGCGGCCATCGAGTCACTCGAATCGGCGGCGCGCCTCGCGCCGTTTGACCCGGCGATTCACCAGCATCTCGGCCTCGCGTTCGGGGCGATCCATCGCGCGCGCGACGCCGTCCGGCATCTGCGCTCCGCGCAGCGACTCGCGCCGCACGACGCACATACCTCCCTGCTTCTGGCAATGGCCCTGGACGCTGCGGGGCAATCCGGTACGGTATCCGCCGAGCCGCTCGTTGCACGCCCGCCGGTCGAACAGCAGGCCGACCTTGAAACCCTCGCGCGGGTCATCGTTCAGGATCCGGACTTCGTCGAAGCCTTCCTGAGCCTTCCCGAGTCACAGGTCGACCGGGACATATTCGCCATGCTCGCGGGTACGCTCGAGCGGGCGCTTGAACGAAATCCGGACTACGCCGACCTCCACTACCACTGTTCGCGCGTGTATCACCGTCTGGGCCGCACCGACGCGGCGATCGACAAGGCGCGCGAGGCCGTGCGGATCAATCCCCGCTACGTGCAGGCGCTCATTCAGCTCGGAAGGCTCTATGCCCAGACTGACCTCGACGCCGAGGCGATCGACCGGCTGCGCATGGCCATCGATGGCGGTGGGGACTATCCCGACGTGCATTACCTCCTTGGCGAGTTGCACCGCAAGGGCGGACGTCGCGAGCAGGCGTGCCGCTCGTTCCGCCGGGCCCTGGAGCTCAACGCGAAGTACGAGCGAGCCCGAGAGGCCCTCAACGACGTAATGGCGGTGTGAAGGCGAAAAGGATCTGGGGGGCACCATGTCCTATCTTCTCGAAATCCTCGGCCGCGGGCTGATCGCCCATCTCGTCGGCGCGTTTGACGCGGTGCTCGGCACGAACTCCGGCGAATCCATCGAGGACCTGGAATACGTCGTTCGCAACGAGCCCGACAACGTGGCCGCGCGCACGCGCCTCGGCGGAAAGTACCTCCGCGCCGATCAGCCGGGCCTTGCGCGGACGCAGTTCGAGTTCGTCCTTCGCGCCGACCCGGGCCACCCCGCCGCGCGCGTCGGGCTGGCCTGCGCGCTGGACGCCCTGGGCCAGGTCGAACCGGCCCTGGAGCATTTGCGCATCGCCCAGAAAGCCGATCCTTCCAGCCCGGCCATTCTCTTTTGCCTCGGCTACTGTCACGAGCGGGCGGGTCGCGAGAGCGAGGCGGCACGGTATTACCAGGATGCGCTGAACGTCTGTCCGACTTTGCGCAACGCCCACGAGCGCCTGGCCGCCATGTGCCTTCGCGAAAACCGCGTCGAAGGGGCCATCGAGCACTATACGGCGCTGTGCGAACTCGACCCGCAGCAGACCGATCTACAGCTCACGCTCGCCAATCTCTATCTGCGAGCGGGCCGCCACCAGGAGGCCATCCAGCGCTACGAGCAGGCGCTCGCGCTCGAGCCGGACAACTGGTCGGCGCACAACGACGTGGTCAGCGCCTATGAGGAGGCCGGCCTGATTCGCGAGGCGATCGAGCATCTTCATAAGATGATCGAACAGCAGCCCGACTTCGCCGATACGCGCCTGAGGCTGGGCGATCTTTATGCGCGGGTCGGCAACGATGAGGCGGCGACGTCCAACTATCGTCGTGCCGCCGAGCTGGCCCCCGACTACCTGGAAGCAAACGTCAAGCTGGGAACGCAGCATCTTCGCGCGGGGCGGTTCGACCAGGCCGCAAAGTGGTTTTCCTCGGCGCTGGAGCTGAACGACCGACTGCTCTCCGCCTACGTAGGCATCGGCGTTGCCCAGCACGCGGCGGGGCGCACCGAGGAGGCCCTGGCTTCGTTCGAGATGGCCCGCAACATCGAGCCGAACAGCACGCTTCTCTTTTCTGAGGTCGCGCGCATGCACCTCAAGACGGCCGCGAGCCGCCAGGCCAATCGCTTCCTGCCCGCGCCGGAGGCCGCAAAACCGCCATCCGAGCCGGCGCACGCCTCGGACCTGGTCTCCCAGCAGATCGAGCGTCTCCGCGAAGCCGTCAAGCGGAATCCGAATCACGCCGACCTTCACTATCGCCTTGGTCTGCTCCTGCGGAACAGAGGCCAGGTCGAGGACGCCGTCGCGGCGTTTCAGCAGGCGGTGAAGATCAACCCCGCGTACATGAAGGCCCTGATTAAGCTCGGCCTTGCGCTGAGCGAGCTGGACCGCGTGGATGAAGCGGTGGAGGTCCTCAAGCAGGCGGTCGACGTCCGCCCGGACTACGTCGATCTGCACTATCAACTGGGGCTTCTCTTCGTGCAGCGCCACCAGTTCGAGATGGCGGTCGAGCACTTCGAACACGCCGTGGCCGGTAACCCGACAAACGTCGCCTTCCAGGCCAATCTCGCGCTGGCCCTGCAGAACATGGGCCTCATTGATCGGGCACAGGCCACCTGGCAGCTTGTCACCGAGATTGCCCCTGATTCGGAGTACGCCGACCAGGCGCGATCGGCCATGGCCGGAAACGCCCCGCCCGGCCAGTAAGGGTGGGGCCAATTCGTGCAGTGTCAGTACCGAGGCATATTGCCCATCGAAATGCTCCCGGGGGACGCCGCCGATTTCGACGGTTATTCTGAAATCCCTCTCCTGTCGCCTAACGCCTGCGCCATACGGCATTTGTGCAATCGAATCGTTCCGATTTGCGCATGAGGGTTCGGCCGGGACACGCGGGATTCGTTACAATCACTCGACGGCCCGCATGGATGCCCCGCTTATCTGAAGTCAGCCCTGACAGGGCCATGAAGGGAATCGGGTCGTCCGACCGGCGCGGGTTCGTTTCTCTCCCGGACGATGCCGCGGCGGAAAATTGTGGTTCCGGCGGCGCGGGTTTGCGCCTGCGGCGTGCGGCGGACGCTTTCTGGGAGAGTTCATGCGAATCGGCGAAGGAACAGTTTTGAGTGTCACAATTGTGGCACTATCGGCCTTCGGGCCGGGATGCGCGGTTCCACAGCCTCGCGGCGAAGGCCTCTACCGACGGGTCGAGGAGCCGACGACGCGAGCCGTCTATCATCTCTATCTGCCGGCGCAGTATGTACGCACCAACGGCGCCCATCCCGACGGCCCGACTGTGAAGTGGCCGCTTGTCGTGACCTTTCACGGCATGAAGCCTTACGACAATGCCCTTCCCCAGGAACGCGAGTGGGAACAGGAAGCCGACACCTACGGCTACATCATCTGTGCCCCGGAGCTGGCCACTTCCGATTCGTTCATGGAGTATCCGCTGACGCGCGAGCATGAGTACGTTCTCCGGGATCGGCGAATCGTCCTCGCTGTCATGGATCACGTCTTTTCCACGACCCAGGCCGATCATCGGCGCGTTCTCGCGACAAGCTGGTCCTGCGGCGGATACATGGCCCACTACATTCCCAATCGCCATCCGGAGTATTTCACCTGCATCGCGACGCGTCTATCGAACTTCTCCGCGGCGTTGATGTCCGATGACACGGTCGCATCCTATCGTGACCGCGTGCCCGTCGCGGTGTTCATCGGACAGGGCGATCTGCCCGCATGCAGGCGCGAGTCGGAAGAGGCCGTCGCCTGGTACCAGTCGCGTGGGTTCAGGCTCGTTCGCGGCAAGCTCATAGACGACATGGGCCACCGGCGGATTCCACAGACGGCCGCTGCATTCTTCGCAGAACAGCAGGGCATACGTCCTTTACGGCCCCTGGACGCGGCACGCACCGTGGCCGCGGTGCGCATGATCGATTACACGCCTGACAAGCCATTGCTTGAGCGCATGTCGCCCCGTCCCGCGCGCGCCGCCGTGCAGGCCGGCGCCTCGTTCTGAAGGGCTTCGGGCGTGTTCGTCCTACGGTAGCCTCGCCGGTACAATCCCGCCATGGCACAACAGCGAATTCAACGCGTTCTCGCCGCGGCCGGGTATGGATCGCGGCGGGCCTGTGAACAGCTCGTCGTGGATGGACGGGTCTCGGTCAACGGCGAGGTGACCCGCGCGCTTCCGATCCTGGTCGATCCCGCGCAGGATCGGATCGCCGTCGACGGCAAGCCGGTTCGATCGGAGGCCCACGTCTATTATCTCCTCAATAAACCGAAGAACGTCTTCTGCACAAACGTCGAGCAGGGCGGACGTCGAAGAGCCGTGGATTTGCTCGTGGGCGTGCGCGAGCGGGTGTACCCGGTCGGCCGGCTCGACGCTGATTCGACCGGCCTCCTGATCCTGACCAATGACGGAGCACTGGCACAGAAGCTGACGCACCCGCGCTACGGCGCGCCGAAGACCTACCGCGTCGAAGTGGCTGGAATGCCGGCCGAGGCCGTTCTCGAAAAACTGCGGGCCGGCGTCTGGCTGTCCGAGGGGAAGACCTCCCCGGCGCAGATCACCATCATTCACAGGCAGAAGACCAAGGCCGTGCTGGAGATCACGCTCCGCGAGGGGCGCAATCGCGAAATCCGGCGAATGCTTGCCAAGACCGGGCACAACGTCCGCCGGATGACATTAATTCGCATCGGGAAGCTGTCGATCGCCAAGGTGCCGTTGGGCGGTTTTCGCAGGTTAATGCCCGAGGAAGTCCGCCACCTTTACAAGCTCTCCGAAGCGGGGCCGGATGCGGAACTGTCCTTTCCGCGCCGGCGAGGTCGCTCCGCGTCACGCGGTGCTCGGGGTATCGGCGAATCCGCGTCGCGCGGCAGACGCCCGGCACCCTCGCGGCCCGGAATCGATCCCCGGCCTCGGCCTGAAAAGACGGTGGCAAAGTCGGCCGACGGAAAACGCCGCCGTTCCGGCCGCCGAATCCTGCTGCCCAAGTGAGCTTCCTCATTCGTTGACTTCGGCCGCAATGCGGGGGGCGGCGACATGCCAACGTCCGGTGGGGTGCATGCGCCGGCTGCGTGTACCAACCCGGTGTGCCGGATCCGGCGGTGGATCGAGCAGTTGGCCGCACGGTCGGTCGATCGTTGAAGGACGTCAATCCCGCCGTTAGAATAAACGTATGGGTCGATTGCCCGTCATACTTGCCTGCGTGCTCTGGCAGCTTTCGACGTTCGCGGTCGTGCCGCGTATCGCGGCGAAAGCGACGGGCGCTGCGCCGGCACCATGCTGCTGCTGCAAAAGCGCCAAGGCATGCCAGTGCGGTTGCGAAACGCCTGCGCAGGAATCGAGCCCGCTGCCGATCGAGTGGGTCGTCTGTCCCTGCGGCGATAAGGCGCCGACGATTCCTGCGGCCCCGACGCATTTAACCGAAGGCGCGCGACCGATCTTCGCGGCCCTTGCACTGAGCGAGCCGGCTGATGCGGTTGTGGCTCCTGTTCGCGGCTTTCGATCCCATCCCTTCCACACGCCGCCGCCGGATTCGGCGGTCCTGTCGGTCACCACGCTACTGATCTGACAACATCCAACGCGCTTACTATCGCCGCGCGGCCCTCGCGCGCCGCGTGCCCGCGCGCCGCCAGTCCGTTTAGCGGCCGGCGCGTACGACTGCCACGTGTTTCCGCGCAGACAAACTTCGACAGACGCGAGTGCTCAAGATGTTTTACCAACGCAGATCTGCGGGCCTGGGGCTCGCCGTAATCGTCGCGGGCTGCACGAGTCTCGATCCGGCCCCGAAGGTCGATGAAGCAAGGGACCTCGTCGGGCAGCGGACGGGCGTTCGCCCGGACTGGGACACGGAATGGGACAAGTCGCCTCCCGCGTGGAAGCCAGGCGAGGTGCTGGCCCTCGATGATGCCACAGACGCGGCTCTCCGAAACAACCGGGAACTCCGCGCCGATCTGGCGACGATCGGGCGTGCCCAGGCGGAGCTCGTCCAGGCGGGCCTGCTGTCCAACCCGGTGATTAACTTCATGATGATGTTTCCTTCCGGGGGCGGGCGGGCAATGCTTCGGGCCAATGCGCTGCCGATGCAACCGCTTCAGGACTTGTGGTTGATTCCTGCCCGGTCCGAGGTCGCCACGGCCGAGCTTCAGAGCGCGGTGCTGCGCGTGGCCGACCGCGCGGTAGCCGTGACTGCCGATGTGAAGAGAACCTACGTCGAAATTCAGTTTTCCCGCCGCGCGATCGAGCTGCTCGACGCCAACATGGAACTGATCCGCCAGTCGACGAGCATCATCGAGATCAGCCAGGCGGCGGGCCGGGCGACGCAGGTCGAGGTGAGCGTGTCGCGCATCCGGCACGAGCGGCTTCGCTCCGAACGCCTGGCGATGGAGACGCAACTGAGGGAGAAGAAGTATGAGCTTCTTCGGATCATGGGCCTGCCGGAGGCCTCGACTGAATGGGATGTCGCGCCGCTCGACGAGACGCGCCCTGTACCGCCGCCGCCCGGCGAGGAGATGCCGATTGTAATTGCGGCAGGGGAGCATCGGCTCGACCTTAAGGCGGCGGAGTGGGAGGCGGAATCGGCCCTTCGGCGGATCACGCTGGCGCAGCGCGAAGGCTGGCCGGATCTGGCGCTGGGCTTCACTTTCGAGCGCGCCCCGGCGCCGCGTTCGTCGGGGCCGAGCTTGCGTTCGCGGGTGTTTGACGCCGCGGCCGATGGAATCGAGCAGGGGCTGTCCGGCGAAACGGCCATGCCGAGCCTGCCGCGCTTCAGTGACCGGGCGACGTCGCCTCGCGAGGTGAAATACACCCTTGGGCCGATGATTGAGCTTGAACTGCCCATTTTCGACTGGGGCCAGGCCCAGTCGGCGGCGGCTATCCATGATTATCAGCAGCGCCTTGCGCAATACGACGCGCGGCTGCACGATGTGATTCGCGACATTCGCGCGTCCCTGGCGAAGCTCGCGGAGTCCCGAGACCAGCTCGCGCTCTACAAAGAAGTGATCCTGCCCGAGGTGGATCGAAATCTCGAACTGGCTCGCCAATCCTACGTGGCCGGTCAGACCAATCTGACCCTTTACCTCCAGACGCAGGAAGACCTCATCGATACCCGGCAGAAGATGCTCGATTTTCTGCGGGCGTATCTCATCAGCGTCGCGGAACTCGAACGGGCCGCCGGCGGGGCGGTGGCATTGAACGCGCCCACCACGCAGCCGGCGGCAACGGCCCGTCCGCCGGATGCAACGGCCGGGGAACATGAAGAATCCATGCGAGGCATTTCCGCTTCGGAAGGCCGGGAGATCAACCATGTCGAATGAAAAGAGATCGACGCACGCGGGTTCGGGTCAAGGGCGACCGGCAAGCTGGCCGGCCGATATGGCCTTTTACGCGTGGCGCAGCCGCTTCGCACAGGCGCTTCTGATCGCGATCGTGTTGGCGGCGGTATTCGTCCTCGCGCGAATCACCGCTGGCCCGAAGGATTCCGGCGAGGCGACGGCGGGGCAGGCGACCGCGGCCGCAACGTCCTGGACGTGCTCGATGCACCCTCAGATCAAATTGCCGAAGTTCGGGCAGTGTCCCATCTGTTTCATGGACCTGATTCCGGTCGGCGCGGGTGATGACGGCGCATCTGGAACCGCGCGCATGCCCCTGTCGGAGAGGGCCAGAGTACTGGCACGCGTTGAGACCACCGAAGTGCGCCATCGCGAAATCGAGCACGAGATTCAGTTGGTCGGAAAGGTGGCCATTGACGAAACGCAGCTCACCTACATCAGCAGCTACATCCCGGGCCGCATCGATCGGCTCTTTGTCGATTACACGGGCATTCTCGTCCGCAAGGGCGACCACCTCGCCGAGATTTACAGCCCCGAGTTGCTCGTCGCCCAGCGGGAGTTCCTTCTCGCGCTGGATTCGGTCGAGCGCTCCACCTCGATGGGCGGGGCGGCCCTGGCGAATGCCCAGTCCGTACTGGACGCCGCAAAACGAAAGCTCGAACTGTGGGGCATTCCGAAGGATGAGATCGAACGACTTTCGCGCGATCGCCGCCCCTCTGACCACATGCGCCTGGATGCGCCGATGGAGGGATGGGTCGTCGAGCGTCAGGGCTACCAGGGAATGTACGTCGAGACCGGCACCCGGCTGTTCACCGTCGTCGACCTCCATCGGCTCTGGGTCATGCTGGATGCCTATGAACTCGACGTTCAGTTTCTCCGGCCGGGCCAGCCGGTCCGCTTTGAGACGGAGTCTTACCCCGGTCGAACCTTCGACGGGCGGATCTCCTACATCGATCCCTTGCTCAACGAATCGACGCGCACGGTCAAGGTCCGCGTCAACCTGGAGAACCCCAATCTCGAACTTCGGCCGGGCATGTTTGTGCGCGGGCACGTCCACGTGAAGCTCGGCGCCGACGGCCGCGTCGTCGGAAATGAGCTTGCCGGAAAGTGGATCTGCCCGATGCACCCGGAAATCGTGAAAGAGGGACCGGCGCAGTGCGACAAGTGCGGGATGGATCTCGTCACCGCGGATTCGCTTGGCTTCGCGGCCGTCGGCGCGGGCGGAGGGGCCCTGGCGGTTCCCGGTACCGCGGTGCTCCTTACGGGACGCCGGGCGGTTGTGTACGCGGAAACGCAGGATGAGCAGGGGCCGGTGTATGAGTGTCGCGTCGTGGAACTCGGCCCGCGCGCCGGCGATTGGTACGTCATTCAATCCGGCCTGCGTGAGGGCGAACGGGTCGTGACACGCGGAGCGATTCAGATCGACTCGGCCATGCAGATTCAGGCCCACCCGAGCATGATGCAGCCCCCGGCCGAACCCCCGGTTTCCAAGGCCGGCGCGGATGACGCGCTGCGTTCGATCGTCATGCGTGCCGTCAAAGGCGCCGCATACCACACGCGGAGCGGGCCGGTCCTTGCGGCGTACATGGAGTTCACGGCGGCGCTCGCCGCGGATGACATCGAAAAGGCACGCGCGGCCGCCGACAGGCTGAAGCAGCGCGCAGCCGATGCAGCACCGGATGGTCTCTCAGGTGATGACGCAGCACACTGGACGCAGCTCATGCGAAGAATCGCCGATGCCGTCCCCGATACGCGGGACGCGGCGATCGACGCCCTGCGGCTACGTCTGCCGGAAATCACCCGGGCGGTGGAGACGTACCTGCGGACGTTCGGGCACGCCGGCGACACGAAGGTGTATCGCACGTGGTGTCCAATGGCGCTGGACAACAAGGGAGCCGGGTGGCTTCAGGCCGATCCGGGGATTCGCAACGCGTATTTCGGTTCGAAGATGCTTCGCTGCGGAGAGATCAAGGGCGTGATCGGCGCGGACGGGAAGGAGTCGGCCCATGAGTGACGCTTTCGGCCATTCCGAGGCGCGGGGCGGTGACGGACCGGTGGCTCCGGCGCGAGGCATCGTGGATCGTCTGATCCGCTATTGCCTGCATAACCGGCTCGTCGTCTTCCTCATCCTGGCGTTCATCCTGCTCTGGGGCTATCGCGTCATGCCGTTTCGCGTCGACGGCGAGACGATCGCGCGCGACCCGATACCGGTGGACGCGATTCCGGACATCGGCGAGAACCAGCAGGTCATCTTCACCGACTGGCCCGGCCGAAGCCCGCAGGACGTGGAGGATCAGATCACCTACCCCCTCACGACGACGCTTCAGGGCACGCCGGGGTTCAGGACGATCCGCGCGTACTCGATGTTCGGCTTTTCCGTCGTGTATGTCATCTTCGACGACCAGCACGACTTCTACTGGTGCCGGTCGCGTCTGCTGGAGAAGCTGAACGTCGCGCAGCAGCGGCTTCCGCAGGGCGTCACCCCGGCGCTGGGGCCCGATGCGACCGGCCTGGGCCAGGTGTTCTGGTACACGCTCGAAGGCTCGCACGGCGGCTTCGACCTGATGGAGCTGCGCAGCACGCAGGACTGGCTGGTGCGTTATGGCCTTCAGGGCATACCGGGCGTGAGCGAGGTAGCCAGCGTGGGGGGCTACGTGCGGGAGTACCAGATCGACGTTGATCCGGACGCCATGCGGGCGCACAACGTTCGATTGCAGGACGTCTTCATGGCGGTGCAGCGCGCCAATGTCGACGTCGGCGCGGAGACGATCGAGTGGAACGGGGCGGAGTATGTCGTCCGCGGAAAGGGCTTCGTAAAGAGTGTCACGGACGTTGAGAACATTGTGCTGCGCGTTGCCGATAACGTGCCGATTTACGTCAAGAACGTCGCACGCGTGCAGATCGGGCCGGCGCTTCGGCGCGGCATGCTCGACAAGGATGGCGTCGAGGCGGTGGGCGGCGTCGTGCTGGTCCGCTACGGCGCGAATCCGCTGGAAGTGATCGAGCGCGTCAAGACCAAGATTGCGGACCTGGCGCCCGGCCTGCCGAGAAAGACCCTCGACGACGGACGGGTCACCCAGGTGCGGATTGTCCCATTCTACGACCGCACGACGCTGATCCACGAGACGATCGACACGCTGTCCGATGCGCTGTACGAGCAGATTCTGATCACGACGTTCGTCGTGCTCATGTTCCTAAGGCACCTCCGGAGCTGCGTCGTCATCAGCGTCACCATGCCGCTGGCCGTCATGATCTGCTTCATTCTCATGAAGCTCTTCGGCGTGGACTCCAACCTGATGAGCCTTGGCGGAATCGCCATCGCCATCGGCACCCTTGTCGATATGGGGATCATCCTCACCGAGAATATCGTGCGCCACATCGAGGACACCGGTGGAAAGCGCCCGGTCATTGAAAGCGTCGAAGCGGCCACGCGGGAGATCGGCTCCGCGGTGACGACGGCAGTGCTGATGACGGTGATTGCGTTCCTGCCGATCTTCGCCCTCGAAGGGCCGGAAGGAAAGCTCTTTCGCCCGCTGGCCTACACAAAGACGTTTGTTCTTCTGGGGTCGCTGATCGCCGCGATTCTTATCCTTCCCACCCTTGCGCACATGGTCTTCAGCCCCATCGGCAGGGGACGGGGGTTCAAGCGCTGGGGGACGCCCCTGGTCGTTACGGCGGCCGGCGCGGGCCTCATGATCTATGGATGGTTCTGGGCGGGACTCGCCGCGGTGTTGTACGGGGCGTACGGCGTGATCGATGAGCGGCTCTCTTCGCGCGCCAGGAAGTGGGTGGCCGGTGCGGCGAGCCTGGTTGTGATGGCGGTCGTCCTGTTGCTCCTGACGGAGCATTGGATGCCGCTTGGTGAAGGCGCGGGAATTGTTCGCAATCTGATTATCGTGCTTGGGATAAACCTGCTGTGGGCCAGCGTCCGCGTGGTGTTTATCGACTTTTATCCCTATTTCCTCCGCCTCTTTCTCGATCACAAGATTGCGTTTCTTGCAGTGCCCGCCGCGATCGTGCTTTTCGGCGCGACGGTATGGCTTGGGTTCGGCCGCACCTTTTCATGGCTGCCGTCGCCAAAGGTCGCCGATTCCGGCGAGAGTCCCTCCGTTTATTCAAAGGCATATAGCGTCGGTCTGCATGCCCTGCCCGGTCTGGGGCGGGAGTTCATGCCGCCGCTGGACGAGGGATCGTTCCTTTACATGCCGACGCTCATGCCGCACGTCGGCATCGGGGCGACGCTCGAGGCGATCAGCGCGCAGGACAGGGCGATTCGCGCCATACCCGAGGTGGAGTCGGTCGTCGGCAAGGTCGGCCGCGCCGAGACGGCGATCGACCCGGCCCCGGTCTCGATGATCGAGACGATCATCACCTACAAAACCGAGTACCGCCGCGATCCGGTGACGGGCGAACTGGCTCTCGACGACGAGGGCCGGCCCATCCGGCAGTGGCGCGACCACATCCGCGGCCCGCGCGACATCTGGGATGAAATCCAGAAAGCGGCGGAGTATCCGGGCGTGACCGGGGCGCCCCATCTCCAGCCGATCGCGGCGCGGCTGGTAATGCTCCAGTCGGGCATGCGCGCGCCCATGGGCGTAAAAGTCTTCGGCAAGGACTTGAACGAGATCGAGAAGGTCGGCTATCGCATCGCGGAGGTCCTGCGGGAGGTGCGAGGCATTGAACCGGCCACGGTCGTTCCCGACCGGGTTGTGGGCAAGCCCTATCTCGAAATCGAGATCGACCGGGAGCGGATGGCGCGGTACGGCGTGAACATCCGCGACGTTCAGGATGTCATAGAAATTGCGCTGGGCGGCGTGCGGGCGACGATGACGGTGGAGGGGCGGGAACGATACCCCATCCGCGTGCGATACCCGCGCGAGGAGCGCGACAGCGTGGAGGCCATCGAGCGGGTCGTCGTTCCAGGCAGCGCGGGGGAGCAGGTTCCGCTGAGCCAGCTCGCGACGATAACGTACGTGCGTGGGCCGCAAGAGATAAAGAGCGAGGATAATTTCCTCGTGTCGTACGTCCTGTTCGACAAGAAGCCCGGCTACGCCGAGGTCGACGTTGTCGAGGAGGCGGCGCGGCGGCTTATCCACCTCGCGGAGACCGGAGACCTGGAGATCCCGGCGGGTGTGCACTACCGATTCTCAGGCTCGTACGAGAATCAGGTTCGGTTCGCGCAGCGGCTGTCGATCATCCTGCCGATCAGCCTATTTCTTCTGTTTCTTCTGCTGTATTTCGAGTTTCGATCGGTGCCCGTGTCGCTGATCGTGTTTACCGGGATCCCGGTCGCGTGGGCCGGCGGATTCATCGGCATCTGGCTGATCGGCCAGCCGTGGTTCTTCAACTTCAGCGTCTTCGGCGAAAACGTGCGCGACCTGATGCACTTCGGGACGTACAATCTGAGCGCGGCGGTCTGGGTGGGCTTTATTGCGCTGTTCTCCGTTACGACGGACGACGGCGTCGTGCTGGCGACGTACCTGGGCCAGGAGTTCGGCAGGCGCCGCGTTCAGGGCATCGCCGATATCCGGGCGAGCGTCATCTCCGCCGGGACGCGCCGGGTCCGCCCCTGCCTGATGACCAGCGCGACGACCGTCCTTTCGCTCATGCCGATCCTCACCAGCGACGGCCGCGGGGCCGACGTGATGATCCCCATCGCCCTGCCCGCGGTCGGCGGGCTGTCGATCGAGCTGCTGTCACTCTTCGTCCTGCCGGTGTGCTACTGCTGGTACAAGGAAGCGCTTTGGAAGCTGGGCTTGCGGAAAGGGCATTTCGTCGATGCCTGATGCATCCTGTCGAATGATCCGCCTTGCTCGCGGCTACGATTCCGAAGTCCTATCATGACGCTCAAGTACTACAAGACTATTCTTCCAGAGCTTGAGCTGTACGGCGATGATGCCGCGCAGCGAGCTGCCCTTGCGAACGCTCGCGCGAGCGTCGGCACGCTTCAAAGGCTGATCTTGATCGTTCTCGGCGGCGGCTCGCTCTTAGGTTGCATGCCGACAATTACATCAGGACTCTTGGCAAGGATTGGGATTCATAACTTTCCGGGATACCTTTGGGGCGGCATCATTGGAGCTGCCGTCGCGACGTCAATACCGGTCTGGATTGACCGACCCGTTCAGCGGTTCCTTCGACGCGACTTGAACGAAATGGGAATCCCGGTCTGCATGCGTTGCGGCTATTGTCTGCGTGGGGTGGAAGCTCGACATTGCCCGGAGTGTGCAAAGCCATTCTCCGATCCAACACGACCAGACTCCCACGAGTGAACACCTCACGCAGCTCGAAGGATGACTTCAGTGCCGACGAGTGACGATGAACTCGGCCGCTGCGACGAGGCCGTCCTTTGCGTCGCTGGCGGGCAGGATGGCAAGGTGTGAAAGGGCCGACTGCACATAAGAGCGCGCCGTCGCCATGGCATATTCGAGCGATTCGGTGCCGGAGAGCGTGTCACGCAGCCGCGCCGCGCGGTCGTCCCCTGGCTGCGACATGGCAGCCAATAGGCGTGCGCGGTCGCCCGGTCCCGCCGAGTCGCGAAACCGGATCGCCGGCAGCGTCCATTTGCCGAGGTCGGCATCCCGGCCCACGGTCTTGCCGAGTTCGTTCTCACTGGCGGTCAGGTCGAGCAGGTCATCGACGATCTGAAAGGCGATGCCCAGATCGGTCCCGAACGCCGCCATGTGGTCAACGATGTCGGGGCGCGCTTCCGAGGCCCAGGCGCCCAGTTCGCAGCATACGCCTGTCAGCGCCGCCGTCTTCCGGCGGATGATCTCGAGGTATTCATGCTCGCTCAGGGCCGCGTTGCCGCGGTTGGCAATCTGCATCAGTTCGCCTTCGCAGACCGTGTTGGTGACGGCGGCAATCCGGCGCGACGCACGCGACGACTGGAGGCTGCTGCACAGGTGATAGGCGTGCGAGATCAGGAAATCGCCCAGCATCACCGCCCCTTCGTTTCCCACCATGCGATTGACGGTAGGCGTGCGGCGGCGCACGTCGGCTTCGTCCAGCACATCATCGTGAACCAGCGTCGCCATGTGGACCATTTCGACAACGGCGGCGAGCACGGTGTGTTCGTGACGGAGATCTCCCGTCGCTCGTGCCGAGAGCAGAAGAAGCCTGGGGCGCAGGAGCTTTCCGCGATAACGGCGCACCTGTTCGACGAGGTCGTTGACGAATGGAAGGTCGGAGCGCAGCTCGTCATCAAATACTTTGATGACGCGATCGAGGGCGGCCGCGATCGGGTTGGTTAAGTCCGGCAGGGTCTTCATCGGTGCGCTCTCTCTCCGAACGCCCAGCTATTTTAGATGTTTCACGAGCGCAGCCACAAGCCCGTCGCCGCTTTCAACAGTTTTGAAAGACGGGATTCCAGGATGCCGTTGGGCCGCATGCGGTGCGTGGAGGCGGCCTTCAGTCCGTCGATGTACAGGCGTGCCAGTGCCGCATCAGCACGATCACGAACCAGATGCCGCCGATGACATAGGTCGCGCCGACGTAGTACACGTGCTGCGGCCAGTCCTTCATCATCGCCTCGATGGCCGAACCCGACCCGACGGCGTAGAAGAGGAAGAACACGAGAAGGAAGCTCCCAAAGAAGTACCGGTCGGTGTCGCGCAGCGCGTTGTTGCTCTCAAGCCAGTGCTCCCACGTCGTCAGTCCCTCGATGTGCGGCTCCACGTGGTTTTTGAGGTAGGTGCCCGCGCGGATGATGGAGTTCTGCTCCATCACGAATGCAAGCATCAGGACGAGCACGACAAACGGCATCGACGCCGCGGCGAAGACGGCGCTGGTCGCGATGGCTGCATACCCGGCGGCCGGAATGAACAGCGTGCCGAGGATCATGATGAGAAAGATCCGGCCTTTGCTCGCGCGGATTTCGTCGCGAAGGGTGATGTACTGCTGCTTCATGAATTCTTCTACCGACATGTCAGGACCTCCTCAGGCGACCCGCCGATGCCGGGCAACCCCGGCTACCGGATTCCGTCATTATGGTTCACCGCAATGAATCCTGTCGAGGGACCGGGGAGAACGGACCGTAAGCGGGGAATGGGGCGGCAACGGACCGCACCCGCGACCGGTCCCTCCGGAGAGCGGGAGCCGCCCGGCAAAGCCGAAAGCCCGCGGGTCAGCGCCGGGACATTATATCGGGGATAGTCCCGCCCGATCAGCAAACGGCGACCTTATCGCGCCGGGTTCCGCGCCCTTTTTTTTCGACGCGCCCGGCACGAAGGAGAAGCTCGATCGAATCGCCGCGACCGAGTCGTTGCACGCGCACGCAGACCGCTTGGCGCCTGGTGTCGTAACACCAGCCGATCGCAGCCCCGGAAAACTGCCTGCCGGGCTTTCGTTGCGGAAGGGGCTGGCCGGTCGCGGCAACGGCGGCGGGGCACCGGGCGACCCCGCGAAACTCGATGACGTAGGTCTTCGGGGAAAACTCCTCGGAACCCTCGCGCGCGTCCAGGCGAAAGGTCGTCACGTCCCGTGCGGCATCCACGGTGTATTCCTCCGACACGAATCGCCCCCGTGTGTATTCGTACGTGGATCCATCGTCGTTGAAGAACGCGCCGCGCCCGCTGCCCGGAAAGACGATCAGCGTGAGCTCCTTGAGGGCCTTTTCGCCGGTGTGCTGGCGCACCTCCCGCGTGGGGATGATCGCGCCGGCGCGAGCGAATATGGGGATCGTTTCGATTGTTACCGGAATCTCGACTTCCTGCCCGCCCGCGCGCGCATCGGCGGTGTCGAAGTCATACCACTCGCCCGCGGGGAGACTGAACTTCCGCGATGTCGCACCTTCCTGTACGACCGGGGCGACGAAGACCTGGCGGCCGAACATGAACTCGTGTTCGCAGCGGTGGACTTTCGGATGGTCGGGAAAGTCAAACAGGACCGGGCGAAGCACGGGCAGGCCGGTCTTCGCGGCGTGGGCGAACTCAGAATAAAGATACGGCAGGAGCACATAGCGCAGCTCGATGGCCGCTCGGTTGTACGCTTCGTGCTTCTTTCCGAATGCCCAGGGATCCTGTTCCCGGCCGCCCGCGGTATGCGTGCGCATCAGCGGGTAGAACACACCGAGTTGGAGCCAGCGCGTAAACAGTTCCGCTGAGGGATATCCGCGGAAGCCGCCGATGTCGGCCCCGCAAAAGACGACGCCCGACAGGCTCATGTTGAGCAGCATCGGGATGCTCATCCGCAGGTGTTCCCAGCTCGACAGGTTGTCGCCGGTCCAGACGGCGGCGTAGCGCTGGACGCCGCTGTAGCCGGCCCGCGTCAGGACGAAGGGCCGAACGCCGGGCCGGAGACGCTGCATTCCCTCAAACGTCGCCCGCGCCATCTGCATGCCATAGACGTTGTGCGCCGCGCGGTGATCGCAGGGTTGCCCATCGTTGTCGTGGCGGACGGAAAGCGGGACCGTGCCATCGGCGAACGAGAAGTCCGCCGGCTCGTTCATGTCGTTCCAGATGCCGGTCACGCCGTCTTCGAGCAGGCGTTTGTACAGGTCACCCCACCATCGGCGGGTCGCCGCGCGCGTGTAGTCCGGCCAGACCGACTCGCCGGGCCAGACCTTTCCGATGTACAGATCGCCGCTCGCGCCTCGGACGAAGTGATCTCCGGCGACGCCCGAGTCATAGACGAAATAGCCTTTTTCCGCCTTGATGCCGGGGTCCACGATGGCGACCAGCCTGAATCCCTTACCGGCCAGCTCCTTGAGCAGCTTCCGCGGCTGCGCGAATCGCTTCGGGTGCCACGTAAACGAGCGGAACCCGTCCATGTAGTCGATGTCGATGTAGATCGTGTCGCAGGGAATCCGCCGCCTGCGGAACTGCCCCGCGATCTGCCGTACGCGCCGGGCGGAGTCGTAACTCCAGCGGCACTGCTGATATCCCAGCGCCCAGAGCGGCGGAAGGTGGGGCGTGCCGACGAGCGAGGCGTAGCGCTGCACCACGTCGGACGGCTTCGGCCCCGCGATAAAGTAGTAGTTCAACTCTCCGCCGTCGGCCCCGAAGCTCCACGATGACCGGGACGTCTTGCCGAAGTCGAAGAACGATCGCCACGTATTATCGAAAAAGATGCCGTGCGCCCGTCCGCCGTTGAGCACGAGCGCGAAGGGGTGCGTCTGGTAGAGCGGATCGGTCCATGGATCGTGTTCCGCGGCGTCGTGATTCCAGTTGACGAGCGCAGCGCCGCGCTTGTCGAGCGGACTGCCTTTCTCACCAAGACCGAAGAAATGATCGTCGCCGTCCAGCGTCTTGTAGCAACGGATCTCGTCACCGTCCCATGTCATTCCTTTTCGAGGACAGTCGCGCGAGATCAACCTGCCGTCGGCGTCGTGAAACGCGATGCGGCACGGCGGCTTGCTGACTCGGACGCGAATCGCATCGGTCACGATGTCCACGTGCCCGTCGATCTCCTCGACGGACCACTGCGGCCGGCGGCGCTGCGAGACTTCCGGCAGAACCGCCCACGAATGATCGCGACCGAATGACCCGTCGGGCGATAGGCGAATCCGGATAATCTCGTCAGTAATTGGCGTGACTCGCACGCGGGCGCTTCCACATTCGAGCACGAGGGCGTCGCCCTCCTGCCGAAAGGCCGTGACGGTTCCGATGGACTGCCACCCTCCGGCGGCAGATTCAGACGATTTCGAAGCGCGTTGTTTCATGGGGGAAAATAAACCTGCTTCTCGCGGGGGGCCAGAACCGCGTTTTTTACGAGCTAAAACCTTTTTCCATCATATCGAGGGTGCCGCTCGGGGTCAATCGCGGGCCGGGTTTTCACATGGAAGCAATCTCCTTCTGACCGGCCTAGATGGTGCGACGAACCCGGCCCGCGCGATCGGTGGAACGGCAGAGACGGCGGCGACGACTTGCACGGTCTGGTGGTTCTTCGCGACCGCGATCGATCGGAAGGATGCACGAGGTCTCCCGGTACTCTGCCCGGTCGTGCCGCCTCGGTCATCGAGACGAAGAGGGTCTCGCGCTCCTGGCCTTACGCCGCTACCCTTTGACCGCGCCGAGGCTGAGGCCGCCGACAAACTGTTTCTGCGCGGTGAAGAACAAAACGATGCACGGCAGCATGGTCACGATGCTTGCCGCCATGAGGTAATGGGCGTCGCGGAAGTCCCCGTACTGGTTCTGGAATGAATTGAGCGCTACGGCGAGTGTCATCTGGTCCTCGCTCTGGAGATAGATGAGCGGTCCGAGAAAGTCGTTCCAGGATCCGATGAACGTGAAGATGGCCGTAATGGCAATCACCGGCTTGCACAACGGAAGCATGATCTGCCACCAGATTCGGAAGTGCCCACAGCCGTCCATCCGCGCGGCCTCGACGAGGGCTTCGGGCACTTGCGCAAAGAACTGGCGAAACATGAATATAAAAAAAGGCGTGCCGAAGAACAGCGGTACAACGAGGGGCAGGAACGTGTCGATCCAGCCGAACGAGCGGAAGAGGATGAACATCGGGATCATCGTCACCTGGGCCGGGAGCATCATTGTCGCGATCATAATGACGAAAAGTGTCTCGCGCCCCCGGAAGCGAAGCCGCGCAAAGCCATAGCCCACGAGGCTGCACGATACGACCTGTCCGACGACGCAAAGCGTGGTGACGACGACCGTGTTCGCAAGTGCGTCCAGAAATCCCCTCCACGGGCTTGAACCCATTTTCCGCAGGGCGGCAGGGTAGTTTCCCCATTGCGGCTCAGAAGGCCAGATTCGAAACCCGGACGCGGCGGAAAGCGCCTCATCCTCGGTCGAAAGGCTGGTCGTCAGCATCCACCAGAGGGGGAAGACCATCACGATGCTGCCGATAAGCAGGATCGCAAGCGCGATTCGATTGGCGAGCCGGACGCTCATGACTTCAGTGCCTCGTAATAGACGAAACGCTTCGAACTTCGCATCAGGATCAGCGTCAGCCCCAGGATGATCAGCAGCAGCAGCCAGGCCATTGCCGACGCATAGCCCATGTCGTGGAAGTCGAAGGCCTGGTTGTAAAGGTAGATGACGAAGAACCGCGTCGCGTCGCCGGGCCCCCCGGCCGTCATCACCCAGACCTGCGTAAAGACCTGAAACGACGCGATCACCGCCATGATGACGTTGAACAGCACGACCGGGCTGAGCATCGGCAACGTCACGTGAAGGAATTTCCGCCAGCCCACCGCGCCGTCAATTTCCGCCGCTTCATACAGGTCTTTCGGGATTCCCTTGAGTCCCGCAAGGTAAATCATCATCGTGCCGCCGATCGACCACAGATTCACGATGACGAACGCGGGTACGGCCCAGGACGCGGCGTCCTTCTCAAACCAAGCCGGCGTGTGCCAGCCCGCCGGTAGCGCCGGGTCGATCAATGTCTTGAGCAGCCCGTGCTCGTGATGGAATACCCATTTCCACATGACGGCCATGCCGACGCCGGCCAGGACGCTCGGCAAATACCAGATCGCCCGAAATACGCCGATCGACCGGAGCTCCAGGTTCATCAGCATCGCGGCCACAAGCGCGGCAAGCTGCCCGGTCGGCACGGCCAGGAGGGTGTAGAGCGCCGTCACCGCGAGCGCTTTTCGGAAAGTGTCATCGGCGGTGAACAGGGCGACGAAATTGTCGAAGCCGACGGACTTTGCGGTATCGAGCGTCGTCATGCCGCTCCACTTCGAAAACGCAAGGATCAGCGACATGACGATGGGGAACGCCGTGAAAAGCATGAACCCGGCGACCCACGGACCGACCATGATGTGGCCCGCGAGCTCTTCGCGGAGGGCCAGTCCCGATGGACGCGTGCGCCACCACTGAACAAGGAGCGCGAAGCAGATCAGCAGGACCGGCCCGCAGATCATCAGAATGACGCGCGGCCAGCGCACGGGCGGGAAGTCGCGGTCGAGGATGGCCTTTCGATCGTTTTCCTCCCATTCGGCGCCCACGCGGCGAAGCTGCGCGGCGACCGGGCGATTCAGCTTGAAGACGTCTTCCAGGCGCACGCGAAGCTGGTGAAGGTATTTCGGATTGGCCGGCCAGTCGATCGGCTCGGCGTATTCCGCCGCGGCGAGATAGGCCTGGCAGTTCAGCGGTTTTTCGACCGGGTTGCAGAACGACGGACCGAATGCGACGCGTTTCAGCGTCGGAATGGCGAGACCCTTTTCCGCCATCATCGCCTGTCCGCGATCGCCATTCATGAACTTCACGAACTTCCAGGCTTCGGCGATGCGCGGGCTGCTCTTCGCGATCGCCCAGCCGGCTGTGAAGATTCCGTTGCGCGGAGGGTGACCCTTGGCGTGCGGCAGCGGTGCAAAGTCCCAGTCGAACGAATTAATCATCCGGTACGTAGGGCATTTCCATCGCCCCAGCGGTCCGGCCATTCCCACGTTGCCCGCGAGAAACGGCTCCATCAATGTCTCGAGCTGCGTCTTGGCCGAAACGAGTGTCCTCTGCTCGTCGTGAAACCAACCTTGCAGCTTCTCGAGGACCGCGTGCACTTCGGGATCGTCGAAACGGTAGTCGCCCGCCTTCCAGTCCTCTTGGGTGAAATCCACCCCATGCGTCCATAGGAAGCATCGCACGACGGATTCCCACGTGACGAAGTCCGCGCCGTAACAGTCGGGCAGCTTCCCGATGGCCCGCGCCGCCTCGATGAACTCGTCCCATGTCCAGTCATCCTTCGGCGGCTCAGGTATCCCCGCCCGACGGAACAGGTCCCTGTTGTAATAGAAGCCCAGGCCCGTGAAGTCCTTGGCGAGGCCGATGAGGCGCCCGCTGCCTATGGTCTTCTTCTCGAGGTCGTACTGAAAGCAGCGCAGGACGGACGGGAAATAGTCGTCGAGATTCACGGTTGGCACGCCCGCCGCCTTGTCCTGCTCGATAAGCGCGCCGAGGTCCACGAGCAGGTCCTTGGATGCGATGTCGGCAGCCTTTTCGTATCCGAGGTAAAACACGTCCGGGGGATCGCCTGCGGCGAACATGGTCTGGAGCTTGGTGTTGACGGCGGCGGCCTGGCCGAGATTTATGCGCAGCAGCCGGATGTCGGGGTGCTGGCTTTCGAATTCGGCGCAGAGCTGTTTGACGATCTCGTCCTCGTTCTTGTCGCCCCAGTGAAGGACCGTGAGCTGCTTCTGCCCCGCGCGGAGCTGCTGCTTGCGCAGGGGCCGCGAGGCGACCCACGCGAACGAAAAGACCAGCAGGACCACGGTGCACAGGGCAACCGTCCAGCGGGCAAGGCGGCCGAGCGTGAGAAGCAGCTTTCGCATGAAAGTATCGGCGCGCCGCGCTTTGAACGCGGCCGCCGCAGGGTTTTCGACCTATCTTCCGATCCGCGCCAGCACCGCGCATCCGTACGGATGCAGCATCATGCCGCGCAGATGCCCGCCCTCGACCCGGATGTGCGGGTGGTGAAGGTTCTTGGCCTTGATGAACGGCCGCGACGCCGGGTCCTCCGGTGACGGATCCACGATTTCGGCCTCGTTCGGATCGTCAAGCCGGACAATCGTCGTGCCGTCGGGCCACGGCGACGTCACGTCGAGGCGATGCGAATGGCTGCTGTTGTTGAGGACGACCACGACCGACTGGCCGTCGAGGGACCGCGCGAAGGCATACACGCCCTTGTGGTCGTCCGTCAGCAGGGTGTCGAGCGAGCCGAGCTGAATCGCCGGATAGGTATTGCGAATCGCGATCATCCGGCGGTAATGATCGAGCACGTCGGTTTCGATCTTCTCGTTGGGATCGTCGTAGGGAAGCAGTTCCGGCCAGAGCATCGGCTTCCGGCACGACGGATCGTCGGCCCCGAACATGCCCACTTCGTCGCCATAGTAGATCATCGGCGCGCCCAGATGTGTCATCTGGTGCGTCACCATCAATTTGAGCCGCTCGTAACATTCGCGCGTCGGCTTGGCCGTGTTGTAGTGAGGGCCGTTGTCCTGGGGGCGATTAGCCTGGTCGTACTCGAGATCGGGGTTCATGAACATCGACGCGACGCGGTCGGTGTCGTGGCTGTCGAAGAGGTTCTGCAATACGTAACTCACCTGCGGAGCGTACCAGGATAGAACCTCGCGCAACTGCCGGTCGAACGCGCTCGGGCCTATTTTTTTCTGCCGGTTCACGAAGAACCGCTGGGACGCCCGGGCGAACGGGTAGTTCATCACCGCGTCGAAGGTCTGCCCGTCCAGCCATGCGCGGGACTCCTCCCACAACTCGGCGACGATGTAAGCGTCCGGGTTGATGGACTTGACGACCTTGCGCCAATCCCGCCAGAAATTTGCGTTGATGTCGCTGGCCACGTCCAGCCGCCAGCCGTCGATGCCGTCGGAGGGATCGCCGTCGCCGTTGGGGTCCATCCATCGCCGGGTCACTGCAAACAGATGCGCGCGCACAGGTTCGCACAGGCCAAGGGCGTCGTCGTGTTTGAGTCGCGGCAGCGACCCGTCATCGCGGTCCCATGCGCGATAGTGAAACGGTTCCCAGCTCGTGATGTCGAACCAGTCGGCGAACCGTGACTTTCGACCCTGTTTGAGCACATCCTGGAACGCCCAGAAGTCGCGCCCGACGTGGTTGAACACGCCGTCGATGATCACCTTGAACCCGAGTCGGTGCGCTTCCTGGAGGAAGTCGAGAAAGACCCGGTCGCTTTCGGACCACTGCCAGGTCGCAGGGTCGGCCGTTTCATCCTTGAGCTTCTTGATGCTGCCGGCCACGCCGAAGGAATCGTCAATGTGCCGGTAGTCGGAGGCGTCGTATTTGTGCAGCGATTCGGCGTGAAAGACGGGGTTCAGGTAAATGGCGGTAATTCCCAGGTCGCGCAGGTAGGGGAGCTTGTCGCGAATTCCCTGAAGGTCGCCGCCGTAGCGCCGATCGTAAATGTAATGAAAAAACGAGCCTTGCTCCTTGAATCGCCGCTTCGGGTCCTTCGCACGCGATCCGTCGTAGGGCTTGTCCCATGCGTGTCGCCAGGGAACCGTGCGCGGCGGGTCGTTCGCCTCGGTTCCGTTGCGAAACCGCTCGGGGAAGATCTGATACCACACCACGCGCTTGGCCCAGTCGGGGGTCTTGAAGGACATGCGTACCTCGGTCTCGAACGGAGCCGTCTGCACGGAGAACGACTCCCCGCCGGCCGACGGAAGGTGCCGGCATTGATGCGAGTCGAGCCTGGAACGCGCCGCTCCGTCCGTCAACGTAAAGCAATACGTTACGACCGGCGGCTTGATCCTGCACGTCGCGGACCAGTAGTCAAAGCCTCCGCGGGAATCCGTCTTTGAAAGCGGCAGGTCTCCATCGACCGTCTCAATGTCCGCCGCGACACCTTCGACGTCATCCTTAAGCGTCCGCACCGTCAACCGAACGAGGTCGTCGTCGATGGGCGAGAAATACGTCGCGCTCGCCGGGTCGTGACGCGCTGCCCCGCACGCAATAGCGTCGGGGCGCGCCGGGCCGAACGCTTCCGCGTCGGGCCCGACGCGAAATCCGCTGTTGAAGCCGCCGCTGTCGTCGGGGGTCCGCAGCGACGAATCCGCCGCCGGATCCTCGATCCAGCGTGCGCCGTTTACTGTCAGCTTGTATCGATAGACTCCCTCCGGCAGCTCGAGAATGCGGACGAATCGCGACGCGCCCTCCCAGACCTCGTGCATCGGCGTCGCGCCGGGCGACCAGCCGTTAAAGTCTCCGACGATGTCGACGCGCTCGACCGGCTCGCCGCCGGGGGCGTCCGAAGCCGGACGATACGAAAACTCGTGGAAACCTTCGGTGTGAAAGGCCATGGCCCGCGTGGAGGGCATGACACGCACGAAAACCTGCGAGGCGTCGGAATGTTCGAAAGTGGAGGAGATGGGCGCGATCCGCTTCAGCGGAAGCGCCGGATTGGCTTGCGCGCTTAGCTTCGCGAAGGGTCCGCCGCCAAGCACTGCGCCCCACGCGCCGTCGGCCAGCGGACGCAAGTCGATGACCTCATCGCGGGTCGCGCCGGATCCAGCCTCGACCCGGGCAGTCAGCGTCCATCCCTCGCCCAGCCGAACGGTGCGCGTCGCCGCCGATGTTGTTTTTCCGTCGGAAACTTCGAGACGAAGGGTGAATATGCCGGGCCGAAGGATGTTGACGCGCCGCATTCCAGCCGGAAGTTCGCCCCCTCCCTCTAACGCGAACTCCGCGCGGCCGTCCTTCGAGGCAAAGGTCCAGTTGTAATTCGTAATGCGCCCGCCCTCCGGCGCCTCGCTCATGCGACCGTCGAGAATCACAGATGCCGAGCCGATGTCACCTCCAAGGACGCGGAAATGCGCCACCGCGCGGTCCGGGCGGACGCGCCGGAGCGTCCACGTCATGTTCGACGTGTCGAGTCGAATGGCGTAGGTCGCGGAACGGGGGATATTGAGGCGGATGTTCCCGCCGGGCTGCGCCAGCCGGTCGCCGCCGGCGGAGCCGTAGTGGCGATCCCAGGAGCCGTTGCATGTGAACTTGAACTCGTAGGTTCCGCACTCCCAGAAGCGGACGAGTTCAAGGCCTTCGCCGCGCGGCCGCAGGGTGTAGGCGTCGTCTCCCGCGGCCCAGTTGTTGAATGACCCCGCAAGACGGAAAACCTCCGGCCCCCGCGCATCCCCGGCAGCGGACGCGGCCAGGGAAAAGATTGTCACGATCACCTGCGTGGCCCGCGCGTGCGTTCCGCACATGGCGGCCGCTCGAAACGTCAGGGCAAGTCTTTGCGAAAACGATTTACCGGAAGAGCATGAGTCATGCGGGTGGCACTGCATGGAATTCCTCGCGCATCAGGCTCGGGGGACTGCCGCGGATTTGCGGATGGACATCGAGACCGGGTGCGTCTCTTCAACCGAATCGCACTTGGCCTCGATCAGTTCGAGCAACCTCTGGCACGCGCGCTGCCCGACTTCGTAAATGGGCGTGTGGACCGTCGTGAGCGGCGGGTCGCAGAAGGCGGCCTGGTGCATGTCGTCGCAGCCCACGACGCTGACATCGGTCGGCACGCGCAGGCCGGACTCCTTGAGGCCGCTGATGGCGCCGATCGCCATCTTGTCGTTGCCGGCGATGATCGCCGTGATGGCCGCGTCGCGGCGAAGCAGAGTTCGCGCCGCCTCGGCGCCGCCTTCCTCCGTGTAGAGCCCGTCGGCAAGCCGGTCAACCGGCAGATTGAGACCGGCTTTTGCCAGGGCGTCTTCGATGCCGGCCCGCAGGTCGTGGGTCGTTTGTACTTCGTCGGCGCCGTGGATCAGTCCGATCTTCTTGTGGCCCAGGTCAAGGAGGTACTTGCACGCCAGCCGCCCGGCTTCGTGATAGTCGCAGCGCACGAAATTGAGCTTCTCGCCCGGAAGGTAGTTGTTGACGACGATGACGGGCCGGCTGTACTCAGAGAAATCGCCCAGGTACGTGTCACGGTTGGTGACACCCAGGCAGAGGATGCCGTCGACGAAATGACGGTCGAACAGCTCGACGTGCTGCGACGACTTGATAAAATCCTGGTCCGCGACCTCGAGCAGCACCTTGTACCCGGCCGTCCGTGCGTGATCATGGATCGCGCTGATTATCTCGCCGAAATAGGCGTCCGCGAACGCATGGCGAAGTTGTGGCACGAGGATTGCGAGAAATCCCGTTCGTTGGGACTGGAGTCCCTGTGCCAGGCGGCTCGGCCGATACCCGAGCCGCTGAACCGCCTTGAGGACGCGGTCGCGGGTTGCGTCGCTGATGCGCCGGTCCCGTTTGTTGAGGACTAGGGAGACCGTGGTCAGGCTTGACCCGCTCTCTCTCGCTACGTCCTTGATACTGACGGCTTTGCGCTTCGACATGGGCTCGGACGGGTGATCGACTCCCTGGACCTTGGGCGGCCTTGTCAACGCGAAAAGCCGCACTGCGGGGTCCTATGATATCACAGGGGTCCGGCCTCCGCGATCGGGTGTTTCGTGCACGCAATTGGACCAAAGGTCGGCTTGCATTTTGCCCGATGACTGCTATACTTCGAGTAGTAAAAGGTTTTACTAACCAATAATCTCACGAGCGAGCCGACGGAACTGAAATGTCTCACCAAGTCGGTCAACACCTGCCGCCGCATGGGCTGAGCATGTGCGGCGTGCCGCGCCGCCTCCCGCGGAGAAAGCGGCATCTCCGAACGCCAAGCCCGGCTCATCCTGTTCGCCCCTCCGGTTTACGCCGAATTCCCGGTTTCACGCTCATCGAACTTCTGATCGTTATCGCCATCATCGGCCTTCTGATCTCCATCCTCGTGCCGGCGCTGTCGCGTGCCCGGGAAATGGCACGTCGCACCATCTGCGGCTCGAACATGCACCAGAATGCCAATGCGATGCTCCAGTACTCAAACGATGGCGATGGGTGGCTGCCAGTCAAGAGCGATCCGCAGAACCCCTACGCTTCAATGAATGAACTCACCTTCAAACAGCAGCCGGCGCTGAGCCAGTACGGCCCCGGCCTTGCGGGAATCATCCGCGACGTAATCGAGCGACGCCACACCCGCGAAGGGGCCGAGGCCGAGACGGGCGCGACCGTAAATCCCCTCTACCTGCCGGATCCAAAGGTCCTGTTGTGCGCTAGTGATCGATTCAATAACACACCGGGACAGCCCCCGGCGGGCCCCGACGGTTATGCCCCGCCGCTGACACTCGACAAGCTCTGGCCGACCCAGGCCGTCCTTCGCTACGCCGACCTCCCTCGAACGCAGGGACAGCTCGATCAGCGAAAGAAAACCTACGTGAGCTTCGTTTATATCGCCCTGCTTCGTAACGACGATCGGGGCGATTTCCTTTTGATGGCGGATCAAAGTAACACCAACGACGCGCGGACGAATTTCTCGGTCTACTGGACGCCCGAGGACAACCACGGGACGCGGGGAATAAACGCCGTCTACCTCGATTCGCACGTCGAGTGGGCCCAGATGAAAAACGGCCTCTTTGACGGGGCTCAGGACCTCGCCCGACGCCTTTTTGGCACGCTGAGCTCGAATCGCGCCCGATTTGACGACGCTCAACCGAACCGGGCGTCCGAAATCGCGACGGTTGAATAGCGGACGTTTCGCCCCCCAGATGGCCCCGGGTCCTCTTGGGTTTGGCGTGCATGATCTGATAGAATGAGGGGGTACTTCCCTTCGGCACCAGGCAAGCGAAGTTGCATCGTGACAAGCCCGAGTGCCGAAACCCTCACCGAACCTGAGGAGCCCGCTTGGATCGGGCAATCGAGCGAGTCAATTGGGTGGTTGTCGGATGTCGGCCAGGTTTAACGTTTAACCGACGGTCCATTTGTGGCTGAGCTTGCGGATTCTTCGCCCGACAGACGCGGGTTCATGAGCGACGTCTGGAGCCTGATTGAACAAGAGTTATCGCGGCGGCGCGATTCCGCCGCTCTTCGCACGCGTAGATCGGCCGGTCGTACCGGCCGAACGTCACACGGGAGGTGGATTGTGTATCGCCGCTTTATCGCCGTTTCTCTCACCGCCGTCGCACTCGCGACGATCCTTGTCGCCGGAAACCAGACCGCTTCGGCGGGCGACTGTTCCGGGCAGGCCACGATTCTCGGCACCGACCTGCCGACCATATTCCCGGCGATGCCGCGGGCCCTTCAGAACAACCCGACCGGCTTCGGCGACGCCACTCCGCCGACGGAATCCGACAGCGAGGGCAACGAGCTGAACCGGCTGTACATGGCCAACGACGCCACCAAGCTCTACATCGGAATCACCGGAAACACCGTGCGCGTCGACGCACTCGAAAACACCGTGCTGGTGTTCATCGATACCGGCGACAACGGCGGGTCGCCGATCCTCAATACTTCGGGCATCACCGGCTCGAACGCCCTTAAGAATCTGGATCGCGACGACATGACGGACGGCGTGACACTCGATTTCGCGCCGGAATACTGCCTCGCCGTGTGGAACGTCGGCGGCGTTCAGAACGCCGTGCTACATGACCTCACCGACCCGATGGACACCGGTGTCGCTCTCACGCTCGGCACGCAGTTCGCGGTGGACAACAGCAACCTCGCCGGCGTCAATGACATCCCCTCCAGCGATCCCGTCTTTCAGACTGCGAATGCCGCGACGGCCACCACCGGCTTTGAGTTCGCCATCGAACTCGTGCAGCTTGGCCTGACCAGTTCCAGTACGATCAACGTTCAGGCCTTGCTCGTCGGCGGCGGCGGGTTCATCAGCAACCAGGCCCTGCCTCCAATTAACCCGACATCGGGAAGCGTCGGCGGCGGTAGGCCCTGTGTGGGTGACCACAACCCCAACGCCACACCCGCGGTTCTGGTCGACTTCAGCAACGCGACCAACTTCCCGGGCAATCAGTTCGTGTCGTACACGTGCAACCCCGGCGGCAGCGCGCCGAGCGGCGCCTTTAACGGCGCGGACATCCCCACCCGCTACGGCCCGGTGGGCCAGCTACTGGCGACCCAGAACAACTATACGTGTTTTGGAAATGCCGCTCCCTACTCGCCGATTCCCACCGGCGGCGCCGAGCTGGATCAGATCTTCGTCAAGGCAGATTTCTCCAAGCTCTACATCGGCGTAACCGGAAACGTCCCGTTCTTCGGTGGGAACAACGATACGCTGATGATCTTCATCGACAACGGGCCGGGCGACGGCACTCAACAGCTATCGACCAACACCTTCACCGGCGGCTCAGGCGCCCTGCAGGGCATGAGCAACGGATTTCTTGGCGGCTTCACCTTCGACAACGGCTTCGAGCCGGAATACTGCATCATGTACTGGCGGGCCGGCGGGCAGCATAACGCCCGGATCATGAGCTGTGTCTTCGACGAGCACATCGACGGCCTTGAGTTCTCGCCTTCACAGGACCGCCACATCAACCCGGCGGTCAACGCCTACTCGGCCGATCTGGGCAACATCGTCGGCGTCAACGACATCCCTGGCGACGATCCACTTCGCCAGCAGAGCTTCGCCGACGGAACCTTCTTCGATCCCGATGATGCGCCGACCTCCGGCGTTCAGTTCTCTCTAAAGCTCAACGACCTCGGCATCGACGCCTCGGGCGGCACGGCCAACCTGAAACTCGTCGCGTGTGTCGTCAGCGGCTCCGGCTTCGTCAGTAATCAGTTCCTGCCGCCGCTGAACCCGACCGATCCGACGCCGGAGAACGACTCCGCGAGCTTTTCCGACGCGCCGCTGCCTTTGGCCATTACCGACGACAACATGCCTGTCTCCGACACGCGGACCGTCGCCATGGCCAACATCGACCGCGTAACGGACATCAACGTCTCCCTCAACATTACCCATCCGGATGTCAGCCAGCTCAGCGTCAGCCTTCGCCACGACGACAGCGGCACGACCGTTCAGCTCGTCGCGCCGGGCTCCCAAGCCGGCTCAAATCTGAACATCACCTTTGACAGCGAAGGCGCTCCGGCCGTTCAGCCGGCGGCGTCGCTGTTGTCCTTCAACGGCCTGAACCCCAACGGCAACTGGACGATGATCGTCACCGATACCGTCACCGGTCAGTCCGGTTCGCTTGGTTCGTGGGGTATCGCCGTCACCGAATACACCGGTGGCAATGTCCCCTGTCTCGGACAGTTCGACGCGGTCGATAATTACATCAACCTCGCGACCGATCCGCGGACGCCGGGCGACCAGTTCCTCGACCTGTCGGTTCCGGCCAATACGTCCAATCGGCCCACAAACTTCACCGGCCTGGGGATTCCGGCCGCGTTCGGCAACACGGCCCTGACCACACAGAACAACTACACCTGCTTCGGTAATGCCGTCGAGGCGGCCGTGGTCAACCTGCCCGGAAGCGAAGCGGACCAGCTCATGGTGCGAAACACCAATGATCGGCTCCGCATCGGCGTCACCGGCAACCTCGAGAACAACGGCAATGCGATGGTTCTCCTGCTCGACACCGTCGCGGGCGGACCTTCGACCCTGCCCGTCCTTTCCACCCCGCCGGACGTCTGCTCCGGCCTGGATGGATTGACGCTCGATCCCGGCTTCAACCCGGATTACGCCGTCGTCGTGCAACGTGATCCGACCGCCGGAGTCCCGGTCGATGACTACAGCGTGTTCATCAAGAACATTCAGACCAACTTCACGCGATCGCTTGGCCGCCTGACGCGGAACCAGCCGACCGGCGAACTGGCCGATCCCATTGCCAACCAGAACGGCAGCGAACTGGATCAGCTCTTTATCCAGAACGATGCCGACCGCCTGTACATCGGCATCACCGGAAACCTGGAAGCCAACGGCAATGCCTACATCGTTTTCATCGAGACGCCCGGAAGCAACCGCTCCAACGTCCTCGATACCGACTACACCGGCTTCCCGACGGCCCTTCGTTCCGTCCACGGCGATCATCTCGACATCGGTTTCGCCCCCGATTTCGCGATCGTCATCAATCGAAGCGGCGGCTTCTACTCGGCACAGCTCGTCGACATGACCGACCTGCCGCCGGGCACGACGGTAACGAACCTCACCTTCCAGAGCTCGATCGGCGACAACACGTACGTCGGCGACAACAGCAACGGCCTCGGCGTCAGCAGCAATGTGGCTCACGACACAACGCCGGGTATGAATCCGCCGCTCACTGTTCAGGAGGAGAACGCGGCCACCGCGCTTCGCGGCATTCAGATCGCCCTCGACCGCGACTCCCTTGGACACCCGGACCTGATGATCAACCCGCCGGTGGACGGCGCGACGCTCAGTGTCGGCGTCATCCTCGGTTCGAGCACCGGATTCTGGAGCAACCAGACCCTGCCGGGTCTTGGCGGTGGCAAGAACAACCTTGGTTCGCCGCCGGCGCCCGGGCCGCCCACGACCTTCATTGACCTGTCCAGCGAGACGATTGCCCCCGGCCTCCAGTACCTCGATTACGTGCTGGCGTCATCCGGCGGATATGACTCCCCGACGACGTTCAACGGCGCGGGCATCCCGGATGCCATGGGCCCGGCTCTCGCGACGCAGGACAACTACACCCAGTTCGGCAATGCCGTGCTGGTCAACCCTGGCAATGCGAATTGCACGCAGGTCGCGTTGAACAATGAGAACATACAGGGTGTGACCGGTTCCAGCGCGACCATGGCGCAGGCTAACAGCGCGACCTCCGGCATGCACTTTGACCTCGCATTCCAGGACATCGGTCTTACTCCGCTGGATCCGGAGACCGGTCCCTTCGTGGAAGTGCGCATGCTCGCGGTCATCACTGGCCGCTCGGGTTACTTCTCGAACCAGTTCCTGCCCCCGCTGAATCGCACGCCTCCCGCCGGGAATCTCGGCGATATCGTGACGACCATTACGGGCGGCGGTCAGTGGCTCGGAAACCTGGGCGATAACGCAATCGCGCCGGGACAGCAGTGGATGGGCTATACGCTGGCCCCGTCGTGCGGCGACGATCCCGCCGACATCAACGGCGATGAAGTGGTTGATTCCACGGACATCAGCGCATTGGTCGGCGTCCTGCTCGGTACAAATCTGAATCCGTGTGACGTTCAGAAGGCGAACGTCAACGGCGACGGAGGCACAAACGGTCTGGATATCCAGGAATTCGTTGACGAGTTCCTGAACTAGGACCTTCGGCGACTATTCCCGCGGCTCCGCGCCGCGGGGGTCCGCCGGTTTGGCTCCGGCAGGGTGCCCGCGACGTTCGACGCAACGCCGCGGGCACGCTTGCAGGATGGGTTGCGCGTCCGATGGTCACGCACCCGGCGGCGGGCATAAACTCGTATGGCGAGGGAGGGAGTCTCGATCGTGAAGAAGCGGATGCAATCCTGCCTGTTCGCGGTTGCCGCGACCATGCTCTTCGTGCGGGGCGTTGGCGCTGAGGAAGCGACCTTTATTCAATACTTCGATGCCAAGTGGAACACCATGCGGTACCGCATGCCCGACGTCTTCATCGCCGGGTACGACGCGGTCTGGCTGCCCCCGCCCCAACGCGCCGCCGGACCGACCAACACGACAAGCGTGGGGTACGACCTCTTCGACCGGTTTGATCTGGGGAGTGACAGCCTCCCGACACGATACGGCAGCGAGTCCGAGTTTCGGCTCGTGATCGAGGAGTTTCATCGGGCCAATTGTCGCGTCTATGTCGACTGGATCATGAACCACAACGGCTTCTCGGATCGCAACACCGCGAATTTCGAGACTCAGGGCGGCTACCCCGGCTTCGTCCTCAGCACCGGCGGCGATCCCGATGGCGACTTCCACGCCTTCTCGGGCGGCTGCCCCCAGTCGCATGCGCCGTGCTGCGGATTCTCGCTTGCCAATCCGGTGTGCGGGGGCTGCTGTTACCATCTCTACGACGGCCGGCTCGTCGAATTGATCGACATCGACCAGGGCAAGAACCACATGTTCATTCGTCACCCGGTCGCACCGGGCGACCCGGACAACATTCCGGCCGGCACGCAGCGGAATCAGCCCAACGCCGCGAACCTGAAGTTCTATCCCGACATGGACGCGGCGCCGATGAACCCCAATAACCCCGGCACGCCGCGAAACCCCTCGCCGCCGCAATATTCGTTTTATCCCTTTGATCCTGCGGATCCGGGCACGGGCGACCCGGTATTGGAGAACGCGTCCTTTCTTCTGCTGCGCTCGACGAAGTACTACCTCGAGGTGCTCGGGGTTGACGGTTTCCGGCTCGACGCGGCGAAGCACATACCGACGTGGTTCTGGGACAATCTCTGGGACGCCTCGGTTCACATGAATTACGTCGGCTTTGACGGCGTGCGCCGCACCCCTTATTCATTCGTCGAAGTCGTCGAGAGCAACACCAACACCGCCGAGTGGGTTCGCAAGCCCGGCGAGCCTGGCTCCGGATGGCCGAGCACCGGCTACGATTTCGGAAACCGCGACGCGCTCGATCTGAACGAGGCCGGCGCCCTGCGCGACCTGGTCACGAACGACGGCAGCGGGTCGTGGGACACGATCATCGGGGCCTCGGTCGACAACGTCGACAACTTCAACAACGGCACGATTGGCGTGCACCACGTCAACAGCCACGACAACACCATCGGTGACGACGAAAACGACACGATTGCCCACGCCTACGTCCTGATGCGGACCGGCCCCGCCATCGTCTATCACAACGCACTCCAGTTCGGAACAAACGTTGACAACTTCCCGCGGGCCAACGGCCGCGATGATGCCCTCGGTCTCGGCTCGAATCAGATCACGCAGTTGGTCAAGGCGCGCAATCAATATGCTCGCGGATGGTTCATCCCGCTCACCGTGGGAAGCAGCGATGTCCTCGTGTTCACCCGCCGGACTCCGAACAGCGTCGACAACGTGCTGGTCGGCCTGAATGACCTCGAATCCAACGGCTTCGATTCCCGCACGGTGACCACTGCCTTTCCCGTCGGCACGCGCCTCCATGAGCAGACCGGCAACGCCGCGAGTCCCACGGTCGACCCGAACGGCAACATCCCCGAAGTCCTGACCGTGGGCGGCGGCGGCAGCGTCACGGTTCAGGTCCCTCGAAATCGAAACGCCAACGGCGTGTTTCATGGTTTGGGATACGTGATTTACGGCCCCGCCGTGCCCACCGGAACGCTTTCCATCGTGAATGCGACGACAAGCATCGCGCCGCCTGATCCCGGAAGCACTTCCGATCACATCCAGCGGGTCAACTCGGTTGTGATGGTGACTTCCCCGACATTCGACATCCAGCTTCAGACCAATCACACCGACCCCATGGACCCGAACACCGACGACCTCGCGGTCTTCCGAATCGACTCCGGCTTCAGGGACGACAACGGCAACGGATCGTCGTACAGCGGGAATCCGTCGTCCGACTTTCATCCCGGAAACACCGCGTCGACCAGCCCAAGCTACGGCTTCGAAAACTTCCTGACTCAAAGTTCGCCCCGGTTCGGCGGAGGCAGCGGCACCTATCGCCAGACCATCAGTGCTGCCGATATCGGCGAGGGATATCACTACATTACCGTCCGGGCTTTTCGGCATCGCGACGCGGGCGACCCGCTCTTCGGCGAGTTCCGGCTGGTCATTTATGTGGACATTGAGGACCCGGACTTCGATCTGGTCACCCCAACGGCCCTGTGCAATAACGACGTCACCAGCCTCCCAGCGAGCTTTGTCGTCCAGGCCGCCGACCCGACCCTTGAGAAGGTGTACATCTTCTTCGATCTGCCCGCCTCGACGAACTTCATCGCCCTCGCCACCGGCACGAGCAATCTGGCCTCGCGCTATCTCGACACCTTCACCCGTACTCGAAGTTCGTACGTCAGCGGAAATCACCGCGTCGATGTCGTCGGGATCGAGACACTGCCCAACGGCGCGACCAAGACGCGCCACAAGTCCTTCGTCGGGATTCAGGCCACCACCGGCACAGGCCTCGGGGCGGGAGATGTCAACGCCGATGCCGTCCGCGATGCCCGCGATATCCAGGCGTTCGTCTGGCTCATCACCGGCTTCAACCCGAATTTTGGCCCGGCCGCTGACATGAACTGCGATGGCCTGAACGACCTCGGCGACATCCCGGCCTTCGTGGATAGTTTGATGCAGTAGCCGCTGATAATCGCGGAGGCGGGGAAACCGGCCCCAAATTGGATTCGGGGGTCCGCATATCAGATAAACTGGGTAAGTTTCGCGGGGTTTTCCGGGGGCTCGCTCCGAGCGGTTGGCCAGGCCCCGAGGCCGGCAAAACCTTGAATCCCGCGCTCGATTCTGGTAAATTGTTTTTCCAGAGGCGAAAACGCAAAGTCTGCGTTTCGCGGAGTGTCAGGAAAGAGAGCCTCAAGCAAGGCAATATCGCATCACGCAGCGCCCTCCGACTGGGAGTCCGGTCCGGCTCGCGTCATGCACAAGAATGATGATCATTCGTTGATCAACTCAGGAGTGACGGAAATGAAAAGAGCATTGGCAATCATCGCGCTTCTCGCTCTTGCCGCGCCGGCGCAAGCGACAATCTACAACGATTCAGCCGGTGACATCTTTACGGGTGCCGGCGGCGGGATCCTCGACATTCTTTCCGTCGAGGTCACCAACGACGCCACCGACATCTCTTTCAAGTTCACACTTGCCGGAGATGTGGATGTGACCGACTGGGGCAAGTACATGGTCATTATCGATAGCGCACCCGGCGGAGACTCCGTGGGCAACGGCTGGGGTCGGCCGATTTCCATGCCGAGCGGCGCCGATTCCTGGTTGGGTGGCTGGGCCGACAGCGGCAACGGAATGGAAGTCTATCGCTACAACGCCGGCTGGCCGTTCCCGCCGAATGAAGCCACATGGAATGGCTCCACCACGATTGCCGCTACCAAGTCAGGTTTCACCTTCACGATGACGACCGCCCTCGCGAACTTGAATCTTGGAATCGGCGACTCGTTTACTTTTGACGCATTCACAAGCGGTGGCGGTGGCGGCGACGGCGCGATTGACTCGCTCGGCAATCCGAATCAGCAGGTTGGCGACTGGGGTGAGCATTCCAACGCGAATCCCGTCAGCTACACGGTCGTTCCCGAGCCGGCCACGATCGGCCTGATCGCTTTGGCGGGCCTCGCCTTGATTCGACGCCGACGCTAAGCAACCGATTGACTGTTCCTTTATCCTGATGGCGGCCTGCTTCCCCAGCGGAGGCAGGCCGCTCTTATTTTCGCCCCCGCTCCCGGCCGGGTCTTTTCACGCCGGCCCGGCGTTCTACACTGCGCCCAGTTCAATGGCCCGAAAGCAGCGAAAATCCCGGCACGAAGACCGCCCGGCGAGCGAAGCGACTCCGCCGCAAACGCCCCGGTCGCCCCTTTCAACCCGGAAGAAGTTCGCCTTCGCCGCAATGGCGATGTCGCTTCCCATCCTGTTCTTCGCGCTTTTGGAGCTGACGCTTCGCCTCGTCGGCTTCGGCGGATATCCGCCCACGATCTATCCCGTGGGCAATACCGACGCGGGAACCGTCTGCATCACCGACAATCCCGGTCCCGCATCGTACTTCTTCGCAAACCGCAACAAGCCCGGCTCACTCAACAGCTACTCCTTCCTCATGCCCAAGCCGAAGGGCGTCTTTCGCGTCTTTGTCTGCGGAGAGTCGGCGGCCAAAGGCTTTCCACAGCCGATGTCCCTTGCCGCGTCGGCGTTCCTGGAGGCGATGCTTTCCGACGTGTGGCCCGATCGAAAAGTCGAAGTCATAAACCTCGGGACAACCGCCGTCGCGAGCTTTCCCGTTCTGGGAATGATGACCGAAGCCCTCGAATACGAGCCGGACCTCGTTGTCATTCATTGCGGCAACAACGAGTACTTCGGCGCATACGGTGTTGCGTCGCTGCACGTCGCCGGCAGATCGCCTACCGCCATGCGCCTCCACCGCTTCCTGCGCAGTGCCGCCCTGGTCCAGTGGATCGACGGTCTCGTCAGCACCCCCGCGTCCGACGACGGCCGAAAGACTCTGATGGAAGTGATGATGGGCCAGTCGTACACCGCGCCGCACGACCCGCTGCGTGACGCGGCGGCCCGCAACCTCCGCGCCAACGTCGGCGAGATGATTCACCGGTGCAATGAACGCGCCGTACCGGTCATGGCGTGCCTTCTCGCCGTTAACGAACGCGACCTCGCGCCCCTCGGTGAGGACAATGTTTCGTCTCTGTCCCCGGAAAACCAGGACAAGCTCCGGTCGCTCATCGCATCAGGCGAGGCCAGGCTCACGTCCGATCCCGCAGCCGCCGCCGCGGACTTCTCCGCGGCGATCACGCTGTACCCCGATCACGCCCGGGCACGCTACCTCCTGGGCCGCGCGCAATACGCAACTGGCCGGTTTGCGGCCGCGCGCGAGTCCTTTCAGACGGCGATTGACCTTGATCCGATGCCGTGGCGCTGCACCGGACCGTCGAACGAGGCGATCCGCGAGGCGGCGGCCGCCGGCGGGGCGGTAATCTGCGATCTGCGTCAGGCCTTTCGCGAGGCCAGCCCCGGCGGCTGCGTCGGTTGGGAATACATGGATGACCACGTGCATCCCACGCTGGCCGGCCAGGCACTGACCGCGCGTGCGATCGTAAAGACCCTCTCCACGCTTACCGGAGCTGTCGCCGTCAGGCCCGAAGCGCTCGACAAGCTGCCCAGCAACGCGACCTACGCCCGGCGGCTCGGCGATAATCCCTACGACCGCTACGGCGTCGCGCACACGATTCGAGTCGTCTGCGACATTCCGTTCTTCCGGAAAACCAATCCCGAGGCCTTCGAGCGGTTCAATCAGGTCTGTCGCGCATTCGAGGAGAGTCATCCGCCCGAAATCGTCGAAATCTGCCGCAAATGGCAGAACCCCGCCACGCACCCCGGGGCGAAGCGGCCGATCACCGGCATGGTCGGTCGCGCGCTGATCCGAATGAACAAGCTCGCCGAGGCCGAATCCCTGTATGAAATCGCCCGACGATCGGTCCCGCTCTATTCTTCCTGGAATCTCGAATACAACTATTTCATGCTCGTCTGCCGCGAACGGCGCAACGGCGGCCTCAATGAATCCGATCGCGCCCTGGCGGCCGAGTGCATCGCCCGCGGCAGGTTCCTTCTATCGCACGGCCACAGCGAATCCGGAATGGCCGAACGCTACACCGGCCGCCTGCATCAACTGCGCGGCGAATGGGCCGAGGCGATTCCCTTCCTCGCCGCGGCGCGCCCCAAGGTCACCGGCACCGATCTCGTCGCAGTCGATCAGGCCCTCGTCATGTCGTTCGAAAAGACCGGCCGCCGCGACGAAGCCCTCAAGCTCATTCACAACGGCATTCAGCACAGCGGTGAGTTCGCCCCGCTCTACGAACAGCTCCTGGCGGGGCTCGAAAAGGGCGGATCGACCGCTCCACCTGCGGCCACGTCGCCCGCCGACGTGAACTGACTGCTGGCTCCCGAATGTCGCGCGCGCATCCCATCGGACACGACCTGCGGCGCGGCTTGTGGCTCGTTTGGTGGCGCTTATCATCTTGAGTGGAGGTGGCGTCATTCTTCGTCCGACCCGTCTTGTGCCGGTCATTCTCGCATGGACTGCCCCGTCCGTTTTTCAGGCTGCGGGGCAGGAGCGATCAGGCCCCGTGCCGGCTCCAAGCCCCGCCCAGGGGCAAGTCGTCCGCAAGCTATTGGACCAGCCAGTGGGGCCGTTCACGCTCGAAACGCAGAATCTCCCGCCCGAGTACCTCGCCCGCGTGGCCGATCGAATCATTCGAGCCGATTTCCAGCGAAATCGGCGATTGGTCGTGCGCGATCAGGCGCCCGCTGCATCGCCGTCGTCCGCGCCGGCCGCCTCGGCGCAAACGCCCGCACCGGCGGTCAAACGGCGCGGCTCGTGGATTCCCTTCATCGCGGGTGGGCTGCTCCTTGCCCTCGTCGGGGTCGTGATGGCGCGCCGGTCCGGAGGCCGATACCGATGAAGCGCCGAATTCCGGTTGTCTTGGCGATCACGTGGGCCGTGGGGTCGTGGACAAGCAGCCTCGGCGTGGCCGCGGAATCCGAGAGCCCGTCCGCCGCCGCAGACCGGCGGATTCTCGTCGTTCGCCACGAAGTGCCGCCCCCGACGCTCGAGATTTGGCGTTCGCTTTCCGAAATGCGAATTCCGCTGCCCGGCTTTCGTGCGGACCTCACGCAGCCCTCACTGCCTGCGAGTCCGGCCTCTCTTCCGCACGATCCCCTCAGGCCAAACGTTCGCAAGGCGGCGGAGCACATCGTAACACGACTCGCGTTCGACGGCCTGCTCGCAACGCTGGAGGCGGCGATCGATATTCTTGGCGTCGCGGAATTCGGCGCAGGAGAGCCGGCGGATCTCGAGCTGCTTCGCCGCATTGGCCTGCCGGTTGACCTCCTGCCGTATTTTGCCGCGCCGGGTGCGCATGACGGTCAAGCCTACAGTGTCGTGCGCGAGGTTCTGCGCCGAAAAATCTCGCGGCAGCCGCGCGAGCGCATTCGTGCCGACCTGGACCTGATCCCGTTCCAGTTTCGCAAGAGCCATCCGGGCTTCCGCGCGACCGCCGACAGCGGCGGAAACGCGATCGGCTTGTTCCGGTTCCAGTTCACGCGGGGCGACTATTGGCGCGGCCGCGGCGACGGCAGCGCACTCGACATCGCTCGACAGATCGTCGCGGCAGCGCCCGATGCGGAATACATCGCTTCTGTCGAAGACCGCTTCGTCGATCCGCTTCTCGGGTTCGCGCGGCAATGGAACCTGTCCCGGCCACGTCAGTTGACGATCATCACCGAACCGCTTCCCGTCTCGCAATGGGCCCAGGACAACGGCAAGGCGGGCGTAATCTCATCGCCCGGCGTCGGCGACGCGGCGACCTCCACGCGATTAACGCTCGCCACACTGGCTCCCCGATACGCCTGTCGCGGCGAGGAGGGGACTCTTTTCGTGCCGGGCGAGACATTCCTGCTCGGCGGGCTCGCGGCCGCGGGCCACACGGTTGTCCAGTCGCCACTGCTGTTTCAGGGAGGCAACGTCCTGATTGCGGAGTATCCGGCGAACGGTGAGCGGACCTTGCTCCTCGGTGAGGCGGAAGTGCATCGCAATGTCGCGCTCGGATTGACGCGCGATCAAGTGATCGAGGCGTTCCGAATTGAGTTTGACGCGCAAAGGGTCGAGGTGCTGCCCGCGGCGTCCTACCATATTGATTATGAAGTTTCCGTGCGCGCGGGCCCGGATCGCTTGATCGCGTTCGTTAACGACGCGCGCGCCGCTATGATCATCGTCCTCCGCCTGGGCGCGAAGGCACTGAATCGTGCCGGTCTGCTTGATTCGACCCGCCTCGACGAAGCCCTTCGGTCGCTCGAAAGCGCTTCACTGGCGGAATTCCTGCGCATCGTCGGGCCGGTCGTCGACGGGTGTGCGGTCGCGCCGGGCAACTACCCGGAATCCCTCACGCGGCACTTCAGCACCGGATTGTCGGACTCCGGCGTTGGCAACCTTCAGCGGTTTCTCCTGGCCTTGGATCTGGCGACGGTCGCGTCGGCAGGTCGGGCGCCGCCCTCAGATCCGGCGCTTGCGGAGTATCTCAGCACATTCATTCGGCGCGACGCGGACCGCTCCGGCATCAAATCTCGCCTCGAAACTCTGGGCTTCATGGTCGTCCCGATTCCCAGCCTCGCCGAAGAAGATCTCAGCCTCAATTACCTGAACGGCATCCATACGAAGGACATGTATCTCATGCCGGCGGCGGGGGGCTTTTACGTCGAACTCGATGCCGCCTCCACTCGGGCATTCTCCGACGCGCTTGGGCCGGGCGTCCGGATCGTGCCGATCACCTGTGGTGAGAGCCAGCGGCGATTGGGCGCGGTTCGTTGTGCAGTTGCAGCATACCAAGGAACGGCACCTGTGACCGTTCCGCCGGGCGGCTGACTGGTCCATTAACATAGCTCGACGAATCAGCAACCGGCTGCTACGGAGTTTCTTGTCTTTGATAAAAGGTTTCACATTGCAGGATTGGGTAGAATTATCCCGTGGGGTCCGAAAAGTTGGGCGGTATTCGATCTTCCTGCTTGAAGCCGGCTACCGATATCGTTAAACTCGAAGATGCGAGCTGCTTTACTGGGAGGGGAGGGACTTCTCGACTTGTTCATGAGTCACCTTCGCTTCAGCTTCTGACCAACCGATTCACTATGTGTTGTTCCCTGCGCATTCCTTGAATGCTGGGGAGTCTAATGTCCTTAGGTACAGAGGTGTTTTTGAATGTCATTTACCGGTCCCCAGCGTCTTTTAGCCGTTCTCTGTGTCCTTGCCGCTGCAATTGATGCCCGTGCTTCGGGTTGTCCGGGCACGCCCCAGCAGTCTCCCGGCCCAGACGTTATTGTGGGCGTTGTCTCACAGGACGCCATTTCCAACTACGGCAGCGATGGAGGTTACGAGGCCTTCTCAGTCGGCACGACCTCCTGCAATCTCGGCAATCAGCCTTTGAGCTGGCAGTCTTCCGGGGTAAATCACCCGGTAATCAGTCAGAACCTGTTTCGAATGAAACAAGTGAACGGCTCGCGCCGGTTTGAGCAACTCGGCTATAGTTGGCTGAAGCACGGCTTCTTCGCCCTCAGCCAGAATGCCTGCTGTTCCACCTGCAACGGGACCGATGGCAGCACTCTCGGTGTAGGTTGCTCCGATCCATATACTTCCAGCCGAAACGGCGGCCAGTCCAGCCTGGGCCCGAAGTGGGCGGTAAACGCGACGACCGGCCAACACACCCACGTCAGTTCGCCCGGCTTTTCAGGCAGCGTAGCTCGCCGGCTCCGCGTCGCCATTTCAGACCTTGAAGTGTCGAATGGCTCGGGCGACGTTAACGCCACCCGCTACTTTGTCGAATGTCAGTACATTGCCGCCGACGATGCCGCGTCCGGCAACAAGAACAACAACGCCTCCTATCGGCCTCTCAGCGTAAGCGGCAGCGGCAGTGCGTGGAGTTTCACGGCGATTGGTTCGACGCAGCGGGAACAGGCCGGAATTCGCGCCTGGAAGGACACTGACCCGACCGTTTCCGAAGCCGATGTGGTGACGGCCGAGGACGGCGGCATGTCCGCTCTTGTCATCCTCGCCGCGCAGGCGACCGACCTGGGCGGCGGCATGTGGCATTACGAGTACGCCGTCCAGAACCTCAATTCCGACCGCGGAATCGGCGGCTTCTGGGTCCCGGTCCGGCCCGATGCGGTGATCTCCAACATCGGCTTCCGAGACGTCGATTACCACGACGGCGACGGCCCCGGTGGTGTCAATTACGACGGCACCGACTGGCCCGGCACGACAGGGAACGCCCGAGTTTCGTGGTCGACCACCGATTTCGGGACCAATCAGAATGCCAACGCGATTCGCTGGGGCATGATGTACAACTTCCGGTTCGATGCGAACGTTGCTCCCTGGCCCGGCAAGGGCACTGTCAATCTCGCCTACTTCAAGCCCGGGGTCGGAACTGAAGCCACGGCTCAGGTTATCACGCCCGATCCGTGCATCCGCGGCGACGTCAACCTCGACGGATTCGTTGACGGCCTGGATATTGAACTCTTCGTGGAGCGCCTCATCAGCGGCGGCTCCTCTTTCCAGGAGTTGTGCGCCGGTGATCTCGAAATGACGCGAGACGGCATCATCAACGTCGATGATATGCCGAACTTCGCCGACTGCCTGCTGACCGGCGGCTGCGGCTGATTTCCGTTCTCGTTTGTCGCATTCCCCGGCGCGGTGGGGGCTTTCTTGCGCCGGTCGGACTCGTACATGTTTGGGGGCGTTGTGGAGACCGGTGCCTGCGAGGCATCCGGCGGTGGTGGGTAAATCAAGGAGCCTTCGAATGCGTTCTTTCACTAAGCTTCAATTCTGCACAGCCCTGTTGCTCGTCTGCGGCCTGACCGCCGCTTCGCTCGCCGAACAGCCGCGTCTCGCGCGCGGCCCGGAGGTCTACGCGACCTGGGTCTTCGCCGGTGGGGCCGTCAACGTCACGCTGGATCCCGCCGCGCTCGCCGCTGTGGGCATTCAGCTTGCAGGCAACAGCGACACCACGCTGACCCTCCCGATTCAGTCGGAGGGAACCAACTATGCCCTGACCTTTGTCAATGACGAGCCTTCCAGCGCCAGCGGGACGGTTGTCTCCCGCGGCGATACCCTGAGCGTCCGCCTGCCCGACCGCGACGACGTCGCCCGAATCGGCAACTTCGCCGTTGTGGTAACCGGCCGGTCGATGTCGATCGTTGACGGAGCAAACGTCCAGCGCGAGTTGTTCACCTCCGGCCCGGCCGGCGTCATTTCCGATTTCAATGCCAACGACCAGAGCCTGACCCTCGTCGCGGAACTCGTCGTCTCCCCGGCCTTCGCCGCCGAAGTCCTCGGAAACATCGATCTGGCCGGACAGCCGGTCGGCAGCCTCGAAGTCGTCGGCCCGGCCCAGATTGGAGATTACCAGGCCTTCCCGGCCACCGAGGCCTCGCCCCGAGGCTCCGGCGCGGACGTGATCGTCGGCGCCCTTACCGGCGACGTCGGCACCTCGCAGCAGCCGCGCAGCTACGGCTTCTCGGGAAGCATTTTTGCGTATTCCGTTGGCACGACCTCCTGCAACATCGGCGATGTCCCCCTTCAGTGGATTGACGGCGTGCCGAATCAACACCCCGTCATCGGGCAGAATCTCTATCGCCTCAAGACCGAGCCGGGCACCAGCTACGGCCGCTTCGAGCAGGTCGGTCAGGCCTGGCTGAAGTACGGTTTCTGCGCCCTTCAGGGCACGGTCTGCGGCGGCCCCTGCACTCCTTACTGCGGCGGCTGCTGCAACCACCTCGGCGTCGGTTGCTCCGACCCCTACACCGCCGCGCGAAACGGCGGTTGGGGCGACCTCGGCCCAAAGGGCCCGGTCAACGCCGCGATGGGGACGTTCCCTGATCCGCACCTGTTCGCCTCGGGCCCGACCAATATCCGCGGGCGACTCCAGGCCCAGGCCGTCGACGTGGACCCGGACAGCAACGCCGGTGCCCTGTACTGGGTCGAGGGTCAGTACGTCGCCAATGACGACGCATTGGCCAACAACAAGAACAACAACTGCTCCTACCGCCGCGTGACCTTCCTGAACGACACCAACAACACGATGAACTGGGTCACCGGAAACAGCACCGTCCGCCAGCAGCCGGCCATCAATGCCTGGCAGGCTACCGACCCGGGCGTAACCCTTGTGACCATCGACATTCCGAGTGACGGCCGAATGATCCTCGGCTACAGGGTAACCGACATCGGCGGTGGCATGTGGCACTATGAATATGCCCTGTTCAACATGAACTCCGACCGCGCCGGCCAGTTCTTCTCGGTCGCCGCGCCCGAGTGTTCCGGTATCTCCAACGTCGGCTTCCACGACGTTCCCTATCACAGCGGCGAGGTCATCGACGGCACCGATTGGCCGGCGACGATCCTTTCTGATCAAGTGATCTGGACGACGACGCAGACGTACGCCCAGAACCAGAACGCCAACGCGCTCCGCTGGGGCACCATGTACAACTTCCGCTTCGACGCCCCCAGCGCCCCGACGTCGGGGAACATCAAGATCGGCCTCTTCAAGCCGGGCTCGCCCAGCCTGATGACGGTAACCGCCCAGGTGCCCTCGCTGGGTGTGACCTGCGTCAAGGGTGACGTCAATCTTGACACCATCGTGGACGGCCTCGATGTGGCCAAGTTCGTCGAGCTGCTTATCAGCGGCGGCGGCACGACGGTCGAGAAGTGCGCCGGCGACTGCGAATTCGTGAAGGATTGCGGCATCGACATGGATGATGTCGCCAACTTCGCGGACTGCCTCATCAATGGCGGCTGCTAGGCAGCCAAACCAATAACGGCCCGGCTCGACGAGGCTTGGACCCGTTTGCCGGTGCCTCTGAATTCGAACGTGTGCCCCCGACGGCCGCTTCGTCCACCTTGGGCGTGCGGCCGTCGGTTTTTTGTGCCAATTTCGAGCGCGAGGGACCCATCGGTCGGCAAACCTGTCACCCTGTGGAAACCGGGGGGTTGATGGGGCCGTTCACTCGGCCTTAGAATGCTGCCGACCAGTGGGGGGAAGGTAACGCTACCTAATCATTGGAGGGAAACACCATGCGTCCATGTTTGAGTTCGCGCGTCGTCACATTTGCAGTTGTTGCACTTCTGGCTGTCGCATCTGGCGTAAACGCCGCCATCACAACAACGTTTTCGAGCGGCCTTGAAGGCTGGGAGGGCCCGACGGGTATCGGTGGGTCGACCTTTATCGACAACACGCTGGGCAACGCCGCTCCTTCGCTGCGCACGATCTTCAACGACTTCGGCATCACCTTCAGCAACAGCTCCAATGCCAACTTCATCGGCGACTACACGACCGATCCGGCCGTGACGATCAGTATCGACACCTACACGTCCTTCCTGAACTTCTTCGGGATTGATGCCACCCGCGACTTCATCGTCGAATTGCGCGACTTCGACAACCCTGAGCCGGGCTATCCTTGGACGAGCGTCTGGTACAACCTGGGCACGCTCGACGCGTCGAATCCCGGCTGGCATTCGTGGTCCGTGACCATCGCGGACACGTCGGCCGCGGCCCTGCCCGCGGGTTGGGGCGGCTACGGCGCCGAAGACCCCAACACCTTCGAGCCGATTCTCCCGCCCGGCCGCACGTTTACGAGCGTCCTGGCCGGCGTCGATGAGATCGCCTTTACGACGCTCGTACCGGGCTTTTTCTTCGGCTTCACCGATCACGACGTGGCCGTGGACAATATCACGCTGAAGCGCGTGCCCGAACCGGCCACCACCGGACTCGTGCTCATCGGCGCGTCGCTGCTGCTGCGGCGCCGCCGCTAGCCGCGTTCGCCCCGCCTTAGCCTGGCTGAATCCTCCCGTTCGCCCGGTGCGCCGAGCGCTGTTTTCGCTCTCGCCGCGCCGGGCGATAATGCGCGCATGGCCCCCGGCTTTGAGTTCTTCGATCACACCGCCGATCTGGGTATTCGCGTCTTTGCGTTGGATCGCTGGGCCTTGGTGCCTGCGGCGGTCGAGGCGTTGTACGCGGCGATCGGCGAGCTTGTGCCGGGGCGCGACGGCGAGGCGGCTGGCTTCACGTTTGTGGGTACGGCGGCGGCAAGCCTCTTGCGGGATTTCATGGCCGAATTGCTCGTGGCCTTCGAGACCCGCGCAATCATGCTTACCGACGTGTCGGTTCGCGTATTCGAAGACGATCGGCTGGAAGTCGGCGGATCATTCCGCCCGGTGGATCACGACCGATCGGTCCTTCTTCGCGAGGTGAAGGCGATCACCTATCACGAGCTTTCTCTTGAAAAAACGGGCGCGGGCTGGGAGGCAAGAATCATCATCGACATCTGACACCGGACCTCATGGGATTACCCGCCACGTCCGCCGGGAGTGTCCTCGCTGCCTCGCTCAATCGCCATTCACCGTTCGACGTTTATAATTCCCCGTTATGGCCGAAGCATTCACGGGACCGTTGGAGCGACTCGATTCCTGCCGCTGGCGGATTCCCCGCTCCTACAAGCCCGGCATGCGCGTTGATGGCCTCATCTACGCCGACGACGTCCTCATCGATCACATCCGCGGCGACCGGTCGCCGGAACAGGTGGCCAACGTCGCCTGTCTGCCCGGTATCGTGAAATACTCGCTCGCCATGCCCGACATCCACTGGGGCTACGGCTTCTGCATCGGCGGAGTGGCGGCGACCGATCCTGGGCAGGGCGGCGTCATCAGCCCCGGTGGCGTCGGATACGACATTAACTGTGGGGTTCGGCTGATCCGCACAGACCTCAGGATCTCCGACGTGAAGCCCCGCCTTGAGAAGCTGGTCAACGCCCTGTTTGCAAACGTCCCATGCGGCGTGGGACAGGGGGGGCGAATCAAGTTCCGAAAGGCCGACCTCGCCAGACTCCTTGAAGATGGTTCGCCCGTCGTCGTGCGACAGCATGGGCTTGGCTGGGAAAGCGATCTTGAAGTCACAGAGGCGGGCGGGTGTATCCCCGGCGCCCGGCCCGACTACGTGTCCGACACCGCCTATGAGCGCGGCGCGCCGCAGTGCGGCACCCTGGGCAGTGGGAATCACTTCATGGAGGTCCAGGTCGTCGACCACGTCGACGACGCGCACGCGGCACAGGTGATGGGCCTCGAGGAGGGCATCGTCACGGTCATGATTCACTCCGGATCGCGCGGCCTGGGCTACCAGGTCTGCGAGGACTTCCTCAAGGTGCTTCAGGACGTGCCGCGCAAATACGGTATCGACCTGCCCGATCGGCAGCTTGTCTGTGCGCCGGTCCATTCGCCGGAGGGCCAGCGCTACCTCGGAGCGATGCGCGCCGCGGCCAACTACGCGTGGTGCAACCGCCAGATCATGACCCACCTGGCGCGGCAGGTTTTCGCGGCGGTGTTCGAAGCGCCGGCCGAGCGGCTGGGCATGCACCTCGTGTACGACGTGGCCCACAACATCGCCAAGATGGAGCCCTACGACGTGGACGGTCGCGCCACTGAGCTTTGCGTTCACCGCAAGGGTGCGACGCGCGCGTTCCCGCCGGGGCATCCCGAGCTGCCGCCAAGGTACCGCGGCATCGGCCAGCCCGTGCTTGTGCCCGGCGACATGGGCCGGGCGAGCTACGTCCTCGTCGGCCTGCCCGGCAGCATGGACCACACGTTCGGGAGCTGCTGCCACGGCGCGGGGCGGATGATGTCGCGCGGCGCGGCGATCCGCGCGAGCAAGGGCCGCTCGATCCACCGGGAACTGCTCGACCGGGGTGTCATCGCCAGGGCACGCGGCCGAACCGGCCTGGAGGAGGAACAGCCCGACGCCTACAAGGACGTGACCCAGGTGGTCAGCGTCCTGCACGAGGCCGGAATCAGCCGAAAGGTCGCCCGCCTCAGGCCTGTCGGCGTTATCAAGGGCTAAATGAACAGGTTGGCATTGGCCGTCGCGGTCGCGTCGAGATAGGTGCCGACGCCGCCGATCTCCACGCCGTCGATCAGTTCTTCGCGGCGAATGCCCATCACGTCCATCGACATCGCGCACGCCACCAGCCGGACGCCGCTTTTCCGTGCGGTCTCGATCAGCTCCTTGAGTGACGCTACGCGCTTGGTGCGCATGGTCCGCTTCATCATCGCCGCTCCCATGCCCGCCATGTTCATCTTCGAAAGCGACAGCCGCTCCGCGCCGGCCGGCATCATCCATCCGAACAGCCGGTCCATCAGCGGCTTGTTCGACGCCGACGCGCCGGGCCTTCGAAGGACGTTCAGGCCCCAGAACGTGAAAAAGAGCGTCACCTTCTGGCCCATCGACGCAGCGCCGTTGGCGATGATCAGCGCGGCCATCACCCGGTCGAGTTCGCTGGAAAAGACGATGATCGTCTTGTCGCGGTGGACCTGTCCCGCCGGCGCGGACCGCGCATCGGCTACCGCCTGTCCGCCGGGCTCCTGCTTTCGAATCGTGGCGACAAAGTGCCCGTTCTCCGGGCGCACTTCGATCAGCTCATTGCCGGTCTGTCGGCACCACGCCGGCATGTCGGCCAGGAATCCGGGGTCGGTGGCGCGCACGCGGAGCACGTCGCCGTCGTGAAGCGTGCGCAGCGCGTCGCAGACGGCGACGATCGGGCCGGGACACTGCTGGCCGCGCACGTCGAGTTCCGAATCGGCACGGGGCCCTTCGATCCCGGCGGATCGGACGGCAGCCGCCGACGTTCCGCTGCAATCGATCTCTCCCCCGCATGCGGCGGGCGATTCGGCGCGCCTTCCGGCATTTGCCGGCTCGCGCGGCGGCGCGCTTGGCGACACCGTCGGCTCCGGGTGAAACATGCGATACGTCCTGTATCCGCCGGAGATATTGCGCACGTCGTAGCCAAGCTCTGAGAGCATGCGCGACGCCGTGTACCCCCGCAGGCCGACGGCACAATATGCGATGATCGGACGTCCCCTCGGCAGCTCGGTGTGGCGCGCGCGAAGCTCGTCGATCGGGATCAGGATCGACCCCGGTATCGCCCCCGCCGCATTTTCGGCGGGCGTGCGGACATCGAGCAGCACGCCGTCGGGAAGGGCGTCCGCGTGCGCCACGCGCGCGTCGCCGCGCACGACATTGGCCGCGACAAAGCCGGCCATGTTGACCGGGTCCTTGGCCGCGCCGAACTGCGGCGCGTACGCCAGTTCCATTTCTTCGAGGTCAAACACGCTCATGCGCGCCTGGATGGCCGTCGCGATCACGTCGATGCGCTTGTCGACGCCCACTCCGCCGACGATCTGCGCGCCCAGCACGCGGCCGCTGTCCGGCGCGAAGAGCAGCTTGATTGACATCTGCTCGGCCCCCGGAAAGTAGCCGACGTGGTGCGCCGGATGAAGGTAGACTTTCTCGTATGCCTTTCCCGCGCGCTTAAGCACCTTTTCGCTCGCGCCGGTCATGGCGACGACGAGGTCGAACACGCGGACGATGCTCGTCCCCTGTGAGCCGCGATACGTACTTGCCTTGCCGAAGATGTTGTCCGCGGCAATGCGCCCCTGGCGGTTGGCAGGTCCGGCAAGGGGAATCAGTGTGTCGGCTCCGGTCACGTAGTCCTTCGTGACCACCGCATCGCCGACCGCGTAGATGTGCGGGTCGCTTGTCTGCATGTGTTCGTTGACCGCGATGCCGCCGCGCTCGCCGATCGCCAGGCCCGCCTCCTGGGCGAGCTTCGACTCCGGACGCACGCCGATCGAGAGAACGGCGAAGTCCGCGGTCAGCGTCGCCCCGCTCTTTAGCTTCGCCGCGACCGCCCCCTTGGAATCGGCGAACGACTCCACGGCGTCCGACAGATGAAGCTCCACGCCGTGCAAAACCAACTGCCCGGCGATGGTTCCGGCCATCTCGCGATCGAGCGGCGGCATGACCTGGTCGAGCATCTCGACGAGGTGAACGGCCATGCCGCGCCGGCGCAGGTTCTCCGCGACCTCAAGTCCGATGAAACCGCCGCCGATCACGATCGCGCTGCGTGCCGCCTCGGCCGCCGCCCTGATGCGATCCATGTCGGGCACGTTGCGAAGCGTGAAGATCCTGGGGTGATCGATGCCCGGCAGCGGCGGGCGGATCGGCGCGGCGCCGGTGGAGATGATGAGCTTGTCGTAGGGCAGTTCGTAGACCGCGCCGCTCTCGACGTTTCGAACCGTCACTCTTCGCGCGGCCCGGTCGATCGACGCAACTTCGCTTCGGACGCGCACGTCGAGATTGTGGCGGGCCTTTAGGCTCTCGGGCGTCTGGAGCAGCAGTTTGGCCCGGTCGGCGATCTCGCCGCCGATGTGATAGGGCAGTCCGCAGTTGGCGAAGGAGACGTAAGGGCCGCGTTCGAGAACGATGATCTCGGCGGCTTCGCTGAGGCGCCTGGCACGGGCGGCGGCGGTTGCGCCCCCGGCGACACCGCCGATGATGACGAGTCGGGTTCTGTCGGACATGGTGGCGATCTCCTTGCGGTTGATGATGCGGCGCGTCGGCGGCGGATCACATTTCGTGCGTGCGGATGCAGTCGATGATGTGGATGGCGCTGCGGTTGGCGACTTCGTAGTAAACGGTCTTCCCGTTGCGGGTGGCCGAAAGGAGGCCGAACGCCCGCATGAGGTTCAGGTGCTGGCTGCACGCGGCCTGGGGCAGATCGATCCGGTGGGCGAGCTCGCTGACGGAGAGTTTCCGGTCGGCGAGGATTTCGACGATGCGGAGTCGGTGGGGATGAGCCAGGACGCGGAAGGCGGCGGCGCATTTCTGAAGGACGCTGAAGGGAATCCGGCGTTTGGCGGTCGCGCTTGGCATATTACTATTAATATATCATGATTTATTAATATGTCAAGGCGCCGCGGCTGATCGCCCGGCCCCGCGGCAGTTGCGGCGGCCGCCGGCCGCTCTCCGGGGCCGCATGACGCAGGGCCGCCGTGCCCCGAACAGGGCCCCGCCCAAATCGAACCCCGAGCCGATCGGAGTCTCCGCATGCCCGCCGGGGCGGAAGGGGTGCACCGCCGGCCCTCATCGCGCCTCCGTCCTGTCACGAGGTCGATCGCGCCCGGACCGCGGGGCAGGCACGGCCTTTCTAAGAACATCCGACCTTCCATGCCATGTGCCGTTCGTCTGAATAAGCAAACCTGAATGGGGGCATGCACAAATTATTTTTATCCTGAAAAACGGCGTTTCTTGCGCAGGAAGGCTGAATGGAACCTGAACAGGGGTGGGGCGGGGCGCGAACGGTGAGTTGCGGGTTTCGAGAGAGAAGCATCGCGGCGTCCTCTGGGCGCGGAGCGGGCGGGGCGAGGGGCGCGGGAGCTTCCGCGCGATCGCCGGGCGGCTCTCGCGGGTTATTTCCTTCCTCCTTGCTCTGCGTGCGCGCGGGTGCAAAACGGCAAAGAATCGAATCGTCGAAATGGGGGTCAAGAAAGGCACGGAGGCCCGGAGGCGCGGAGGCACGCAGGGTTGAGTGCGCGCGGGCGCGAAACGGCGAACATTCAAAAAGGGAACGGGGAACAGGGAACAGGGAACAGAAAAAACCCATGCGCGGTCCCTTCGGGACCAGGGGGTTGATGCAGGGCTGTGACGCCGGGTGGGTGACAGCGTGTATGGCACGGTCGTGCCGTGAACCCCGCTCGCTGGCGCTCGGGGCTCCGTGGGGCGGACTTCGCGGAAGTGACGAATGGCGGATGACGGAGAGCACATAAAGAGAGAGGTAGGAATGACCGAGACGGCACGTGCCCGCGGTTCTGATTCGGGAGCAAGCGACTTGCGTGGGGAGTTGCAGGTGATCGAACTGCCTCACGGCGAATCCCTGGCTCGCCCGGGCTCGGGGTCCGTCTGGGCCCGGCGATGGCGGGCCGCATCCTGCGGGGCGTCGGAGCTCAAATCCTTATTCTGGGGGCTGTTGAGGGGATGACAGCCGACGGTGGGATTTGAACCCACGACCTCAGCTTTACGAAAGCCGTGCTCTACCGCTGAGCTACGTCGGCATGAACGCCAGAGAGATAATCATCCGGTCCAATGTGCCCGGCGTCAAGTTCCCGCCGGCTGTTGGGCACCTGTGCCCCGCTGCCTCGCTCCGGCCTGACCGCGTGGTCGAGTGCCTATTCGTCATCCGGCGCGGGGGGCGCGGCGTCAAGGGACCGGACAGGTGTCCCCGGCGAGCAACCGGTCAACAAGCGCCTCCGCGTCGGTCAAGTCGATAAGCAGATCCTCATTTACATCGGCATGACAGAAGTCAATCGTGCTGCACGGCGGCGGCGTGAGGAGGGCGTTTATCATTCCCTGAAGGTCAAGGCCGTCGAGCAGTCCGTCCCCGGTGAAGTCTCCCGGGCAGCAGTCGACGAGACACGTCGCACCATCGAGGATTCGGCGAATAATAGGCTGCACGTCGAGGGCATTGATTGCGAGGTCCCTATTCACGTCCGCGCGGCAGAACGCCTCCGCGCCGGCCGAGCCTGGATCCAGCAGGTACTCGACAAAGAGCGGCAGGTCTTCGGTATCGACGACGCAGTTGTTGTCCATGTCTCCAAGGCAGCACGCGGGCGGGCACGTGACGGCGGTGTTGCACGGCTGACCCGGCGTAAAGAGGTCGCCCGGCAGGATGCACTGGCTTTCATCCAGGGTGTCGCAGGACAGGTCGGCGTGGCAGCATGCCCCGGAGCCGAATGGAATGCAGTCGATATTCAGAACGCCTTCGCCGCCCGTCGGGCTTGCGCCGTTTTTGCCGCCCACGCGGATCAGAAGGCACTGTCCCGCCGTCACGGGCATCACAATGTAGGAATCCGTGCCGCCGATGATGTCATCGCTGCACGCCGCTTCAGTATAGTCGCCGTCGGGGCTGGGGAGGGGACAGCTAACGGGGCATCCTGTCGCCGGGCCGTAAACGGCCAGAACGGTGTCGAACGAGCTTCCGAGCGTGCTGATGGTGACCGTACCATCACACGCCGCTTCATAACTGAACCAGATGCCCTGAAGGATTGCCCCACAGTTGGTCAGGGGATCTCCCGCGCCGGCCATCACCGAACCCGTGTTGAAAGCCTGGACCACGTGAGAGCCATTGAGCGGGATTTGTTGATCACAGTCAATATTCACGGGCGGGCAAATGAACGATGGACAACTGCCGACGTACCACTGACCGCCGGCGACGTAACACTCAAACGGCGTAAGGGTGTCCAGGCAGACGCCCGCTCCCGAGCAGCATGCGCCGGGATCCTGCACGCCGCATTCAGGATTCAGAGTAACGCACGTCGCATTCGGGCCGAACCGGTCGTTCGGCTTCTGGCAGTGGACGATGCTCTCATTGTCGGAGCAGGTTCCCATTGGGCCGCCGGTTGTGTCGTCGCAGCAGGCGCCTGTGACGGCGGGTTGGGTGTCCGCGGTGAGGATCGAAAACGCCAGGTTCCTGTATGCCCCGGCCCCCAACTCGGTTGCGCAGTCGTCGGAGTTGCCGGGTATGGCTGCCCAATCCGTGAAGAACGGCGGAAAGTACTGCACGGCGTCGTCGTCGGTGGAGGCCGGCGTCTCCGAAAGGCACCAGAAACTCTGCGTGCTGTTTATCGCGCCGTCGTGGCGTGGGACCAGCGACAGCCAGTATTTCACGCCCTTGTGCAGGAGGAAGTTGACCGGAATGTCAATGACGTAACACGGCCGGCATTCGCCTGTGAGCGTCTCGTTCAAAAGCGAAGCGACCGGTACTTCCTGCGAGACGATGAAAGGCCCCGTCTGGCCGCCGTTGATATCGGGAAAGGCTGACGGCTTGTCGGGCGGCATGGACGTGTCATTTGAATAGACAGTGACAATGATGCTATGCCAGGTATTGGTCGGCGTGGGATTGCCGGATCCGTCGTCGGCGACGAGAAACGCGGCGCGAATGAGCGTGATGCGGCACAGGTCCGGATCGCCCGGCGAACCGAGCATGAAATCATCCGCGGAGGCGGCGATGAAGTTCCATCCCGGCGTCATTGATTGACTGAGCTGACTGGCCGGGTCGTTGAAATCATCGAGCGGCGCGCCGTTGTCGAAGGTGCAGGCGGTACCACGCGGCGCAGCCTCCGGTCTTCCCAGGTTCCATGCAGTGCGAATGTCAACGTCAGTGCCGCTTCTGTGTCGCGGAGACCTGAGCGGACTCGATGCCGGCAGCGGCGAAAGCAGGGGGCGCGACGCCGATTGCGCCGTCGCCGCGGCGTGCGGCTCCGCCGGTCCCTCGATCGGCTGCGCAAGGCTCACGCCGCCGGTGAAGACAATCGACCAGACGATGATCGCTTGAATCCATCGCACGTTGCAAAGACCTCGTTGTCGCATCTTGGCTGAATTCCCTTCCATCTCGTCGGCCCGAATCCACGAAGACTTATCCAGCAGCATTTGCCGGCACGAGCGGGGGCTGGTTTGCGGGCAGGTTTCCGCCTGACTGAGGACGGTTCCTCTCCGGTGGGCACGTTCGGCGGTTGGGGAGTGGCCGCCGGCGCACGTTCGGGCGGACCGGGAAGTTCCCCCTCCCGGCTTCTACCAATCATATCACTCAACAAGCTGTCTCCCAAACCCGTTCGTCCGATAACTTTCGGAATCTCGCAGGTCCTCGAGGTGTACGCTTGATTGCAGCCCGGGCACTATCGGGGCTTTGCGGCACGGGCTTTTTTCGGATGGGTCGCATGCGGCTTTGCTCGTTCAGTGCCCGACTCGGGGATGGGCGTGCCGGCACTCGGCTTTTCGGAAGTGGGCAGCGCATCCTGCACGGCGGCCGGTCGCTTTTTCGCACTGGGAAGTCGGGCGGGCTTGGGTCGGCCATCCGCGCGGCGGAAGAGGTTTGTAAGGACGCGCAGGAGTGTCTGGCCATGAAAGAAGTTTTCCGGGAGCCGCCAGTGAAAGGTGCGGCCGTCGGGAATCCGTACCGAGCCGCTCGCGCCGTCGAAAAGCGGCTCGAGCTTTTTTACTTCGCCTTCGTAGGTGAAGATCACGTCCGGCTCGCGCTTGATGACAGACTGGATGTTCCATTCTGCGGCGCGCACCTTGATTTCGGTCAGCGTAAGGAGGGTGTCCACGGTCTCGGGATAGGGGCCGAATGCGTCGCGCAGATCGGACGAGAGCTGCTCAACGTCGCGGGCCGAAGCGCAGGCGGCGACGCGCCGGTAGCACTCCATCCGCTGGCGGTCGGACGGGATATAGCTCTTCGGGATGTATGCATCGACGTCCAGCTCGACGTGGACGGCGATGCGCTCCTGCACGTGCTCGCCCTTCATGCGCTTGACGGCCTTTTCGAGCAACTGGCAGTACAATTCGTAGCCCACCGCCGCGATGTTTCCCGATTGCTCGGGCCCGAGGATGTTTCCCGCCCCGCGGATTTCAAGATCGCGCATCGCGATCCGGAAGCCGGAGCCGAGTTCGCTGTATTCCTCGATCGCCTTGAGGCGCTTGGCTGCCGTGCTCGTGAGCGGCCGGTCGGGCGACAGAAGCATGTAACAGTATGCACGGTGCTTGTAGCGACCCACGCGGCCGCGAAGCTGGTGCAGGTCGGCCAGTCCGAACATGTCCGCCCGGTCAATGATGATCGTGTTGGCGTTGGGAATGTCGAGACCCGCCTCGATGATGGACGTGCAGACGAGGATGTCGGCCTCCCTGCGGACGAACCTGAGCATGACCTCTTCGAGTTCCTCGCCGGGCATCTGCCCGTGACCGATGATGATGCGGGCGTCGGGCGCGAGAGACTGGACGCGGGCGGCGATGCTTCGGATCGAGTGAACCCGGTTGTGGACGAAGTACACCTGTCCGTCGCGGTTGAGCTCGCGCACGATGGCCTCGCGGATGAGGTCGTCGCTCCAGACGCAGACGCTCGAGGTGATCGAGCGCCGGTCCATGGGCGGCGTGGCGAGGCTGGAGATGTCGCGCAGTCCGATCATGGCCATGTGGAGGGTGCGGGGGATCGGCGTCGCGGTCAGGGTCAGGACGTCGACGGTCTCCCGCAAGAACTTCAGGCGTTCCTTGTGCTCCACGCCGAAGCGCTGTTCCTCGTCGACGATGACCAGTCCCAGGTCGGCGAATCCGACATCCTTCGACAGCAGCCGGTGCGTCCCGATAAGGATGTCCACCTGACCGGCGCGGGTCGCCGCGATGATCTTCTTCTGCTCGCGCGGCGTTCGGAAGCGATTGAGACAGTCCACGACGAACGGGTAGTCGCGCATGCGCTCGCTGAAGGTGCGAAGGTGCTGCTCCGCGAGGACCGTGGTGGGGACCAGCACCGCCACCTGTTTGCCGAACTCCGCCACCTTGAAGGCCGCGCGGATCGCCAGTTCGGTCTTTCCATAGCCCACGTCACCACAGAGAAGGCGGTCCATCGGCCGCGGGCGCGTCATGTCGCTTTTTATTTCGCGCATGGCGCTCAATTGATCGGGGGTCTCCGTGTAGACAAACGCGCTCTCGAACTCGAGCTGCCAGTGCGTGTCCTGCGGAAAGGCCATGCCCGGCTGGGACTCGCGCACGGCCTGGATGCGCAGCAGGTCGCCGGCCATTTCATCGACGGCTTCCTCGACGCGAGCCTTGGTGGCCTGCCAGCGCGTTCCGCCGAGCTTGGAGAGAGGCGGCCGGGCCGCCTTCGCCCCGATGTACTTCTGGACGAGGTCGATCTGCGAGACCGGCACATGAATCGTCGCGTCGTCGGCGAAGCGCAGGGTCAGGAACTCCTCGCTCTTGCGCGAGTCCGGCTTGCGCATCGTCTTCATGCCGACGTATCTTCCGATGCCGTGCACCACGTGCACGACGTAATCGCCGTCGCTCAGGTCGAGGAAGGACTCGATCGGTCGCGTGGCGGCGACCTTCCGGAGGCGCCGCTTCTGCGTGTAGCGGCGGAACAGCTCGTGATGAGGGACGACGGTGCATGCGCCGGAGGAGGGCTTTCCGTCGGCCGCCGGGGCCGTCCAGCGGAAGCCCGTGTGGATCAGGCCGATGTGCGTTTCAATCTCAGGTTTTCCCGGGGGAGCGACGCCTTCCTTCGCCGCCAGCGAGAGCACCTGCGCGACAAGTTCGTGCAGGCGTTCCTCCTCGCCCCGGTTATCGCAGCACACGACGACGGGTTCGGCGGCTGAAAGCTGTATGAGCTGAGCCACCGCGTCGGTGGCCCTGGCTTCGAAGGTAGGCAGCGCTTCGCAGTGCAGCTTAATCGTGTCGGAATCCGCCGCGGCGGCGGAGGCAAAGCGGCTGACGTGCAATTGGCCGAACCGGCCCGCGTTCCGCATGATCGCTTCGACGGGGAAGTGACCGACAGGCGAGGCGAGCCGGTCGAGGATGGTCCGGGCGACCTCCATTAACTCCAACGCCTCGTGCCAGACGATCAGCGTGCGCGGATCGAGGAAGTCCAGAAAGGTCGTGGTCGCCCCGGGGGAGGTTCGTCCGGGATTGGGCGGCAGCGTGATCCGGGCGGTCTGAAGGGTGCGTGTGGATCTCTGTGAACCGGCCTCAAACTGCCGGATCGACTCGATTCGATCGCCGAAGAACTCAATGCGGAGAGGATCGAGGTCCGCCGTCCAGAAGATATCCAGGATTCCGCCGCGCAGGGCGAAGTCGCCCGGGTCCTCGACCTGGTCGAGACGCGAAAAGCCCCGGCCCGTCAGGAAGGCGGCGATGTCCTCCGGGTCGCGCCGGCCGCCGGCCGACAGGGTCAGAGTATTGGCATCAAGGCTCTCCGGGGAGGGCGCGGGCTGCATCAGCGCCTGAATCGGAGCGACGATGAAGGGGGGGGACTCCGCGGTCGTCGTCCCGCGCCGAAGTTCGAGCAACTCCGCGCACAGGCGCGTCCGCTCGGCGGATATTTCGCTCGCCGCGCTGCCTTCACCGGGAAGCGTCTCCCACGCCGGTAAGAGCAAAACGGGGCGGCCGAGAATCGTCTCGATGTCATCGCGGGCGTCATCGGCCTGATCGAGATGGGCCGTCAGGTACAAAGCGGGGCGTCCCGATTCGCGGGCAAGCAGTCCCGCCAGAATGGGCGCAGCGGATCCCCACAGCCCGTGCGCCGCGAGGGGGGTGTGTCCCGCCTCCAGCCGCGCGCAGAGGGCCCTGAACCGGGCATCTTCGCGTATCGTGCCCGTCACCCGCACGGCTTGATTATTGGCGTTCGGGCGCGATCCGGCAAATCGGTCAGGGCCGGCGTGCGATCGGCAAGGTCCGGATTGCAACGGGAAATCCGCCGCCGAGCCGGTGTTTTTCGAAGGAACGTCCCCGCGGTCCTGATTGATTTACGCCGGCCGATTGGCTACCTTGGAATCTGGCAGAGCCAGTTCATCCCCAAGCGGGAAGGGTGGAGGAGTATTCCATTGTCACAGCTTTCGCCCCTGTTCCGGGCATCGGGCCGTGTCCGCGCGCAAGTCATTTCGTCGGTCGTTCTGGCACTCGTGAGCGTTGGGTTCGTAGATCCGGCGCCGGGCCAGGTGCGCTGGCGTTCGGTTCCGTCGCGCGCGATGAACGCGCAGTCCGCGAAGGAAAGCATCGCCGCCCTGCGCAATATCCTTTCGGATGACGAAACGAGTCATTTCGTCGTGGCCTTCTCCCGGCCGGTGGATACCGGCGTAAAGGCGCGACTGGACTCGGCGGGGGTACGCCTTCTCGCGCCCCTCGGCGGCAATGCCTATTTTGCATCGGCCGCCCGGGCGGTGGTTCGCTTTGATGAACTGGAGCAGGTTGCGGCGCTTTCCACCATCGAGCCGATCGCGACGAATATCAAACTTCACCCCGCTCTGGTCGCAGGCGACCTGCCCGCATGGTCGATGGTCGGCAGGGTCTTCGATGGCGGCGCGGAGGTCGAGCAGGTCGCGCTCTATGTGCTCTTTCATCGCGATGTCGCGCTGAGCGCCGCGAGCGAGCTTGTCGAGGCACACGCGGCGGTCGTCCGGGCGGAACTGGTCAGCGTGAACGGCCTGGTCATCGAGGCGCCGCGCACGCGCATATCCGCCATCGCGGAACTCGATGCGGTTCAGTGGATCGAGCCGCCGCTGCCGCTTCTGACCGGCACCAACAGCAGCAATCGCGTGATCACACAGGCGAACGACGTTCAGGCCGCGCCATACAACCTCGACGGTTCGGGCGTCAGTGTCATGGTCTATGACGGCGGCACCGCCCGGGCGTCGCACGTTGATTTTGGCGGGCGTCTGACGGTTCGGGACAGCTCCGGTCTGTCGGATCACCCCACGCACGTCTCGGGCACGGTCGGAGGGAGCGGCAGCGCCAGCGGCGGAACCAATCGGGGCATGGCCCCCGGCGTACTTATCGAGTCGTACGGACTTTCCGCGGGTTCAGGCTTTCTTTACACGGACCCCGGCGATCTCGAGTCGGACTACAACCAGGCCATCCACTCCTTCGGCTGCGACATCTCCAACAACTCGATCGGTACGAACGTTGAAACGAACGGGTTTCCATGCAGCATGCAGGGCGACTACGGCGTGACCGATGCGCTGATCGACGAGATCGTCCGCGGCTCGCTGGGAGCGCCGTATCGCATTGTCTGGGCGGCGGGCAACGAGCGGCAGGGCAGCCGCTGCGACGTGGAGGGCGTCGGAGACTACCGGAGCATCGCGCCGCCCTCCGGTGCGAAGAACCACATCTGCGTCGGGGCGGTGAACTCCAACAACGACACCATGACTTCGTTCAGCAGCTGGGGGCCGGTGGACGACGGGCGTCTCAAGCCGGATATCTGCGCGCCGGGGTGCCAGAGTTCGGATGACTTCGGCGTGACATCAACGACGGCGTCGAGCAACACGTCGTACGGCGTCGCCTGCGGGACGAGCATGGCCTGTCCGACCGTGACGGGGCTTTGCGCGCTGTTGCTCGAGGACTATCGGGTGCAGTTTCCGGCGCTGCCCGACCCTCGCAATTCCACGCTCAAGATTTTTCTGGCGCACAACGCGTTCGACCTCGGCAACGCCGGCCCCGACTACCAGTTCGGGTACGGCAGCGTTCGCATCAAGGACACGATCGATTTCATGCGTACCGGAAACTTCGCCGAGTCCGAAGTCGGCCAGGGCGGCAGGACGATTACTTCGGTACAGGTCACGGGCGGCTCCGGGCCGCTCAAGATAACGCTCGCCTGGGACGATGCGCCGGGCACCCCCAATGTCGATCCCGCGCTGGTCAACGATCTTGATCTCGTCGTCATCAGCCCATCGCAGGCGCGGGCGTATCCGTGGACGCTTGACCCGGCCAATCCCTCGGCGGCCGCCATGCGGACCCAGGCCGACCACGTCAACAACATCGAGCAGGTCGTGGTGGACTCGCCGGAGGCGGGCACATGGACCATCGAGGTTGTAGGCACCAGCGTTCCGGCTGGTCCTCAGCCGTTCTCGATTTGCGCATCGTCGGCACTGGCCCCGCTCCATGGCCTGGCCATCTCGCTTCCCGCCGGCGTGCCATCCGTCATGTCGCCCGGCGACCCGGTCGTCATTCCCGTCGAACTTTCGACCGTGAACGACACTGTCGTCGGAGGTTCCGAGTTCCTGCATTATCGCTATGGCGGCGGCGCGTTTACGCCGGTGGCGATGATGCCGCTCGGCGGCAACGCCTATTCCGCGACCCTGCCCGCGCCGAACTGCGATTCCATGCCGGAGTTTTACTTCACCGCGGAGGGCGCGCTGACCGGCGAGGTGGCCAATCCCGCGGATGGATCGGCGAGTCCATTTGCGGCCGTGGTCGGCGATTTTGAGGTTTCGTTTGAAGATGACATGGAAAACGACCTCGGATGGAGCGTGGGCGCCGCCGGAGGAATCCCCGATGACAACGCGACGACGGGGATCTGGACGCGCGTCAATCCGAACGGCACCGCCGCGCAGCCCGAGGACGACCACACCGCCGATCCCGGCGTCATCTGCTGGGTGACAGGACAGGGCGCGGTGGGCGGCGGTCTCGGCGACAACGATGTCGACGGCGGCAAGACGACGCTTGTCTCGCCGATCATCGATCTCTCCGACGGCGACGCGACGATCAGCTACTGGCGCTGGTACTCGAACAACACCGGCGGCGGGCCCAATGCCGACGTGTTCCGCGTCGATATCTCCAACCAGGCCGGCGTCGCCGGCACATGGGTCAACGTGGAGACCATCGGCCCTGCCGGCTCCGAAGTCGTGGGAGGCTGGCGATTCCACTCGTTCAGCGTCGGCGACTTCGTGACGCCGACGGCCCAGATCAGGATGCGGTTCGTCGCCGAAGACGCGGCCGAGGGCTCGCTGATCGAAGCCGCCCTCGACGATTTCCGGGTTGATCGTTTCGGGTGTGTCTCGGTTCCGCAGACCTGCCCCGGCATTCTCGGCGACATGGACGGCAATACCGTCCTCGACGCGATGGACGTACAGGGCTTCATCGACGCGCACCTGGTGAGCCCGTTCTACGACCCCTGCGCGGACATGGATGAGAACACCGTGCTCAACGGCCTCGACACCGACGCGTTCGTCGATCTGCTGCTAAGCCAGTGACGGCGCCGCGCGGATTTACGAATGCGCGGCCGCTCCGGCCGCGAGTTCGGCCACAAAGGTGCTCGCGCCGGCGACGATTTCCGGCTCGGCGAGGCCGCGTTCGAGGTCGTGCGCGATACGCCCGACGATCGCGCTGCCAACGATTGCTCCGTCGGCAAAGCCACAGACGGCGCGCACGTGCTCCGGCGTGCTGATGCCGAATCCGACGATTACCGGTAGTCCGCTGGTCGTGCGCACCTGCCGAACATGATCCTTCAGGTCCGACGGGAGCACCTTGCGCTGTCCGGTCGTACCCTGGACGGACACGTAATAGAGGAATCCGCTTGCGATCCTCGCGATGCGGGCCTGCCGTTCCGGCGGGGTGGTGGGCGCGATCAGCATGGCAAGCCGCAGGCCCTCTCGCTCGGCGCCGGCGGCAAGCTGCGGCGCCTCTTCGAGCGAGATATCCGGAATGATCAGGCCGTCCACGCCGGCGCGGCCCGCCCGTGCCGCGAATTCATCCACGCCAATCCGGTACACCAGCGTGGCCGAGGCCATCGCGAGGATCGGATAGCGCACGTGTCTGCGAACCGACGTGATCATGTCGAAAATCGCGGAGATGCGGGTGCCGTGGTTCAGGCTGTGCGTGAACGACTGCTGGATCACCGGTCCGTCGGCGATCGGGTCGGAGAATGGAAACCCCAGTTCGACGCCGCGAATCGGCAGGGCGTCAAACGCCCGGAGCATCTCGGCCGTCGCCAGAAGGCTCGGATACCCTGCCGAGAGAAAGGGCCATAGGCCCGGCGGGTTTTCTTTCAATACGATGTCGATTCGGTTCATCTTTGCCCCGGCGCGAAAAGCGGCGCGCTTATTGAAGGCCGGCGTCGAGTCATGCGATGTCGCGTCCGCGCAATCTCGCGACTTCAACGCAGTCCTTGTCTCCCCGGCCGGACAGGTTGATCACAATCATCTGGTTGCTCGGGAGGGCCGGGGCCCGTTTCACCACGTGCGCGACGGCATGCGCCGTTTCGAGCGCGGGAATGATCCCTTCCGTCCGGCTCAGCAGTTCAAAGGCGTCGAGCGCTTCTTCATCCGTCGCCGAGACGTACTCGACGCGGCCGCACCTTGCCCAATATGCATGTTCCGGGCCGACGCCGGGATAATCGAGTCCCGCCGACACCGAGTGCACGGGCAGGGTCTGTCCGTCGTCGTCCTGAAGCACGATTGTCTGCATGCCGTGAAGCACGCCCGGCCGCCCCCTGGAGATCGTCGCGCTGTGTCTCCGGTCCAGCCCCTCGCCGGCCGCCTCAACGCCAATGAGGCGAACGGCGGTGTCATCCACGAACGGGTAAAAGATTCCTGCCGCATTGCTGCCGCCGCCGACACACGCCACGACGGCGTCCGGCAGTCGCCCGTGCGCGGAGAGCATCTGTTCCCGCGTCTCCTTGCCGATCACACTCTGGAGATCGCGCACGATCAACGGGAAAGGGTGGGGCCCCATCACGGACCCAATGATGTAGTGCGTGTCGTCGACGCTGGCGATCCAGTCTCGCATCGCCTCGTTGATGGCGTCCTTGAGCGTGCGCTGCCCGGTGTCAACCGGCACGACGTGGGCGCCCATCAGCTCCATGCGATACACATTGAGTTTCTGGCGGCGGACGTCTTCCGCCCCCATGTACACGACGCATTCCATCCCAAAGACAGCCGCCGCCGTCGCGGTGGCGACGCCGTGCTGTCCCGCGCCCGTCTCGGCGATGATGCGCCGCTTTCCCATCCTCCGCGCGAGAATCGCCTGGCCCAGCGTATTGTTGATCTTGTGCGCCCCGGTGTGATTAAGGTCTTCGCGCTTCAAGAGAACCCTTGCCCCGCCCAGCTTCGCCGTCAGCCGCGACGCGAAGTACAAGGGGGACGGTCGGCCGACGAAATCGCGCAGGTACCCGTCAAGTTCCGACCAGAATGCAGGGTCCGACCGGGCATCCGTGTAGGCCTCGTCCAGCCGGCGCACCGCAGCCATAAGGGTTTCGGGGACGAACTGGCCCCCGAAAGGTCCGTACCGACCCGCGGGGTCAGGTACCTGACTTACGGTTCTCTTCTCGCTCATGGCCTGGCGCTCCGGGGGTAATTCCGGCAATCTTAGGAAGCTTTGGGCCGGCTTCCAAATCGGACCGGCAAGATGCGACGGCGCTGGCGCCCGCCTGCCGATTGACCTCTGCCGGAAAGGCGGGGAAACCTACTGGCCGGCCACCCTGTCCGGCTCTTTTTCCGGCCGGAAATTGATATACAGCCGCCTCGCCGTGCCGATAGAATACGACTATGGCGACGCGACCTTTTGATACGGCCGAGACGTTTCGCTCTCCCCTTGTCCGACAGATATCGGTCTTTCTTGAGGACCGGGTCGGAGCCCTGATGCGGCTCTTTCGGGCGTTTGAGGGCTCGGACGTTCGCGTCGCGGGCATGTCTGTCGTACACGCCATCGACTGCGCCATCATCCGTCTGATCTGCGACCCGCACGAAAGCGCGGTCGACATCCTGACCAAGCGGGGCTTTCCGGTAAGTCAGACGGAGCTGCTCGTCGTCGAGGTACCCCACGGTCACGGGCTGATGTCGATCTGCTCCGCGCTCGTCGCGGGCGAAGTCAATATCGATTATGCGTATCCGCTCCTGATTCGCCCGACCGGTCGGGCGGCTCTCGCCATCCACACCGACAGCACCGATACGGCGGCGCAGGTACTTCGCCAGCGGAAGTTTCAGGTGATGTCGGAAGACGAACTCGGAAACGGTCCGTTGCGGTAGGCAATTCGCGTTACGCCATTGCAGCTCGCTTTCATCGCGTGTGAGGGTCGCGATTTTCCCGCGATGTGCGCGGTCTCCGCGATGGGCACGTGGGCCGCGATCGGCAGGGGAAGCGCGGAATGAACGCGCGGAGATGCCCTCGTTTGCCCGGATGGCCCGCGCGGTTAAGATCCGTCGAGTATCAGATGACTCGCCGGGCGATTAGCTCAGTTGGTTAGAGCACCTCGTTTACACCGAGGGGGTCGGGGGTTCGAGTCCCTCATCGCCCAATGCGAAGCGGCGCTGGTGGATTGCGTACTTCGTCGGTTCGGCAGCGGCCGAATCCTTCCGGAGGATGCGATATACCCTCCATTGGCGGGTGAATTTCCGCGTTTGCAGTCGAGTTCATGCGGGATGGGCCGGGTGAGAGGCCCGCTTCCTCGCCCCGCGATGCGACTCATCGATTCCCTCCTACCGCGTTCCAGATCGCCTGCGCGATTCTTCCGCGTCGATTGGCGTCTGCGACGCCTCTAACCCGCACCCTTGCGCGCCGTGGCACAGCACTTGCTACGTGGATTTCATCGGAATGTGCCGAGGTATGCGCGAGGCCCGCCGGTTCGGGTGTGGATCCTGGAGAACCAGGGGCTGACGTTCGGCGCTCATACCTGCTTCTTTCGCCCGGTTGAAACGCGGCGCCCTGCCGGCCGCACTCCATCTCGCTTGCAGGGCGCGGCTCAGAGACCCACCTGCCAGAAAGGAGTGTCGCCATGAAGCTCGAAAAAGTCCTCGATGACCAGGAGATTCCATACAAGAAGCTATGGCATCGCCCGACCTACACCTCGCAGGACCTCGCCGCAGCCGAGCATGTGTCCGGCTATGAAGTGGCCAAGCCGGTCGTCGTGCGCGGGGCGCGCGGGTTCGCGATGTGTGTGGTCGCGGCACCGGACCAGGTCGATCTCAACAAGGTCGCCCGGCTTCTCGGCGAGGAGAGCGTCCGGCTGGCCACGGAAGACGAAATGAAGTCGCTCTTCCCGGATTGCGAACTCGGCGCGGAGCCACCGGTCGGGAATCTGTTCGGCATTCGCACCATCATGGACCACCGGCTGCGCTATGACGAGCGCCTGTTCATGCAGATCGGCTCGCATACCGAGGCCGTGCGCATGCGACGGGACGACTGGGAACAGATTACCCAGCCCATCGTCGGAGCGATTGCCCGAACGTGATTCCGACGCGGACTCATCGACAGCGTTTTCGCGATGCTCGTTGCCGGGGCGGCGACTCGAGAGGCGCCAGCCGGCGGACCGGGTCGGGGAGGGAGTCTGTCCCGACGCGATGAAGGGAGATGCGGCATGATACGTTTCGGACCCGGCAATCTGAGGATTCCCCGATTTGAGCGGCCTGTCTACGTCATCGCCGGCGGGCTGACGGACTTTCGAAAGCGCTATCCCGAAAAGAACAGCTGCCAGTTGTGTCTTGAAGCCCTCCGCATGGCCGTGGAGGAAAACGACCTGAAGGTATCCTCGGAAGAGGTGCGACGCGGCGTCAACTGGTGCGTCTATTCCCAGTTCGCCGATCACTTCGGCGACCAGCTCCTCGCCGCCGCAAAAGTACACGACTACCTCGGCTTCGATCCGCTCGGCAACATCGAAGTCAAGACCGGGGGCGCGACCGGCGGGTCGGCGGTCCTGGCGGCGGCCCAGGCGGTGGCAAGTGGCTATGCGTCGTGCGTGCCCGTGGTGGGCTGGGAGCGCATGGACGAAGTTTCAACAAAGGTGGGCAATTCCTACATCGCATCCGCCGCGTGCAAGGACTTCGAGAGCGAACTGGGCTGGATGTACGCCAGCTACTACGCGCTGATGGCCCAGCGGTACCAATATGAAAACAACGTTCCGCGCGAGACGCTCGCCCGGATCGCCTGCAAGAACCACGAGTATGCCTGTTACTCCCCATACTCTCAGAATCCCGGCAGGTACTCGGTCGACGAAATATTGAAGAATGAGATCGTCTCCCACCCGCTCGCGTTCCTCGAATGCTGCGCGATGAGCGTCGGTGCGGCCGTATTGCTGGTGTGCGACGAGGAAACCGCGTTCAGGTACGCCGACCAGCCAATCCGATTGGCCGCGATCTGCGGCGGCTCGCATACCCTTCGCACCGCGGATCGGCGCCATATGCCGATTCTGCTTCTTCCGAACGAGACCGAGGCGACCTACGGCGAATACTTCTCCCAGAAGCGGCGGGACTGGCCCGGCTTCAGCTCTTTCCTCGCCTCGCGCATGGCGGCGTATCTCGCCTACCACATGGCGGGCATCAAGGACCCGATCGCTGATTTCGATCTCCTGGAAACACATGACGCCTTCACGATCAGCGACGTGCAGACGTATGAAGACATCGGCCTGCGTCCGTACGGCCGGGGCAGGGAGTTCATCGAGTCCGGAGATGCGTACTACGAGGGGAGGCTGCCCACGAACTTATCCGGCGGGCTGATCGGAACCATGCACGCCGTCGGCGCGACCGGGATCTTCCAGCTTGTCGAAATCCTCTGGCAGCTTCAGGGCAAGTGGGACAAGTTTCATGCCGACCCGGAACGCTGGAGCCGCTACGGAAAAAAGAAGCCGGCGGATTTTCGAAGCCTCCAGGTGAAAAACGCGCGGCGGGGCTGCGCGATCTCGCACGCCGGCACCGGCAGTCATGTGACCTGCGCGATTCTCGAACGACCCTGACAGGGCACGGAGCGGATCATGGCAACGGCGTGGCCGAACAAGGTGCTTGAGAAGGTAAGCGACGATCCCCTCGTGGTGATCAACCCGAAGACCTGGGGACACCATCACAGTTACGGCGGATGGGGCCGGTTCTTCGCGGGCCTCCGCGAACAAAAGCTCCTCGCGACACGATGCACGAACCAGGGCTGTCCCGAAAAGCGCTTATGGCTTCCGCCCCGGTGCGAATGCCCTGACTGCTGGGGAACAATGGAATGGATCGAGGCCCCGACCCAGGGGCGAATCTACACGTGGAGCGTCGTCAAGTATCCGGGCGAGTTGTTCAAGCTGCCGCCCGGCACGCCGCTGATCAGCGTGGAGATCGAAGGCGTCTGCACGAAGCTGATGAGCTGGCTGAAGGAGGGCGAGGCCCGCATCGGTCTGCCGGTCCGGGCCGTCTTCAACACGGCGAGGCCCACGAACACGATTCTCGATCTCGCGTGGGTCCCGGCCTGAAGCGTTCGGGCCCGAGGGAGGTGTACGATGGTTGTCGAATGCTGTTTCCCGCCGTTTGTCGATTCCTGGCCCGAAGTCGAGCTGACCTATGAGGGCCTTACCGGCCGCGTGCTCAAGAGCCCCCGGGGCCTCACGATTTTCATGGCCGCCGATCGCGATGTGCTGGTGCCGCGACATCGGCACGGAGCTCAGTGGGGGATCGTTCTGGCCGGGCACATGGAACTTGAAATGGGCGGCGTCCGCGAATCCTACGGCTCGGGGCAGTCGCACTACATTCCCGCGGGCGTCGATCATGAGGCGATGATCTACGCTGGATGGCGCGGTCTTTACATCTTCGATAAGTCCGAGCAGTCCGTCGCCTTCGTGGGAGCGCAACGTGCGTGAATTCCTGACCGGCAACCAGACCGTCGTGCGCGGGGCGCTGCGTGCGGGCTGCGATTTCTTCGCCGGTTATCCGATTACGCCGGCCAGCTCCATCCTTTCTGATTTCGTCGATGCCTTCGCCGACGGCGGGGGCAGGGCGGTTCAGACCGAGGACGAGATCGCCGCCATCGGGCAGTGCATCGGCGCCGCCATGACGGGGGCGCGGGCCCTTACCGCGACCTCCGGGCCCGGTATGAGCCTGTACAGCGAAAACATCGGCCTCGCCCAGATGGGGGAAGTGCCCCTGGTCATTGTTGACTGTCAGCGGATGGGACCCGCGACCGGCGGCGCGACGGCGACCGGAGAAGGCGATGTTCTGTTCGCACGCCATATTACGTCAGGCGGATATCCGCTGCCCGTGCTCGCCGCGACGAATGCCGCCACGGCCTACCGCCTCACCCATGAAGCCTTCAACATCGCCGAGCGGCTTCGCACGCCGGTCATTCTCCTGTCGTCCAAGGACATCGCCTTGACGCGCCAAACGGTTGATCTGGACGAAATTCCGCTCGCTGAGAAGCGCGCGAGAACAATGCATGGGTCCGACGGCGACTTCCATCCCTACCGCGTCGCCGAACTCGACGATGTGCCGGCGTTCGCGCCGATCGGCGGCCCGGCCCGCGTCCGTTTCACGGGCTCCATTCACGATGAGGAGGGGCTGCTCACAATCGACCGTCGCAAGATCGATCGCAAGCTTCGCCATCTGGATGCGAAGATCCAGGGCGCGCGAACCAGTCTTGAGCTTTTCGACGCGGACATCGATCCCGACGCGGAAGCGCTGGTTATCTGCTACGGTGCGACGGACGGCGCGGCGCGCGACGCGGTGGACGAGGCACGGAGCATGGGCCGGCGCGTATCTCGGCTGACGCTCTACAGCCTGTGGCCCGTGCCGGGCGATGCCGTTCGCCGTGCGGTGACTTCGTACGTACGGCACCTCATCGTGCCTGAGCTCAACATCGGCCTCTACGTGGAGGAGATTCGAAGGGTCGTGCGGCACGGAAAGATCTCGTCGCTCACCCGCTTTGACGGCGGGCTCATCGCGCCGCGGACCATCCTGAACGCCGTCATGGAGGGGTTCTGCGGATGAGTCGCGCCGCCTGTCCGGAATCGTCGCTTTTAACGGCCCGTCGTGGCGACATGTGCTACTGTCCCGGCTGTTCCCATGCGGCCGTGCTTGAGTCGCTCGGCGCGGCGATGGACCGCATGGGCCTGCGGCCGGAAGAGGTGTGCATCGTCTCGGACATTGGCTGCATCGGCACCGCCGATCGCTATTTCTCCTGCCACACTTTTCACGGTCTGCACGGCCGTTCCATCACCTATGCCGAAGGCATCAAGCGGGCGCGGCCCGGCATGTCGGTCATCGTGTTGATTGGTGACGGCGGCTGCGGAATCGGGACCGCCCACCTGGTCCATGCCGCGCGGCGCGGCATCGGGATCAAGATCCTGGTCTGCAACAATTTCAATTTCGGCATGACCGGCGGTCAGCATTCGCCGACCACACCGCCCGAGGCGCGGACGGCGACGACGCCCGGCGGGGCCGTCGAGCGTCCCTTCGATATCTGCCAGACCGTGATTGCCAACGGCGCGGCACACGCGGGGCGGTTCAGCGCGCTCGACGCCGATCTCAGTGACAAGATCGAGGCCGCCCTGCGATCGCCCGGCTTCGCCCTCCTGGACATCTGGGAGCTTTGCACCGCGTACTTTGTTCCGTCGAACAAGTTCAAGCCGACGTCGTTTCTGCCGCTATCCGAAACGTTCGGACTTCCCCTGGGGCTGTTGCGCGACATGCCCACGGAAGTCGCGTCGACGCACCAGCCCGAGCCACCGCTCACGAGCCGCCCGTCGGCATCGCCGCCCTCAATCGCCGCGCTGGCCTGGCCGGGTCGGCGCGAGATATGCATCGCCGGTTCGGCCGGCCAGCGGATCCGCTCCGCCGCCGGAGTCCTTGGCGAAATCGCCGTCGCCGGCGGACTGTTCGCCGCGCAGCTCGATGACTTTCCGATCACCGTGCGAAAGGGCCACTCCGTATCGGAACTCATCGTCAGCGATCGACCGATCCGTTACAGCGGCGTGGACCGGCCCGATCTCGTTCTGATTCTGAGCGACGACGGCGCGCGCCGTCTGGGAGAGCTTTCTTCACTGCCGGCCGGGTGTCGTGTGATCGCCGATGCCGCCGTGACGCTACCGGTCATCAAGGCGTCGCTTCAGTTCATCGACCTGGCCTCCCTTGAGAAATCGTCCGGCAGGGCGTCGGCCGCGTTGGCCGCGCTGTGTCTTGGTGTCCTTGTTCAGGGCTGGCTCGACGGTCCGACGGTCGAATCCGCCGTCGGAGCACTCGGCGGCCGCTACGTCGAGGGCAATCTCGCCGCGGTTCGCGCCGCGCGGGGTTGCTTCGACGAGACCGCACGCACGCAACCGCATGCCGCACTGTTTCCGGAGGCTGCATCATGATTCACGAATGTGTGATCGACTCGGCGCTGAACCGGCTGTCCGCCCATTTCGACAAGCGCGTCGTCGTCCGTCCCCCTGCCTCGGCCGCCGACTTGGCGCAACTCGAAGCCGTCGTCGGCCCGCTGCCGCGCGACCTCACGATCTACCTTTCCACCTGCAACGGCCTCCGCGTGCATCTCGATACGGTGCCGCACGATCAGCACCTCTGCTGCATCCACGAAATCGAACGGATGGTCCGGTCCATGTCCAGTCCCGCCGCCTTCGCCGGACTCATTCCCATCCGCGGCGTCCCCGAAGACGCCTCCGACTGGCTCGTGGTACAGCGCGGACCCGCCTATGGCCGGGTGATTCGATGGAGCCCCTGGTCCTCCGGCGCGGTCCTGCTCGCTTCGGCGCTCGGAACCTACCTGTCATCCTGGGTGGATTACATGATCGCGCAGTTCGATCATCATGGCCGGCCCCGCGTCGATCGAGCGAGCCCGGACTTCGATACGGATTTCATCGCCCGGCGCGACGATTCGCTGCGGGAGCTTCTCAAGGATGAATCGCTTCGAGCCTGGCTTCAGGAACTTGATCTTGTCGTTCCGAGCGGCGCCGATTTTGAATGACGCCGCACCCGCCGGCGCAACAGCGGAAGTCCCGCCATGACCGCTGTGACCGCGGAGGCCATGCCCCCGGCGCAGCCGCCCATCGTACCGCACGCGCCGTCTGAACCGCCGGGCCCTCCGCCGTCGTCCGGGTTTCCATCGTCATCGCCGCCGGGCGCGCCGGCTTCGCAGGCGTCGCCGGTGCCGTCGCCATCGGCGTCCGCCTGGTCGCTGTTCGCCGCGCCGGGGCAGTTGTCGCACGCGTCGCCGCGCGCGTCGGAATCGGTGTTGGCCTGGTCGGCGTTGGCAAGGGCCGGGCAGTTGTCGCAGACATCGCCGCGACCGTCGCCGTCGCCGTCCTCCTGTCCGGGGTTCGCCGTGCCGGCACAGTTGTCCACGGGGCATGTGCTTGCGCCAAAGCCGGGATCTCCGAAGCCGTCTCCATCGGTGTCTGTGCAGGTGTCGCACGCATCGCCGATCCCGTCGTTGTCCGCGTCTCCCTGGCTGGCGTTTTGTACTGCGGGGCAGTTGTCGGTCGGACATGAATTGAGGCAGTTGGTCGCAAAGCCGGGGTCGCCCGCTCCGTCGCCGTCGGTATCGGTGCAGGCGTCGCAATCGTCATTTGTACCGTCCATGTCGCTGTCAACCGCCCCGCAGGCCGGGCCCGCGTCGACCGTGTACGTGCACCCGGCGTTGTTCGTGAAGACCGCCGCGCCCGGCGTGGTTCCGTAGTCGGCCGCGTTGTTGGTGGAGGGCGCGGTCGCCGCGCCGTTGAAGATCAGCGCCGTCAGGCCCGCGGAGGGGAGCGCTCCCGCAACTCCGGGCCCGAACTGACCGTCCTGATCGTTGTCCGTCCCGCCCGTTGTCGGTCCCGTGTACGATGCGTTGCCCCAGGTCAGCCGCCAGAGCACCGTGCCGAGGTCATCCTCAAACGTCAGCGAACCGGAGGCGAGGATCGCGGTCAGGCTGCCGTTTGGAATCTGAAAGTCCGCCTCGGCGTTCGGAAGCGTCTTCGCGATGAATGCCGGCGTCGCGATGAGAATACGACTGCCCGTCTCGCCTCGGGTCACGCTGGTCGTCAGGTCCAGCAACAGGGTGGGATTGCCCGCGCTGTCCCAGATTCGCAGCCGCGCCGCGGAGACGAATTCCTGTCCGTTCGATCGCATGCGAAGCTGGATCGCCTGCGCGTCGGTGTCGCCGCTCACGCCGCCGATGACCTGCTCGATCTGCATCAGGTGGAAAGTGGCGTACGCGCGCGGACTCGCCGCAAGGAAAGGAGGCGCGCAGAATCCAACGACAAAAAGGGCCCTGCTGATTCTCATGACCATATCCCAAGTGTGGTTCCAGAGCGCAGTCCGGCGGACGAGCGTCGTGCGCGGGGCCGGTGGGTGCGCGGACTCATTTGCTCGGGATGAGGCGATTGTACACGCGTTGGCGGGTAAGGGAAATGACGAAACGCCGAAGCCTCAAGACGGCGTGTTGGCGAGACGTCCCGCCGTGGCGGGTGCCCTTCATGTCTCGGCGCGCCGGGTGGACCGAGGGCGGCAATGGAACAGCGAGCCGCAGGGCCGCCGTGCACAATTTCGTGCCGCTTGACACGGCTGACCTCGGGCGGCGGGGTTAATCGTCGGTCCATTCCGGGATGCGGCCCGGCGTCCACGGGGCTCCGGCGGCTTCCATGCGTGCTTCGAATGCGGCCAGATCGGCGGTGGCGAGTGTGCGCAGTTCGGCGAGGACCTTTCTGAAGGCGTCGGCGGCGTAGCGGTAGTCGTCCTGCTGCGTCTTCGTCGGCGCGCTGGTGACGAACCACTGGCCGTAGAGGACGTTGCTGACGCGTTCGGATATCGACGGCGGCGCCGCCTCTTCGCGTTTTGCGCGCGTTTCATCGCCGCGCAGCTCCGTGACGATCCGGTTCAATCGCATATCAAGTTCGCGAAGTTCCGCGAGCATCGCCGGATCGGCCGCCGGAGTGTCCAGTAGCGCGCGCCGAAGGTGCGCGATCCGCGTTTGCACCTCGCCCGCCGCGCGGGACGCGCCTTGCACGGCGCGGTTGAGGCGATTCACTTTCTTCTGAAACGCCAAGGCCGCGTTCTTGTCCGCCGCGGCGAAGGTCGCGAGATTCAGCGGTACGACCTCAAACGATTCGGGGCCGGCCAATTGAGTCACCGCGCCGTCAACCTCCCTTTCGAGCGTGACCGAATACGTGCCCGGCGCGACGAGATGTCCCACGGAATCGGGCGCCCAGTCCGGCTGCTCGTCGCCGGCCTTCAACTCGGCGGGGTCGGACGACGGATAGCGCAGGTTCCATGACACCCGGTGAATGCCCTTGTCGCGCGGCCCGGTAACGCGGGCGACGACGGCGCCGTCGCCGTCGCGAACCGTGAGGATGATCGCAGGTTCCTTTTCCTCGTCCTCGGCGCGGAGTTCGTCGAGGGTCGGAATGCGCGGCGCGTCCCCGGCCTCGATGGCCTTTTTCTCCGCTTCTTTTCGCTTTTCCCTGCGTGTCTGGATTTTTTCCTTGAGGTAATAGGTGAACGTCGCTCCGAACGGTGGATTCGGCGCTGTGTAGTAGCTTGTCCCCATCCAGCCTCGGCCCGTCCGTCCCGAAAACCGGCTGGTCTGGATGTACTGCCGGGCCTTTTTCACGGGGAACAGTACGGCTTCGTTCTCAAACAGGTTCTCGCTTGCCATCCGCAGCGGCGCGTAGTCGTCGAGGATGTAGAAGCCGCGGCCGAAGGTTCCCAGCGCCAGGTCGCTTTCGCGCCGCTGGATGTCGATGTCC
>QEVG01000055.1 GCA_003576905.1 Planctomycetota bacterium | reverse complement strand
ACAGCTCGATGCCAGGCAGGATCATGGCGGGGTGGCCCTCGCCGGCGTCGTAGAGGATGCGGCCCTTGCGGATCGACGCCTGTCGCAGGACGAGGAGGTCGCTCAATCGCGGGGAGTCGGCGTCCGGCGCAGGCTTCGACGCGGCGGATGTGATCGGGCCGTGCGTTCGCGCGAAACCGCTCCAACCTGACATGCGGCCCGCTTCGTCGGCCACGAATCGAAGGATGGGGCGGTCGAGGTCGATCTCGCGGATCTGGATCGGCCGGCCCTCCTTGGGAATCTCCGCGAGGGAAAGGGTCGCGCGATGGACCGCGAGGATGCGCTCTTCGCCATTGAGCAGAGCGAGATCGTCGATCACGATCGTCAGCGGGGCCAGATAATCGAGATCGGAAAAGACGACGCGCGGCGAGATGTGCTGCTCGATGGCAGCGACGAGTTGCCGACCGATCCAGCGTTCAAGCGGCGTGGAGCCGGCGCGGCCGATGTACCACCAGAGGGCGGCAACAAGCGCGGCCGCCAGCGCGATCAGCGTGAGAACGAGTCGCGCCGCGCGAAACCCGCGCGGTCGATCTTGAAGGATTGCGTCGGGCATGCCGAGAATGATAGCGGCACCAGAGATGCGCACGCGGCGGTCCGCGCGTGCCTCGGGTCAGACCGCGACCGCTTCCGACTCGCGTTCTGCTTTGCGCGCGGCGTCGCGGAACGAGGAGGTCTCGCGAACGATTCGGCGTTCGTCCTTCTGCGGCAGCTCGGGATTGGGCAGGTACTCGATGCCCCAGTTGATCTCGTGGCCGGCTTGGGCGTCGATCATGGGAATGCGGGCGAGCTGGAGACCGTCCCAGACTTCGATGGGGCCGTTCTTCAGCCGGCGCGACCATTTCCACAGGGCGGGGGCGGTGATGGCGATGCCGATGAGGCCGATCACCTGGAACAATAATCGCCGCGCCGAGAGCCGGTCGTTTCGCCAGTTTCCGAGGATGCGCAGAACGTTGATCGGGTTGTAGAAGGCCGAGTAGGCACGAATGATGTTGAGCTGCCGCTCCCACGGGCGCGGATGGCGCGACGCGGCGACGTGATTGCCGTCCTGAAACGCCTGCGGGATCGGCTTGCCGCCGACGGACTTGAAGATGACGCGCCCCTTGGCGGCAGCCTCGAAATCGACGGTGCCGACGGCCGGGCCGAGGTAGGTACACTGATATGACACAGCGCCCTTTTCGAACATGTAATGCGCTTGGTTGATGACGCCTTCGAGTGTGCCGGGCGGCGAGCGGAGGGGCTGATGGTCGTTGTGGATCATCATGGCCATCGGTTCGATGCCGAGGCTGCGGAGGCGGTCATAGACTTCCGTCGTTTTTCCAGGGGTCTGGCCCTTGTTGACCAGTTCGGCGGTGATGTCCTCGATGCCGAACCAGATGGCCGCCAGTCCGCCCTTTTTGCAGAGCGGCAGGATGTCCATGTTCTTGTGGACGTCGTACTCGGTCGCCTCGGTGTAGAAGCGGATCACCTCGCCAAGCGGACGGCCGCGCGTGGTCGTGTTGGCCATGGCGGTCATCAGGTCGATGACGGTGCTTCGCGTATTGAAGAAGTTGTCGTCGGTGCTGAAGAATTCCTTAATGCCGAAGTTCTCGTAGATGTGCTTGATTTCGGCGGCAAGGCGCGCCGGGCTTTTGTGCCGCCACGTGCGCTGATTCAGGGCCGGAATCGGGCAGTACGAACAGGCGAATTTGCAGCCCTGCGTCGAGATGACCGAGGCGACCATCGAGACCTTGCCGACTTTGTGCGCCGGAAAGGGCTGCGGGGCGAGTGTCTGCTTTTTGTGCGGCGGCTCGAGCAGGCGATAGCCCGCGTCGGGCATGGGCATCTCATCGAGGTCGCGCAGCAGGCGTTGGACGCCCGTGTTGATCGCGACCGGTTTGTCCGCCGGGCGCGTCGGATCGAGATACACAAGGCCGGGAATGTCTTTCAGTGCGCCGCAGCGCCGGGCGCGCTCAAAGCCCGCCAGCGGTTTCTCGCCGGGCCGCGTCAGATCGAGAATGCGCTCAAGCAGTGCAAGGAAAACGTATACTTCGCCGGTGGAGACGCAATCCGCCCCGACGCCCGGTTGCGGACCCAGTTCGAAATAATCGGCCGGTTCGTACACGGCCTTGGGCCCGCCCGCGAGAATCAGCGGCCGTCGCACGCCCATGGCATGCGCTTCGCGGATGAGGTCATAGGCCGGCTCGGCGTGAATCTGCATCGCCGAGACCAGGAGCATGTCGAGCGGTTTTCCGTTCAGCCGCGCAAGGCTCGGCGTGAAGTTGGGCGTCCATTGCTGGAGGACGACGCGGACGTTGCGAAAGCCCGCGACGGTCAGACAGTCCGCCAGGATCCGCACGCACCCGGGGGCCATGCGTTTGTCGGCGTACCAGTAGGGGAGCATGCGTGTGCGAAAGTCGAACGCATAGACGATGCCGATGTTCAGGTCGTGCGCGTCCGTGCGCTGTCGCAGACGATTGAGGATGGCTTGGAATTCGCCGTCCGGAAGGTAAATGTCATCTGGTTTGCGACGTGGCAGTTCCAATCCGTTCTCCTGAAGGTTTCTGGCGGTTCGCGTGGCGCCTCGATTCGACGAGGGACCGCGCCGCCCAATCGCGGGGCATCTTAGCCGCGAACGGGGGAACCTGATAGTAAAAAACCGCAGGAAGTTGTGGAATCGCCCTGGGACAACTAAAAACGGCGAAAGAACCACCCCCACGGGGATTCGAACCCCGGTCGCCGGCATGAAAAGCCGGTGTCCTAGGCCTCTAGACGATGGGGGCGAAACTGCGGAGAGAGTATTGGCGGGCAGAATTGGGATGTCAACGGGATGGGAGAAGCGCTAACCCATGAGCCATGATCCTTAAATGTTGAGTCTGGCGGCAGCGGGGATTCGCACGGTCCATCGTATGGCCCGGGTGAGCCTGCGGTGCGCGTCTCTCGCCGATGCCCATTTCAGCGCGCGACGATCGGGCACTAGGGATTCCTGACCAGAAGGTCGATGCGGCGTATCTCCTGGAGCCGCCCAATACGACTCGCCCATACCCATTGCGGTGCGAGTGGCTATTCGATCGGCGAGACGTCAAGCCAGTTTGGCCCGGCGGCGACGTCGACTTTGATCGGCACCTCCAGCGCGAGCGCGGCAGACATTTCTCCGGTGATCATGTCGGCTTCGGCGCGCAGTGCGCGTTTCGGCACGTCGAAGACCAGTTCGTCGTGAACTTGGAGGATCATGCGCGACGGCCGTCGCTCTTCTCGAATGCGCCGGTCGATGCGGATCATCGCCAGCTTGATGAGGTCGGCGGCGGTGCCTTGTACGACGGTGTTGACGGCGAAGCGTTCGGCGGCGGCGCGGGCCGAGGGATTGCGGCTGGCAATGTCCGTGATCGCGCGGCGGCGGCCGAGCATGGTCTTGACGAAGCCGTGTTTTTTCGCGTGCGCGATGCACTCATTGAGAAAAGCGCGGATGCGCGGATACCGGGCGAAATACCGGTCGATGAACGCCTTGGCCTCGGTCTGCGACATGCCCGTCTGCCGCGCCAGTCCGAAGGCGGACTGGCCGTAGATGATGCCGAAGTTGACGGTTTTGGCGCGGGCGCGCTGATCCTTGGTGACCTGTTCGATGGGCACGCCGGCGAGTTGCGCGGCGACGAACGCGTGAATGTCGCGGTCCTCGCGAAACGCGGCGATGAGGTTCTCGTCCTTGCAGAAATGGGCCAGCACGCGCAACTCGATCTGCGAATAGTCCGCCTTGATGAGTGCGGAGTCGGCATCGCCCGGAACGAACGCGCGGCGGATGGCGGCTCCCAGCTCGGTGCGGATCGGAATGTTTTGCAGATTCGGGTCGCTGCACGAAAGTCGCCCGGTGACCGCGCCGGTCTGATGAAACGAGGGATGCACGCGACCGGTGCGCGGGTTAACCATCTCCGGCAAGCTGTCGATGTAGGTGCCTTTGAGTTTGGCCAGTTCGCGGTATTCAAGAAGCAGCTTGGGAATGGGATCGTCGTGCTGGTCGGCGAGTTGCTCCAGCACGTCGGCATCGGTGGAGCGGAGCGTTTTTGTCCGTTTGATGACGGGCAGCTTGCGCTCGTCGAAGAGAACTTCCGCAAGTTGCTGGGTGCTGTTGATGTTGAAGGGGTGGCCGGCGGCGTCGTGGATGGCGTGCTCGAGATCGCTCATCCGCGCGGCCAAGTCCCTGCTCATTTTCGCGAGCAGCGGTTTGTCGAGCGCGACGCCCGCCTGTTCCATGCGCGCGAGAACCTCAACGAGCGGCATTTCGATCTCGTTGAACAGGCGCTTGAGTTCCGGGTCGGTCAGCCGCGCGCCGAGCAGCTTGCGCAGCCGCCATGCCACGTCGGCGTCTTCGGCGGCGTATTCGCAGACGCGATCGGTGGGCAACTGATCGAACGTCGTCTGTTTTTTCCCGCTGCCGATCAATTCGTGCGTGGCGATTTTGCGGATGCCGAGCAAATCCGCGGCGAGGGCGTCGATGCCGTGTGAGCGGCGCGTGGAATCGAGCACGAAGCTGGCGATCATTGAATCAAACTCGACGCCGTTCACTTCGAACCCCGCACCGTGCAGGACCGTCAGATCATACTTCAAATTCTGTCCGCACTTTTTGATGTTCGCATCAGCGAAGATCGGCCCCAGCACGCCGCGCACCGTCTCCAACGAGACGATTCGGCCGACGCCCATCACAGGGACGTACGCCGCTTCGCCATCGGCCCAGGCGACGCTGATGCCGACCAGCTTCGCGATGGTTGGATTCAGCCCGGTGGTTTCCGTGTCGAAGGCAAACGCGCCGGCGCGGGTGAGCCGCTCCGCGAGTTTGTGCAAGGCGTCGTCGGTGTCGACGAGTTGGTAGCGCGCGGCGGATGACTGTGCGGGCAGCATGTCAAACAGGGTGCCGGAGACCTCGCGCGGAGGCGACGATTCGGCGGCGGAAGGCACTGCCATCGCGGGTTGATCCGGCACGCTGTTCGGGTCTGCGAACAAATCGGACGAGGAGGTTCGTCCGACTCGCTTCGATCGCGACGTGGGCGGTGCGTCGTCATCGGTTGGAGTGGTCTGCGCGATCGGCTGGCCGATTCGGGAGGCACCGATGCGCTCCAGCAGCCGATTCAGCCCCAGTTCGCGCAACAGCGGTTCGGCGGCGGCGGGGTTGAATCGCGATGCATCGGCCTGGGCGAGGTCGAATTCAATCGGGACGTCGCGGCGAAGTGTGACCAGTTGCCGCACCGTGTCCATTCGATCCCGAAATGAGAGGATGTTCTCGCGAAGCTTGGGTGTCAATTCGTCGGCATGCGCGATGATCCCGGCAACGCTGCCGTATTTCTGGAGGAGTTGCGCGGCCTTCTTCGGTCCGACGCCGTGTACGCCGACGACGTTGTCGGTGCCATCGCCCATCAGCATCTGGGCCTCGACGGCCAGCTCCGGGCCGTAGCCTTTTTCGGCGGCGACGGCGGCGGCATCGATCTCGATGTCCTTCGCCGGATCGTAAAGGCGAATATAGTCATTCAGCAGTTGATCCAGGTCCTTGTCGCGACTGACGAAGAAGACATCCAGGTCCGGTCCGGCGTGTCGCGCCGCGAGAGTGGCGAGGAGGTCGTCGGCTTCGAAACCATTCTTCCGCAGGATGGGGATGCCCATGGCCGAGACGATGGCGATGATGCGTTCGATCTGCGGGGGCAAGTCTTCGGGCGGCGGGTCGCGGTGGGCCTTGTAAGTCGGGTCGATGTTCACACGGAAAACGGTTTCATCGCTCACGTCCAGCGCCATGGCGAGGTAGGTCGGCTTGCGATCGCGCAGGAGATTGAGAAGCATCTGTACGAAGACGTGAATCGCGCGGGTCGGTTCACCGGTCGGACTGGTCAAATTTCCAAACGGCGCGTAGTAGGCCCGGTAGATTTGCGAGTGGCCGTCGATCAGGTAGAGCGATGACTTGGGCATCGGGAGGCCGGGTCTTTCGGACCGGGTCAGGGTCTCTTGCAGGCCGGGGCCGGCGCCGCGCGGCGCATGGCCCATAAGGGCGTGCGGATTTACCCTTTAACCGCGAGGGTTTAAGGACGCAAACGGAGGGAGTCGGGTAGACGGTTGTTTGGGGGATGAACGTTGACATTCGGCCTTGGTTCGCAGATACTTAGATGTGCTTCGTGCCGCGTGATGTCGGGAAGGACATACCGGACTCAATCCCACCGAACGCGAAGTACCGAACAGGTTGCTTACCATCCCACGGGGGGCCGTGCAGGTTAAGCCCGGCTGATTCAGACGCCGCACGACGGCGCAAATGCAGGAGTTGCCCATGGCGGGTGTCGCCCCACAACGTGGCGGGTCGAACGCTTCCACGATCGGCATGGTTGTGTCCATTGTCGTGGCCGCGATCATGGCCGGACTGTCGATCTGGCAATTTACGAATCAGGAATCGCTTCGGACCGCGGCCGATCAGGCCACGGCGGCCAAGGCCAAACTCGCCAAGGGCAACGATGAATCGGTCGCACGACAACTGGTGCCCGATGCCGGGGCCTCCGGGAAATCCATCGTCGGGGAATTGAACCGCGCCCTGCAAATGGCCAGCGGTCGTCTTTCGGGGAATCAGAACGATCCTCCCGCGGTCGCGCTGTCGAAGCTGGACGCGGCGCTGAAGAAGATTGTGGATGCGGGCAAGATCGACTCGCCTGACAAGGTCAGCCCGGCCTTGGGCGCCGTCGGGGTCATCGAGAACCTGCACGAGTTGTACACGGGGGAGAAGGATGCGCGTCAGAAGGCCGAAGCAGCGCAGGAGAAGGCGCTGGCCGATTTGAAGGGCGCGCTCGACCGAAATGAAGCGATCGATAAGGAGCTTCGCGATCAGCTGGCGGCCATCAACGCGAAGGTCGAAGAGCTTCAAAACGCCAAGAGCGAATACGAGAAGACCAAGTCCAGCGAGGTGGAAAAGCTGGCGGCGCAGATCGGCGAAAAGCGCGACGAGTTGGACGCGATGCGGCGGGACACGGCGTCGATGCGGCGCAAGCTGATCGAGGAGCTTTCGCACCGCGAGGCGCTGCTGGACGAACAGAAGGCGGCGCTGGCGTCGCTGCGCGGTCCGGGCGCCGAGGGCGCACAGGAATTGGCCGTGGCGAGGAATCCGGTCGGATCAATTCTTCGTGCGTTGCCGGGTGATTCGCTGGTTCACATCGACCTGGGGCGGCGCGATCGCGTCGTGCTCGGGTTGACGTTTGCCGTGTATTCAGGGGTGGCGCGGGTTCCGAGCGACGGGCGCGGCAAGGGGCTCATCGAAGTTGTCAGCGTCGGCGAGCGGACGAGCGAATGTCGCGTCATCAGCGTACCCTCGCCGGATGATCCGATCCTTGAGGGTGACAAGGTCGGAAACATCGTGTTGAGCCGGGACCGCAGCAAGAAACAGCGGTTTGTCGTGATCGGCCGGTTTGATACGGACTTCGACGGCACGCCTGATTTGCGCGGGGCTGACGCGGTCAAGGCGCTGATCAGGCGCTTCGGCGGCGAGATCGTGGATCGCGTCGATGCGTCAACGGATTACGTCGTGCTCGGCACCGAGCCGTCGCCGCCGGAGGACACGCTGTCGCCCGGCGCAGCCGCCGATGATGCAGGCAGCGCGAAAACCGACGAGTCGGCCGCTACGGAAATCAGCGATGACAACTCGGCCGAGTCCGACGACGTTTCGAGCGACGAGTCCGCGGATGCCGGCGAGTCGAGCGATGAATCAGCCGATTCCGATGATTCGGGCGGCGACGACGTAACCGGCAGCGAGGAATCGAGTGGCGATGAAGCGGCGGAAGATAAACCCACACCGACTCCCGCGGCTCCGGCCGTCCCGACGATTGTCAAATCGCCCGAGGTCGATGTCACGAAAGACGTGCGAACGCGCAAGGCCATGAGCGAGCGCGAGCTGTACGACGAGGCCGTCCGCCGTGCGGAAAAGCTGTCAATCCCGCGGTTGCCGCTTGAGCGCTTCCTGAACTTCGTCGGCCTCGAGCGCGGCCCGATCGCCGTGCGACAGTTCGAACAGTAATCCGCTCGAGCGCGAGAATCAGGGCGGCATGGTCGTGGCTTTTGGCGGTCGGCCCGGTCAGTCGGCTGTTCGCTCCGCCACACATTGAAACAAGGCGAGCCACTGTTGCGGCGAGACCGTCTCCGGCCGGGCCTTCAGATCGATTTTCAAATCCACCAGCGCGTCCGGCAATCGAACCGCCCACGGCGATTTGCGGGCGATTCCCCCGATTGTTTTTCGGCGGTATTGGAAGAAATGCCGCACGAGCGAGGCGAATTCGCTGCGCTCCGCGTGCGTCAAGGTCGGCGCCGCGTCCGGCTTTGCCGTCACGTCCAATCGCACCAGCGCACTGTCCACCTTCGGCTCGGGCCAGAAGGCCTGCGGCGGGGCCTTGGCGATGCGCCGGCCCATGGTTAATACATTCGTCAGAATGCTCACCGGGCCGTAATCATCGGTATCCGGCTTGCCGAGGAATCGCCGGGCGACTTCGTCCTGCACCGTGAAGCAGAGCCGCGCCAGTTGCGGCTCGCCGATCAGCAGATCGATCACCAGCGACGTCGCAATGTCGTAGGGTAAGTTCGCCACGAGTTTGATCGAACCACCAATGGAAGCCTGTGCGTCGCGAAGCGCGGTCAGCACGTCGGGAGCGATCTGTGACTTGCGCGCCAGCGCGTCGCCGACGATCAACTGCACATTGTCATATCCCGCCAGCTTGTCCGCTGCGATCGGAGCCAATCGCTGGTCGATTTCCACGGCGATGACTTGGCCGGCGCGCTGCGCGAGATGCCCGGTCAGGCTTCCAGTGCCTGCACCGACCTCCAGCACCACATCGTTGCGGGTCAGCTCGGCGGACTCGACGAGCTTCTCCAGCAGATTGCGGTCGATCATGAAATGCTGACCGTAGAGCTTGCGCGGCGAGAGGCCGGCGGCCGCCAGCGTCTCCCGTAGCATGGTCAGGGTCTGAAAGGGATCGGCCTGTTTAGACATCATTCGTATTACCGATCCTCGCGGTGGGAGGCCGGCGGCGATTCGACCGGCAACCCGCGCGACGATTATAATCCCGACCGCCACGGGACGCGGCGAGCGATGAATCGGCCCCGTTCGGCTGCGAAGGAGTCTGTTCGATGGAATCGTACGAAGTGCTGCGTGAAGCGGCGGACAAGGTCGGCGTGAAGGCACTCGCCGCCGAGCTGAAGTTGAGTACCGCGCTGGTCTATAAGTGGTGCGAGGAATCCGATCCGAACGACCCCGACGCGAGCGGCGCGAAGAATCCGCTCGACCGGGTGCGCGAAATCGTCCGCGTGACGGGGCACATTCCAGTGATTGCATGGTTGTGCCAGCAGGCTGGCGGTTTTTTCGTGTTTAATCCCACGGCGGGATTCAAAGACATCGACGCCGACCTGCTTCAATCGACGCAGCAATTGGTGCAGGGCTTCAGTGAATTGTTGAACGAAGTGAGCCGGGCGGTGGCGGATGACGGAGCGATCTCTGACAAAGAATCCAAGCGGATCCGAACCGAATGGGAGCAGCTCAAGACGATGGCGGAGAGTTTTGTCGTGACGTGCGAAGCGGGCCGGTATGCACCGCGAAAGGGAAAGTAGCATGCAGCGCCGGACGATCAGCCGCCGCACGCCGCAATGGAGTTGGTCTCGCATCGCGTGGATTTCCCTCGCGGTGTGGTGCGGCGGCGCATGCAGCGAGAACGAACTACGCGATCCCGGTGAGCGCGAGACAAATCGCACGATGCGCCGTTCATCAGGTGAATACGCCAGGGGCCACAAAGACGGCAAGCGCGACGCCGAGAACGCGCTCTTCGACGACAGCGGCGGCTGGCTTTGGCTGTGGATGATGGACCCGGAATACAAATCGGGGTACGATCAGGGCTGGAAGGACGGTCGCAACATCGTGCGGTACCGCTCCCAACAGGAACGGGAGTCCGCGCGGCGCGATTCGAGGCCGAAGGACACGACCGCCGGTCCGAAGCCCACCCCGCCCACGGTGGAAACCGCCGAACCGAAATCCGGCGGCGGTGGATAGCGAGCAAAGGAATTCGTGCGATCATGCAGATCGACGTGCAACATCATGGAGCGATTCCCGTCGTGCGGGCGTTCGGCGACCTGACCGGCGGCAACAAGTCGCTGCTCGTGGACGAGGTGGTGAAGCTGCTCGACCAGGGCAAGATGCGGCTGGTGCTCGATCTGTCGCATGTGGCTTTCATCGGTTCGCTGGGCATTGGGGATCTGGTGCGCGTCGTGACGCAGGCCAATTCGATGGGGGGAAAGGTAATTCTTGCGGCGCTGTCGCCGTTTGTGGACGGTGTGCTGAAGACGACGAAGCTCGACCGCTTCTTCGACGTGTCGCCCTCGGTGGATGAGGCGCTGGGGCGGATCAGCAATTAGGGGGCCGCGATCCGTGGTTAATGGTCGGTTTTTGCATGCTTGGATTGGTCGTTTTTCGATTGATTGAGCGGTCGGGCGATCTCTGTCTTTCTTCCTTCGTCGCACGCTGCATGAGGTATTCCGGGAAATCTAATTGATTCGTTTAGCTGGTGGAACAATTCACCGGAACCACGCCATGTCCCGGATCATCTGAATCATTGGACATCCGGACATCCGATCGCAACCTCACCGGCACAAAGGGCTGCCGGCCGGAGGTTCCGCGCCATGCGTCGCATGCTTTGGCGCATGCACGACGAATTGAAGCTGCCCGTCCATTGCCTGCTCGAACAAGGTGGAAGTTGAGAGTCTGATGGCCAGGAGTATTTCGTTCGTGTCGGAAACCCATGTGCCGCAGAAGCTGAAAAAGCAGGGTGCGTGGTTGGATCAGGGGCGTGATGCAAGTCGATTGTCTCGCGATTGAGACAGCTTAGATCGGGACGAAGCAGACTCATTTTTTTGTCAAAATTTCTTGCACGTGTGCGGGGTGCTTGGTTACACTGCGGGCATGGGCATGGGCCGGCTGGAAGGACCTCGGGCCGGTCGCTCGCGGACGGCCGGACGTCACCTTTGGGGGCAAAGGAGAAGCCGAATGACTCATAACGGGCAATTTAGACAACCGTGCACACACACACACACACACACATTCTCTTTCTCTTAATTGCAATGCTGCTTTCAACGTCAACCAGGCTGGACGCGGGGACAATTACCTGCCCCGAGCTTGACGAGAATCCGAATCTCGCGTTTACAGGCGCGACGGGGTACGGCCGGTATGCGTTTTCATACTACCCCGTAAACTTGCCGACCTATACCGTGACATCGCTAGCCGACTACGATCCAGCGCTGTATTACCCGTCGACCGAAACGCCTGTTCCATCAACTCTGCATGGGACGCTTCGCTACATTCTGACATTTGAAATCGGCTGTCTCCAGCACGATCCCGAGGATCAAGGCGATTGTTTCAATGGCGAACAGCCGTTGCCCACGGGAGGTTTCATTGAGTTTGATGTGACGGGCGAGATCAATCTGGTCACCCAGCTCGATTTGCGCGGTCATTATGTCAAGATCGACGGCAGCACCGCGCCGTACAGCCAGAACTATCCGCAGGGCGGCATCACCATCACGGGAAACCAGTTCACGGTGAAGGACAGCAGTCACGTTATTCTGCGGTATCTGCGATTTCGATCCGGCGTGAACACGCACGGCAAGTTCCATTGTGCTCGCTCGCTGGCCATCGGCGGCGAGTATCGTGTGACGCACAACGTCATCGTCGATCATTGTTCGATCGGTGCGTCACAGGATGACAACCTCGCGATTTACGGCTCGGTCTGCCACCTGACGGTGCAGCATTGCATCATCGGGGGCGGTGTGTATGAGAACTGCAAGGCCGGCATCGGCAGCGGCGGCGTGGGGGCCTTCGCCGCGGACGAGGGGATCACCTTCTGCCACAACCTGATTGCCGGTACGTTCATGCGGCAGATGTTGTTCAGCGGACCGGAACGCGTTGATTTCTATAACAACGTCGTCGGCAACGCCGTTTACATGACCGAAATGGCGTCGGGGAACGGTTCGCAGGCTCCGCGCATCAACATCCTTCACAACTGGTACCGCTCCTCCAAGGAATGGCCCAGCGGCTGGGGCGATGGGACCACGCGGTTTGGCGATCCGGTACGTGCCGCGACGACGACGGACTATTGCCCTGCACCGTGTGGCAATGTGTACGTCCCCTCCAACGACGAGAAATTCCATCTCGCGGGCAATCGCTACGAGCGCTGGGACGCCTACGATCAGACGCCGCATTGGGAAGAGCCGTACAGCGTCAACAACCAGTGGGACCTGACTTGGAAAGTTGTGCGCAACGGCTCGTTCACCACGAATCTTGAAAGCTCGCTCGAAAAGGAATCCGCCTGGTCAATGTGGACGAGCGATGATCACGTAAGCGACGACGTACGAATGGAAGAGCATGTGTTTGCTGCCGTAAAGGCTTCGGCAGGTTGCCGGTTACCACTTGCGACACCTACACTTGATATGCTTGACGACGAAGTGAAAAACTCAATTGATTCGGGTCTATGGCCGTGGGATTTCGGCCCACTACACAACCTGAAGCCCGGCCTTGCCACCGACCCCGAGCCGGCGCACAGCGGCAATCCCGATGTAGAACTTGTCGTGACAACCCTTAAATGGAAGCAAACCGACGAGACGGAGTTCTTCAAGGTCTATCTGAAAGTTGGAACCATCACCCAGGACGTCCCGGCGCTGGTCGGCGACGTGGCCGGCGTGGGCCAGGGGAATTTCGCGATCTTTGAAATCCCATCGCAGTTCCTCCAGGAAGGCCATTTGATCCCCGGTGAGTTCTACACGTGGCGAATTGACTCGTACAACGGCTGCGCCTACGACCCCAGCGTCGGCCCCACAACCGGAACTACGTGGGTATTCCGGGCCAAAACAGAGTGATTTCCAAAACAGGCAAGGAGTCATGCAATGCGAGCTCGTTCGATTGTGTGGGCCCTCGCGCTTGCGCTTATGTGGAATTGCAAAGCTGCTGCCCAGTGCACCTTTGATTGGCAAGGCGGGAATGAACTGCCAGGACTGGAGGGCAGTTCCGGGCGAGTTGTTTCGCTCATGACTTGGGACCCGGATGATGCAGGTCCCGTCCCGCCAAAATTGTTCCTAGCTGGAAACTTCACCGTTGTCGGAAACAAGGTATCCAACAATATAGGAGCATGGTGTAGTAATGGCTGGTACTCTTTCTCGGGTGGATTGGGTGGCAATTCGGGCTCGGGCCAAGTTAATTGCACGGCTGTGTATAAAGGACAACTCATAGCCGGTGGAAATTTTCAGCCGGGCGGCGGTATTCAACGAATCGCGTTTTGGGACGGCTCACAATGGCTTCCGCTAGGCAATGGATTCAATAATCAAGTCCGTGTCCTAGCGTTGTTCAATGGAGAACTTATAGCTGGCGGTGATTTCACCGCCACATGGGACGAAGTAACATCGCTCAATCGCATCGCACGCTGGAACGGCACCGCTTGGCAATCCCTTGGATCGGGATTAGGCAATCGAGTCTTGAGTCTCTTGGTTATGAACGGTGAGTTGTTCGTTGGAGGCGACTTTACCACCGCTGGAGGTGTGTCCGCATCGCGGATTGCACGTTGGAATGGCACATCCTGGTCGGCCCTGGGCAGCGGCTTAAACACGACGCCGCGAGCACTGGTTGAGTACGACGGCTCGTTAGTCGCCGGCGGAAGCATGACATTGGCAGGCGGCGTTCCAGTGGGAAATATTGCAAAATGGGACGGCGCGGCTTGGTCTTCGATAGGCAGCGGCACGTCTCATATGATCAACGCGCTTACCGTGTTCGAGAACAAGCTGATTGCCGCCGGCTCCACACCTTCACCGGGAATCTCCGCCTGGGACGGGGCAGCGTGGAGTTTACTGCCCAACGGTGTCTTCGGTGGATCTTTCGGTTCAGCATCGTTTTCAGCACTTGCTGTATTCGAGGGTCGCCTGGTTCTTGGCGGCCGGTTTCAGATTCCGGGCGTCAACGTGGCCACGTTTGACTTCGAATCCGGCGCATGGCAGCGGCTGGGTCGAGGCATGAACGACTTTGTGCAGACCGCAGGTGTCCATGAAAACGACCTCTACATGGGTGGTGCGTTCTTGAGCGCCGGGGATATCGATGCGAATCGGATTGTCCGTTTCGACGGGCAGAACTTTCACACCTTGGGCAGCGGGCTGTCCGGCATTCCGTTTTCGATCGCGTCGTTTGATGGCGATGTGTACGTTGGTGGGTACTTCTCGACGGCGGGTGGTTTGACCGTCAACGGGATCGCCCGATGGAACGCGAAGCAGGGTTGGCGGGATGTCGGCGGCGGATTGAGTGATCCGCCACCCGGGAACGGCGCGCCGCCCAGCGCCTTCGCCCTGTGCGTGCATCAGGGGAGCCTGTACGCCGGCGGCAACTTCACCAAGGCCGGCGGCGTGCCTGCGAACTTCATCGCCCGCTGGGATGGTAGAGAATGGCACCCAGTCGGCAGCGGCTTCGACCAGGCGAGCGTGGTCTGCATGACCGTTCACGATGGGAAGCTGGTCGCCGGCGGATTCTTCACGACGGCCGGCGGTGTGGCGGTGAATCGGATCGCTCGCCTGGATGGCGCGACCTGGGAGCCAATCGGCGCCGGGATGAATGACGGCGTTGTGGCACTTTGTTCGCATCAGGGGCAATTGTTCGCCGGAGGCGGCTTTTCAACGGCTGGAGGTCTTCGCAGCATCGGTCTCGCGCGGTGGAATGGATCAACGTGGATCGATCTGAACGCCGGCAACCCGGTGACTGTTTGGTCGCTGGCCAGTTACAACGGCGATCTCATCGCCGGTGGATACTTTCTTGATAATCCTGGTCTGCCCACAGGTTTTAATTTCATCGCGCGATGGCGCGACGGCGTGTGGAGTCCGCTTGGAGAGGGGGTCGATTACAACAAGGTCAATGCCCTGACCAATTTTCGGAATGAGCTCATTGCGGGCGGGCAGTTTATCAAGGCGGGCGGGAAGGTGTCGGGCTTCTGGGCGCGGTGGCGGCCCGAATGCCCGCGCGGGGACATGGACTGCGATCAGGCGGTCAGCGCGGCCGATATCGCGACGTTTGTCAGTGTGTTGCTCGCCCCGGCCGCTGCGACCGACTGCCAGCGTTACCTCGCCGACCTGACCGCCGACGGCGACGTGAACGGGGCCGACGTATCCGCCTTCGTTGCGGCGCTGAAGATGTGACGCCGCGGATCGAACTCGACACGGCAGGACGGCTCGAATGGATTCCGCAGCATGTCGAAGAGCCGCTGTGGCGGAACTGCAGCGGTTCGGACCGGCGCGAACCCATTTCTTCACCCTTGACAATTCTTCGCAACGTTAAGGTCGGGTATGCGCGGCTTGGTCAATCCGGCGCGGTTTGAGTTTCGCTAAACATCCCCGACAATCCCCATCTCCGCGACCGGCCGAGCCGGCCCGCGAAGTCCTTGGATGGGAGGCGCACATGGCGACAAACCGCAAACCGCAACTCGGCGTCGGCGACGAGGCCGTGAAGAAGGCCACCGGCAAGACGTGGGACCAGTGGATCGCCGCGCTGGACAAGGCCGGCTGTCGGAAGATGGACCACAAGCAGATCGTGGCTGTGTTGCACAGCAAGCACAAGGTCGGTCCGTGGTGGGGGCAGATGGTCACGGTGGGGTACGAACAGGCGAGGGGCCTGCGGGCCAAGCACCAGAAGCCGGGCGGGTTCTCGGTGAGCGCGAGTCGCACGCTGGCGGTGCCGGTGGGACGCGTGTTCGACGCGTTCCACGACGCCAGGGCGCGGGCGCGCTGGCTGGGCAAGGCGCGGCTCACGGTTCGCAAGGCGACGAAGAACAAGTCGATGCGAATCGTGTGGGACGCCGACGACACACGGGTGGATGTGAACTTCTACGCGAAGGGCGCGGCCAAGAGCATGGTCGCCGTGGAGCACGACAAGCTGCCCGACGCGAAGACGGCCGCGAAGATGAAGGCGTTCTGGGGCAAGGCACTCGATGCGATGAAAGCACACCTCGCGGTGGATTGAAAAGACGCGGAAAGTGTCAAATCAGTGGCAGCGAATCGACGAAACCGGCCAGCGCCTGGTTGAAGGCTTCGGGCTGCTCGACCGGCGGCATGTGGCCGGCGCGGGGAATCAGGACAAATTGTGATCCGGGCGTGGCGAGGTGCAGGTCGCGCATCATGTCCGGCGGGGTCAATTCGTCGAATTCGCCGCAGACGTACAGCGTGGGGCAGTTGATCGTCGCCAGCGTCGCCGTGGAGTCGGGACGATGCGCCAAAGCGCGCGCCGCCGCCGCCACTCCTTCGGGCGGGTTGGCGGACATGATCGCGTGCCATCTGTCGCGAATCGCCTGCGGCGTGGAGGGCGCGAAAAGTTTCGGCACCATCGCATCGGCCGCGACGTGGCTTCCCTCCGCAAGCACCTTTCGCGCCAATTCTTCCCGTCGCGCAGCCGCGTCAGGGGGGTCGGCGATCGCGCGCGTGTCGCACAGAACCAGGGCGCGAACGCGCGGCCGATACCGCCGGAAGAACTCGAACCCGATCATGCCGCCCATGGACAAGCCGACGAGGACGATCGGTTCCCAGATTCTTACATGATCCAGCAAGGCGGCGAGGTCATCAGCAAAGCTGGCCATTGACACCTGCGAATGGGGCGGCGTACGGCCGTGCCCTCGCAGATCGGGAATCACGGACAGGTATCGTTCCTTGAGCGCCTCCGCGACATGGAGCCACATGTCGCCGGTGAGGGGGAATCCGTGGACAAACAGAATCGGGGGCCCATCACCGAGTGATCGAGCGAAAATAGCGCTGGCAGGCTTGGAAACGCTCATTTGCAGGCAATCTAAGGGCCGCAGGGTCGAAGAACAAGAATGAAGCGCCGGGGGGATGGAGATTTTTATGGGCTGCGGAGGCGATTTCGCTTTTGGAGTCAGGGACAGTTGTGGTACGATGAGGTTTAACGATAACGGGCGGCTTGGTGTTCAAATCGCCCGAGCCTCCAGTGGAGGAGTGGGGTCCTTTTAACAGGGTTTTTCACATGTCAGAACATCGCCGCGCCGGATTGTGGTCGTTTTATATAGTCTTTTGTCTTATTTGTCTCGTCGGCTGGGGCCGGGTCCAGGCGGCGGAGCCGGTGATTCGCTGGCGGACGGGGACGCAGACGCTGCCGCGGCAGAGCGTCGAGCAGGTGAAGGCGA
>QEVG01000023.1 GCA_003576905.1 Planctomycetota bacterium | reverse complement strand
CAACGTCGCGGGCCGGGCGGGCGGGGCCATCGCCAACTACTATGACCACCGGCCGATCGTGCGATCTTGCATTTTCGCCGAGAACCAGTCGCTGAGCATTTTCGGCGCCGAGAGCGAGACCGGCGGAGGGGCGATTCATACCAGCCTGTCCTCGCTGCAAGTCACCAACTGCCTGTTCGCCGACAATTTCAGCCTCGGCCACGGCGGGGCGATCTTCCACCTCTCGGCCAGTCCGGACACCCTCCAGGTGACCAACTCGACCTTCTTCGCCAATCACTCGCCCTACAACGACGGCGGGGCGATCAGCATCCGGCAGAACTCCGCGGCGATCATCAAGAACACGGTGCTCTGGGCCAACGATGACAGCGATGGGTCCGGGCAGTTGGCGCAGATTCGCTACGTGAACGCGATCCCTACCATTCGCGCGAGCGAGGCCGCATGAATAGCGCGCTCAGGGCAAGCAGTGAAAGTGTCGCCGGTTCGGGCACGGGGGAGAGGGAGAAATGGATGAATCCTTCGCCGGTGGCGAGGAGACCGGTGTTGCCGTCAAAGGTGTCGACCATGAAGCGGTAGGAGATCCACATTTCACGGCCGGCCGGCAGGACGACCTGGCCGTCGATGAGGTAGGTCCCGGCTTCGGGGCCGTTGAGAAAAGTGGTATGACTACCGCCTCGCTCGAAGAAGTTCTCGTGTGTCAGGGCGTCCTCGACGAGGATGCCGTATGTCACGGCCATGGCATCGGTGGTGAGGTCCCAGTCGTATCGGCCTGTCGCTGAGAGGAGAAGATCGACGGCGGGGGTAATGAAGATGTTTCCGGCGGAGAGGGAGCGGGTGCTATTGGCGTCTAAGGCGATGTGCGAGGCTTGAATGAGAAATGAAGCGGTATCGGGAGACATGGAAAAATCGAAATAGCTAAAAGCCCTGGATGGACCGACAACCACTGTATGCGTGTCCTGATAGGGCAACGGCTCGGGCGAATAGGAGGCCATAAAGTGATTTCGATCGTCAATGATTCCTGTTTCGAGGACCCAGTCATCGATCGTAAACGATCCCGCTTGTAGGGCGGATTGGCAGGCGCAAGATATCGCCGAAGCCAATAGGAAGATTTGAAACGGACAACTCATCTGAAGCACCCCCACTCCATTGTATGGAAATGAGGGACCTCAGATCAACCCGATTTGAAGGAGTAGGTCATGAAAGCCAAAAGTTCACATTTTTTTGGCGGACTGCTTTGTGCCTTCGCCGCCACAACGGCGGCTCAAGCCGCTACGATCTACGTAGACATCAATGGTCCAGGTTCCGGACCGTGGGCTTCCGCGTATCAGGATCTGCAAGCCGCCATCAACGCTGCCAACGGCGGAGATGAAATTTGGGTCGCTGATGGCACATACCTTGCTCCGGTCATCAGCATGGTGCACGGCTTCAACATTAACAAGGCGGTCAACATTTATGGCGGGTTTGCCGGAAACGAAACCCAATGGTCGCAACGCGACTTCGTCAACAACTTGACCATTCTGAGTGGAGACGCAGGCGTAGTCGGTGACCGGAGTGACAACCGGACGACCGTCGTGCGAGTTACATTCACGACTTCAAGTAACATACGTCTCGACGGCTTCACCATCCGCGACGCCTGGGGAACCAATGCCCAGGGCGGGGCTGTGTTTCCCTCGGCGGGCATTGTGATTGGAGTGGGCAGCAGTCCGACGATCCAGAACTGCCGGATCATCGCCAACCGCGGCCATCCGATGGACGGGGCCGGGGGAGGCCTGTTCTTCGATGGCCGCTCGGCGGCCCAGATACTCGACACGCTGTTCGAGGACAACTCCGCGGGGGAGGGCGGCGCGATTTACCTGGACCACTCGAACCAGGAGATCGACGCGCCGACCATCGAGCGCTGCCGGTTCATCCGCAACGTCGCGGGGCGAGCGGGCGGGGGCATTTCGATGAAAGTCCGTCGCCCATCAGGTCTAATCGATTGGACGGTTTTTCAATCGGTCGTCTCGCTTCCGCGGGAAAGCGGTTTGTGCGGGCGAGACGCCGGCACTCCGCGGACAATGGGAAACGCCACGACCGCGTGACAGCCGCTAAAGGGCGAGGGTCATTGCGGGATCGTTGTTCGGATCGGGGCTTGGGTTATCCCCTGAACTCGGACTGGGGCGCGGCGAAGTCGAGCGTGGGCGCTGCGCGGGAGCGGACGGCCGGGCGCGGGCCGGCGCGGATGGAGCGTGGGTTTCACGGGCGATTCCCGCCCGGTTACACTGCCCCGCCGGCGTGAAATCCGTAGACCCAGACGTGCCGGCGCCGGCGGCGCCGCGGGGAAAAGCTGATTGGCCATCGTTCTCGAAGCAACCGGGGTCCGCGTGGAGTACGGCGAGACCGTCGCCCTGCATGACTTTTCGCTCGGTCTGGCGGCCGGCGATCTGCTCGGCTTCATCGGTCCGAACGGCGCGGGGAAGACGACCAGCCTCAAGGCGATGGCCGGGCTGATCCCGATGGCGGCCGGCCGCGTGCGCGTCCTCGGCGAGGAGATCGAGCCGGGCAACGTGCTGGGCACGGCGCGGATCGGCTTCGCGCCGGACACGCCGCCGATCTACGAGGAGCTGAAGGTCGCCGATTTTCTCCGGTTCATCGGCAAGGCCTACCGGCTCCGCGGGGACATGATCGAGGAGCGGATCGACTTCTGGCTGGACCAGCTCTGGCTTTCGGACCGGAGAGATGCCAAGATAAAGACACTATCGCGCGGAATGCGCCAGCGGCTGACGGTGGCCCGCACGCTGCTGGCCGACCCGACGCTTGTCCTGCTCGACGAGCCGGCGGCGGGGCTGGACCCGGCCGGGCGGGTGCAGTTTCGGAAGATGCTGGGGAGCCTCCGGGACCAGGGCAAGGCCCTCGTCGTCAGCTCGCACATCCTTGCGGACCTGCACGAATACTGCACGCACATCGCGATCATGGAGGCCGGGCGGCTGCGGCAGTTCGGCACGGTGGCCCAGGTCGTCGGGGGCAAGGAGGACAACAGGTGCCTGTATCGTGTCACTCTCGCCCGCCCGGAGCCGCGGGCGCCGGCGCTCCTGGCCGAGATGGCCGGCCTGAGCCGGATCGAGGTGCACGGCCGGGAGATCTCGTTCGAGTTCGAGCACGATGACGCCGAGGCGGCCGGGCTGCTGGAGCGGCTCATGCGCCACGGCCTGCCGGTCGCGAGCTTCGCGCCGATCGAGCACGACCTCGAGCAGGCCTATCTTCGGACGGGCATCCGGCAGGTGGACTAGCGGAGCGACGGCGTCATGAGCGACCTCCCCATTATCAGCAATCCGATCGGCTGGGCGATGCTCCAGATTGCCGGGGGCTGGCGGCGGCTCGGCATGCTGGTGACGGTGTACAGCGGCGGAATGCTTCTGATCTGCACGCTCATCTACCGCGGCGCGCAGCCCGACCTGACACTCGCCCAGTTCGCCTCGGGTGCGCAGACGATGATCATGTTCCTCCAGGCGGCTCTCTTTTTTCTCGTTGCGCCGAATCTCATCCGCCGGGCCATCCTGCGCGACTTCACCACGGACATGATCACGTCGCACCGGCTGACGGCGATGACCGGGTACACGGCGGTGCTCGGCTACCTGACCGCGCCTTCGCAGATCGGGGCGATGACCGTCGTCAACTGGATCGCCAGCAACATCTTCGGTCTGATGGCGGGACCGGGTCCGAGCCAGTCGCTGGCCGCCCCGTCGATGCTCTTCGCGGTGATGGCGGTGTTCGCCGCGACCTGCTGGACGCTTTCAATCCTTGTCGCCCTGTCGACGAAGGGAAAGGTCGCCATCAACGGGCTGATCGTCGTCCTGGCCATCGGCAGCAACATGATGCTGATCGCCATCCTGCCGGGGCTCGATCTGCTCCTCGTGGTCGTGCGCGTCAGCCGCATCTTCCAGGGCACGGCGCTGCCGATCGACGCGATCGAGGTCTTCGTGTCGATCCTGTTTCAGATCGTGTTCGCCCTCGTGTTCTTCGCGGCGGCGGCGCGAAAGTACCATCGCGACGACGTGCCCGCGTTTACGCCGCTTCTGGCCTACGGGACGCTCGCGCTCTGGAGCCTGCTCTGCGCCGTCGCCCTGCGCTACTGGGCCGCCGAGCGCGACGCCATCTGGACGGGCCTCTACTTCTCCGCCGACCCGCGCAATCACATGTTCGTCACGCTGATCTCGCTGCTCACCGTCGCGTGCCTGCCGGTGGCCGGCGCGGCGCGGTCGGAGGCCCGGTGGGCCGAGCGCCGCGCCAAGGATGCGCTCTTCGCGCCGCGGCGGCCGCGGCGCTTTTACTTTGCGCCGGTGGTGGCGACGTTCATCGCCCTCGGCGTTCTTCTTCAGGTTCGCATGCCGGTTCTGGAGCGGTGCTTTTCCGATGACACGCACAGCTTCGTCGAGAACGCCTGGTGCGTGCCGATCGCGTTTCTTCTCGCGCTGGTGACTCTTGGCGGCGTGCTCCGCTATGCCTACGGCCGGACACCCAACGGCCTTGTCGCCGGCGTGCTCGTGCTGCTGTTCTTCTGGGCGCTTCCGCCCTTTGTCGACCTGGCTCTCGAAGTCGTCGAAGATCGGCACGCGCTGGCTCCGAAGAGCGTCCTTTTTACCGCGTCGCCGTTCGGCGTATGGCTGGCGGCCGTGCGGGACATGGATGCGCCCGTCGTGCCCGGCCTTGTCATTCAGGCGGTCGTCGCCGCCGGGGCCCTTTCCCTGGCGCGGCGTGCCCGGTACGCGGAGTTTTCGCCGGCGGCCGCCGGCTCCGGGGGTTGAATGCCGCGGCATCGTCCCTTGGCGCTGGCCGGTTTTGACCCCTCGGGGGATGTTCGTACAATCGGCGGGAAAGCGGATCGATGTCACCCCGTTAAAGACTCATCCGGGAGGAGATTGGGCCGACAATCCGCGCGCGGGCGCGGGCGGCCGTTGACCGCATTGAAAGGACACGATTCTATGAGGTTTCGCACGCAATTGACGTACATGCTGGGGATCGGGGCTTTCATGCTCGCCGGCTGCGCGGGCGATGGGGCCCTGTTGCAGTCGATGCCGAAGGACATGGCGTCGACGCCGCTGGTTTCTCGCGGCCTGCTGTTTGGCAACGCGGACCGGGCATCGCCCCAGATCAGCCCGGACGGCACGCAACTCGCGTTTCTGGCCGAGGTCAACGGCGTGATGAACGTCTGGGTCGGCCCGGTGGGCAGCCCGTCGGCCGCGCAGCCGATCACGCAGGACACGAACCGCGGCATCCGGATGTACCGCTGGGCGCAGAACAACAGTCATCTGCTCTATGTTCAGGACAAGGGCGGCGACGAGAACTGGCACGTCTATGCGACGAATCTCAAGACGAAGCAGACGACCGACCTGACGCCGATGCCCGGCGTGCAGGTCCGCATTCAGGAGGTCTCGGACAAGTATCCGAACGAGATCCTGCTGGCGATCAACGACCGCGAGCCGCAGCTTCACGACATTTACCGCGTGAACATCGAGACGGGTGCGCGGCAGCTCGTCGAGAAGAACACCGGGTACGTGAGCTTTGAGACCGACCACGACTTTCGTGTCCGGCTCGCGATGCGGATGACGCCGGACGGCGGCGCGGAGATTTTCAAGCCGGCCGAGGGCGGCGACTGGACGCTTTATACTTCGGTACCAGCCGAGGACAGCCTGACGACCAACCCCAGCGGCTTCGACAAGTCCGGCCATACGCTCTACATGACGGACAGCCGGGGCCGGGACACGGCCGCCCTGTTCGCGATCGACATGTCCACGAACTCCCAGAAGATGCTTTCTTCGAACGACAAGGCAGACGTGCAGGGCGTGATGGTTCACCCGACGGAGCGCACCGTTCAGGCCGTCAGTTACAACTATACGCGGCAGGAGTGGGACATCCTGGATGACGGCGTCAAGTCCGACATGAAGTACCTCTCCGGCGTGGCCCCCGGCGACGTCAACGTCACCAGCCGATCGCTCGACGACAAGGACTGGATCGTGGCCTACAGCCTCGACAACGGACCGGCGCGGTACTACCACTACGATCGCACGGCGCGCAAGGCGAACTTCCTCTTCACCAACCGCAAGAAGCTCGAAGGCCTGCCGCTCGCCCGGATGCACCCGGTGGTGATCAAGTCGCGCGACGGGATGAATCTTGTCAGCTATCTTTCGCTGCCGGTGTGGGCGGATCGCGACGGCGACGGGCGTCCGTCGGAGCCCTTGCCGATGGTGCTGAACGTGCACGGCGGCCCGTGGGCGCGGGATGAATGGGGCCTGGATCCGGAGCATCAGTGGCTGACGAATCGCGGTTACGCGGTGCTCAGCGTCAACTTCCGGGGCTCCACCGGCTTCGGCAAAAGCTTCGTCAACGCCGCGAACAAGGAATGGGCGACGAAGATGCACGACGACCTGCTGGACGCGGTCAACTGGGCGGTGAGCGAGAAGATCGCCGATGCCGGCAAGGTGGCCATTTACGGCGGCAGTTATGGCGGCTACGCGACCCTGGTCGGACTCACCTTCACGCCGGATGTGTTTTGCTGCGGCGTGGATGTCGTGGGACCGTCGAACCTGATTACCCTCCTGGAATCGATCCCGCCCTACTGGAAGCCGATGCTCGACATGTTCACGAGCCGCGTCGGCGATCCGCGCACGCCCGAGGGCCGCAAGCTCCTCACCGAGCGCTCGCCGCTGACCCATGTCGACAAGATTCGCAAGCCGCTGCTCATCGCCCAGGGCGCCAACGACCCGCGGGTCAAGCAGGCCGAGAGCGATCAGATTGTCTCGGCCATGAAGGCCAAGGGCATCCCCGTCACGTATGTCCTTTACCCCGACGAAGGCCACGGCTTTGCGCGTCCCGCGAATCGCATCGCGTTCTATGCCGTGGCTGAGGAGTTCTTCGCCAAGCATCTCGGCGGGCGCTACGAACCCGTGGAAGATGAATTCGAAAGCTCTTCCATCACCGCGCCGCACGGCGCGGAACACCTGCCCGGCCTTGCCGAGTCGCTGAAGAAAAGCTGATCTGAGCCGGGCGGACTCCCGCCCGAATCCCGGCCTTTTGCAGACATGGGGCTCGTGGAGCGATCCGCGGGCCCTTTTCCTTTTCAGGGTTCCGCCGCCGGGCGGCCGGGCGGGCCGCCCTTCGAGTCGATATCATCTCCGGTAATCACGGACGGCGAGCAGGAACCCGGATGCCCCGAAAAGCGAAAAACCGAACCACGCCGGCCGCGCCGCCTCGAAAGAGCGAGAACTGCGTCGGCGCTGCGCCTTTGGGCCCGGCCTCCGTGGCCCTGCCGGTGCTGCCCGGCCATGGCGGGCACGTCCGGCCGTCGCGGGCGTCGCGGTGGCGGGCGTTTTCGCTGGTCGCCGTTCACGTCCTGATGATCGCGCACTTTCTTCACTGGATGACGGCGGGCGAGACGATCACGCCGGTGGAGCCGTCCGAGGCGATGGAGACGATCACGACGGGCCGGGTGAACGCCGGCTTCGTTTTTTTCGCGGTGGCGATCGCCGCCACGCTGATCCTCGGCCGGTGGCTCTGCGGCTGGGGCTGCCATCTCGTCGCGTACCAGGACCTGACGCTTTGGATACTGAAGAAGCTGCGGCTGCGGCCGAAGGCGTTTCGCTCGCGGCTGCTGCTGCTTGCGCCGCTCGGCGCGGCGTTCTACATGTTCTTTCTGCCCGAGGTTCTGCGGCTCTGGCACGGCGCGCCGCGCCCGCCGACCGAGATCCATCTCAAGACGACGGGTTTCTGGGACACGTTTCCGAACTACGGCATCGCCATTCTCACGGTACTGCTCTGCGGGGTGGCGATGGTACATTATCTCGGCCCCAAGGCCTTCTGCACGTACGCCTGTCCCTACGGTGCGCTTTTCGCCCTGTCGGACAAACTCGCCGTCGGGCGCATCCGCGTGACGGAGGATTGTCATCAGTGCGGGCACTGCACATCGGTCTGCACGTCGAACGTCCGGGTGCACGACGAAGTCCGTCTTTACGGGATGGTCGTTGATCCGGGCTGCATGAAGTGCCTTGACTGTGTCACTGTCTGCCCCAACGGCGCCCTGTATTTCGGCGTCGGAAAGCCGTCCCTGGGCGCGCGGCCGGTCGCCCCGCGGAGGCCTGCTCGCTGGGACCTCTCGTGGATGGAGGAGCTCTGCGCGGCGGTTCTTTTTGTCGGGTCGTTCCTGGCGTATCGCGGGCTTTACGCCAAGGTGCCGTTCCTGATGTCGCTCGGCATGGGGGGCATTTTCACGTTTCTCGCGATGAAGGCCCTGAAGATGCTGTATGCCCGCGACGTGCTCATTCAGCGCACCCGTCTCAAGGCGGGCGGGGCGATCCGTCCGTGGGGCTACGCGTTTCTCGCGTTGGTCGCGGTCCTCCTTGCCTTCACCGCGCACGCCGGCGCGTGGCGCTACCACGATTACCTGGGTAACCTGGCGTTCGAGCGGTCGCCGGGCGAGCTTTTCCGCTGGCAGTACCGCCCCGAACTTCGGGCGGACCTCGCCGAGCCGCAGCGCGAGAACATCCGCGCCGGCATTGCGCATCTGGACCGTGCCCGCGCGCTGGCGTGGTACCCCGTCCCGGAGAATGACCTCGAGCTTGCCTGGCTGTGCCTCCATGACGGGCGGGGCGACAGGGCGGTGGCACTCCTTCGGGAGGTGCTCGACGTTCTGCCCGATGAGCCCAACATGTGGCTGCACCTGGCCCGCGTCGAGACCGCCCGCGGCGAGCTGGACGCCGCCCGGGCCGCGTTCGAGCGCAGCCTGTCGCTCGACAAGGCCCGGCGCGACGCGTGGGAGCGGAAGCTCCCGGACCGGCCGCTCGAAGGCTCGGCCCTTCTGCACGCGGAATGGGGCATGTTCCTTGCGCACACCGGCGAGGCCGACGCCGCGCTCGCGGAACTGACCGCGGCCGCCGCCTACGACCGCGTATCGGTCACGGCGCAGCTTGCCCTGGCGACCTTTCAGCTCCGCATGGACAACGTGGATGCCGCACGTAAGGCATTGATCGACGCCGCCCGCGCCGCGCCCGGCAATCCGGACGTCGTCGCGGGACTGCGCTCGATCACCAAGGTGAATCAGAACTTTCCCGTGGCGATCGCGGAATACCGCGCCGCGGTCGCGGATAAGCCGAACAGTCCCGCCCTGTATCACAATCTCGCCTTCGCGCTTGCGCAGTCCGGCCAGTTGCAGGAGGCGGTCGCCGTTTTCCGCGACGCGACAGGCCGGTTCCCTCACGCCCTTGAGCTGCGCGCCGATCTGGGCGCTGTTCTCATGGTGCTGCGCGACGCCCCGGGGGCCGCGCGCGAGTACGAGGCCATCCTCGCCGCGCAGCCGGAGAACGCCGAGGCCGCGCTTCGGATGGGCGTCATCGAGGCCATGACGGGGCAGTACGCACGGGCCGAGCAGTTTTTCAGAAAGGCCCTCGAAAACGGCGACGAGACCCAGAAGGCCGCCGCCCAGGACATGCTTAACCAGCTTCGGGCTCCTCGCCCGGGTCCTTAACGCCTCGCGAGCCGCCGATACAGTGCATCGAGCCGTTCGACCATGACGCGGTGATCGAACTCCCGCAGGCAGCGCTCCCTGCCCGCCTTTCCGTACGCGCGCCGCCGGTCCGCGTCGCTCGCCAGCCGCACGATGGCATCGGCGAAGGCCGCGCAGTCTCCGAGCGGCGCGAGTTCGCCCGTCCGCCCCGGCAGGACCACTTCCGGCGCGCCGTCGATGTCAAAGCTGACGGCGGGCTTTTCCATGAGGAGCGCCTGGACGACGGCGCGCGGCAGGCCCTCCCACTGCGAGCTGTGGGCAAGAAGGTCGATCGCCCCCAGCACGCGCGGCATCTCGCCCGGCGGGAGCAGCCCGGTGATCGTGACGCGCTCGCGCAGTCCGCGCCGGACAAGTTCCGCCTCGTACCGCGTCCGGTGCGCGCCATCTCCGACCCAGACGAACCGCAGCCGGTGCTCGGCCGCCGCCGCGCGTGACATGATCTCGATGAGCTGCTCGTATCCCTTGTTCACGAAGAGCCGCGCCACGGTTCCGACGATGACATCATCGGGGCCGGCGCCCCAGGATGCCCGGGTCGCGGGGCGGTCCGGCCGGGCGGGATCGAAGTCGGCCACGACCATGCCGCTGCGGATCGTTTCGTACTGTTCCGGACGTCCGATGCCGGCGGCGAGTGCCTGCGCGGTCATGGCGTCGGCGACGCTGACAATCGCATGGCATTTCCCGGCGCAGTACCGCTCGGCCAGGGCATACGCCGCTCGCGTCGCCGCGCCCTGCGTCCGGTTGAAGCTCATCCCGTGAATCGTGTGGACGACGATCGGCACGCCCGCCAGGTCGGCGGCCACGCGCCCGAGGACGCCGGCCTTGCTCGAATGGGTATGCACGACATCGGGCCGGATCCGCTCAAAGCGCCGCGTCAGCCATCGCAGCGCCCGCGCATCTTGCCAGGGGCTGACCTGCCGCACGAGCGGCCCTACCTCCTCATAGGCGTACGTACCGGCGGCGGCCCGCTCCACCAGGGAGCCTTCCGGCCCCGTGGTCGGCCCGCTCAGCAGGAAGACCTCGTGCCCGCGTTCGGCCAGGCCCTCGCAGGAGAGGATCGTATTCTCCTGCGCGCCGCCGATGATGAGCCGGGTGATGAGGTGGATAATCTTCATGTCTGGAGATGCACGTCCTGTGGCACCTTGTCAGGCCGGCGGCGCCTCGACGATCTCGACGCCGTCCGGCAGGGGCGCGGTGCTTCGCGCGTGGGAGTCCACGGTGGCGCGAAAGATTCCCGCCGGGGGTTCGGCCGCCGCCGCCCGCGCCGCCATCTCTTCGGTGGGGGGCGGCAGGGACGGGATGTCGTAGCGTACCCACTGGAGGCACAGTCCGCGCGCCGGGGCGGTCGTTCCGGCGCGCGATCGGTCACGGGCGTCGAGAATCTCCTTCGCCCGCTCGACGCCCCAGTGCCCGCGTCCGATCTCCACGAGTGTGCCCATCATGTTGCGGACCTGCTTGTAGAGGAATCCCTCGCCCTCGATGTCCATGCGGATCTCCGGTCCCTCGCGATGAAACTCGATCCGCCGGATTGTGCGGACGTTGGTCTGCCGGTCGTTTCCCGCCGACGCGAACGAGGTGAAATCGTGCGTGCCCACCCAGGCATCCGCCGCCGCCTGCATCCGGTCCACGTCCAGCGGCTGCCAGAAGTGATACACGTACCGCTGGGTGAGCTGCTCGCACGGCCGGTTGCTCACGTTGTGAATCCGATAGCGGTACAGCTTGCTGATGGCCGACTTCGTCGCGTGAAACGTGAGCGGCACCTCCGCCAGGTGGAGCAGCGTCATGTCCTTCGGAAGCCGCGCCCCGATGCTTCGGAAGATCGCGTAGTCGCGCGTCGGGCTTGTCGTGAAGAAATTCGCCACGTATCCCTTCGCGTGAACGCCGCTGTCCGTCCGGCTGCATCCGATCACGACGACCTGGTGCCGGACGGTGCGCCGCAGCGCCTTTTCCAGCGTGTCCTGCACGGTGCGGAGGCCGGGCTGGTGCTGCCAGCCGTGAAAGTCCGCCCCGTCGTAGGCGAGAACCAGCATCAGGTTTCGCATCATGCCGCAATCGTCCCCGGTCCGGGTCCCCGGTCGGCCATCGCGCGGCCGGCACCGATCTCCGCACGTCCTCACACCATGCTACCCGAACTCGCGGGGATGTCGCGGAGTCGCACGCGCGCGGAATCGCATGCCGCCGTGGCGCGGCTCGAACGGCCGCGCCGGGCGCAGGTAATCGCGCGGGCGGATAGGGAGAGGTTACGTGCCCGGTTCGGCGGGCGGGCTCGCCGCGGTCTGCGGATCGGCAGTGGGGACGCCGACAAACGAGCGATCGGTCTTGCGGCGCGTACGCGTCCGTCCGTGTCGCTTGCCGGGAGCGATTTCGGGCAGGTTGTTCGGATCGAGCTGCCAGAATGCGACGAGCCGGTTTCGGCCGAGCTGCTTGGCCGCGAAGAGGGCCGTATCGGCCTGACGGAGGAAGTCGTCGGCGCTGAAGTCGGGGGATTCCCCCCGGTAGCTGGCCAGGCCGAAACAGGCGGAGAAATGCTTAGGACTCGTGCTTGCGTCGAAGGCGATGGCGGCAAAAGTCTGGCGGAGGCGGTCGGCGAGAGCCAGCCCCGCCTCGCGCGACGAGTTGCGCAGCACGATCGCCAGTTCATCGCCGCCGAGCCGCGCGCCGCGCGCGTCGGCCCCGCAAATGCGCTTGACCAGCCGGGCGAACGTGAGGATCAGCTCGTCGCCGAGGTCATAGCCGTGCCGGTCGTTGGCGACCATCAACGCGTCGATGTCGGCGATGAGGAGGACGCTCTCGCTCTGATCGCGGCGGGACATCATCAGGCTTTCGGTGATGGTCAGGAAGAGCTGCCGCCGATTGGCCAGCGTCGTGAAGGGGTCCTCGAGGGCCAGCTTCCGGTAGGCATCGCGAAGCTGCTGTTCCCGCAGAACGACGCGTAGCCGCGCCAGGACATCCACCTTGCTGATCGGCTTGCCGATGATGTCGTTCGCGCCGATCGCGAAGCACTGCTCGACCAGGGGGTCGGTGCGGTCGGCTCCCGTGACGAAGATCACGGGAATGTCGGCCGTGGTGAGGCGCGTCTTGATTTCGCGGCAGACGTCGAACCCGTTCATGTCGGGAATGTCGACGTCGAGCAGTATCACGTTCGGTGTGTACTTCTCGGCGATGGCCAGGCCGGTATGGCCGTCGGCGGCGCTGGTGGTCCGAAAGCCCGCGTTCTGGGCGATATGGGTGATCATGCGGACAAACGAGAGGTCGTCGTCCACGATGAGAATCAGGGGTTGATCATCCCGGCCCGATTCGGAATACACGGTCGACATCGACGTCTTTCCCCCTTGTGACCGGCGGCGACTCCTTCCGCCGATATGGTGTATCCACCTATCGACCAACCCGGAGGCCGGCCAAAGCTGAAACTCAATGGCGGATAATGTCGGCGAAATATCCCCCATTCACAGGCTGCGGCGGCGATTTGCACGGCCGGATAATGACCGGCGCATCGGCGTGAACTGTCCTTTGAAATCGTGCAGCGGGTGGGTCGGGAGCGGCATCAACCCGCGCTTTGCGTCGTTGCGCCGCTTGCGCGGAGCTTGAGGGCGTCGAGAATCTCCCGTTCGAGCTGGCGGTCGCGCGGCATGTCGGTCCAGACGTCTTCTTTTTCGGCACTGACGCCGGCCTCGCCGTCGATCGGGGTTTCGGTGGGATAGTCGTCAAAGCGGTTCTGATCGCGGAAGACGCGGTGGTCCGCCGTGTCGAGTCGCTGGACGCGCACGACGCACTTTGCCACGCAGCCTGCGCCGGTGTCCTCGACGACCACGGTTGCGCTGCGCCGCATGCGGTTGCGATACTGAAGCGCGGCGTCGCGGATGCGCCCCGTGCCTCCCTTTTGATCGAACTCCTGAACCCGGCTTCGAACCGTTCGCGTCTCCGGCGAGATCTCGTCTACCGAAAACCACTGGCGCGTCGCGGCCGCGGCCGCTTCGAAGGCGGCGTCCGCCGACACGCCCGGCAGGTTCGTCTGCGACCAGCCGCGCGTCTGGGGCCCGGCCAGGCCACCGAGCGGTCCGCCCTCGGGTTCGAGATCGGCGCAGCCCGTTACGGCGAAGAGACCGGCCGCAAGGGCGAAACCGGCAGGTGAACGATTGATCCGCATCGAATGGAAGCGACGCCGAGACGTCGACGTACACCACATGGCAAGATCTCCCGCGCCGACCCGCGCGCCTGGTGTTTCGATCGCCGGCCGACCGGGCAAGCCTATTGCCCGGGACCGGCAGCGTCAATGGCGAAGCGCCTTCGGCGTGCGTCGGCGCTGCGCGGCCGGCTCCGCTCCGGGATGCGGGCCGGCGCGTCTTGTCATACACTGCCCGCGATGGCTGCGAATCTGACCCGTGCCTATTTCGACATCATCTCGGAGAAGAAGCGCGGCCTGGGCTGCGATCTTCTCCGGGTGTTCCTTGCCGCCGCCTCGGTTCCCTACGGCGCGGCCATCATCCTTCGAAACGTTTATTACGATCTCTACCGGAAGGCCTCGGCCCGACCCGAGCGGCCGGTGATCTCGATCGGCAACATTACGACGGGTGGCACCGGCAAGACACCGGTGACGGCCGAGGTGGCCTGCCGGCTCGTGGAGAAGGGGCTGCGCGTGGCGATCCTGCTGCGCGGCTACAAAGGCGGCGCGCCGCGCGGCGGAGAGTCGGGAGCCGGTCCCGCCCGTGAGAAATGGGGCTCGCACAGCGACGAGGCGCTGGTGCTCAAGCGCCGCTGCCCGAAGGCCGTGGTGATTGTCGATCCGGACCGCCCCGCGGCGGCGCGCCGCGCCGTCGCCGAGGGCGCCGACGTGATTCTTCTCGACGACGGGTTCCAGCACCGCCGCCTCGCCCGCGATCTCGATATCGTACTTGTCGACGCGACGGCTCCCTTCGGCCACGGACATATTCTCCCGCGCGGACTGCTTCGCGAGCCGGCTTCGTCGCTTCGCCGCGCGGGGCTGATCATTCTCACGCGGAGCAACGAGATCGATCACGCCACCAAGGGGATTCTGCTCGGCACGCTCCGCCGCGTCTCCGGGGGGAAGCCGCTGATTGAAGCCGTGCATCAGCTCACCGGCTTCATGGACGTGAAGGGGCGGGCGCTGGAGACGCAGGACGCGAGCGCTATCCAGGCCGTCCTCTTCGCGGGCGTCGGAAACTTTGAGAGCTTTCGGCGCGGCGTCGAGCGTCTCGGTGTGCGCGTTATTGCCGCTTATCAGTATCCCGACCACCACGCTTACACCGACGCCGAAATCACGGGCTTGCAGGACGTCGCCTCCGACCTCGAAGCCAATGCCGTCATCACGACGGAGAAGGACGCCGTCAAGCTCGTCGGACGCTGGAGCGACGACGCCCCGAGCCTGCTCGTCGCGGCGCTTCAGATCGCATGGGACCCCGAAGGCGACAAGGCGCTGGACGCCGCCATGACCCGCGTCCTGAGCCGCCACGCTCCGCGGAGCGAATAGGCGATCGTCCGCTCGCTTGCCGCCGCCGCCTGCGCGCGGGAGAATCGCCGCGTGGCGCACGTGCCGTTTCACCCCGCAGCGGGAGCCAGACCGATGACGCCTAAACGCTACGAGCCCGTCGACCTTGCCCGGCTGCGGACCTATGGCATCGCGCAGCGGGCACACAAGTTCGACAGCCACGACACCGCCCGTCTTCCGGAAAAAGGCGCGCGTTTCGCGGCGTGGTGGGACTCGCTGCCGCCGTTCCTGGGCGCGAAAAACCTGAAGGGCCTCGCCGACGCGATTCTCGCGGCCCGTCGCGCCGACCGCCCGGTCATCTTCGCGCTTGGAGCGCACGTGGTGAAAGTCGGCTGCTCGCCGATCATCTGCGATCTTATCGAGCGGGGGCTGATTACCGCGGTGGCGATGAACGGGGCGACGGCGATACATGATGTCGAGGTGGCGACCTTTGGGCAGACGAGCGAGGAAGTGGCCGACACGATCAAGGACGGCAGCTTTGGAATGGTACGCGAGACGCCCACGTTCTTCGCCGAGGCCCTGGCCGCCGCGCCGCCGGAAGAAGGTCTTGGAGCGGCAATCGGACAGCATGTTCTTCGCAGCGGTGCGGCCGGCGCGTCTCTGAGCATCCTCGCAGCCGCGGCGCGGCACGGAGTTTCGTCGACGGTGCACGTCGCCCTCGGCACCGACACGATTCACATGCACGACAGCGTGGCGCGGAGCAGCCTCGCTGAGCGCAGCACGACTGATTTCCGCGTGATCTGCGCCGCCGTCGCCGACATGGCCGCGAGCGCTCCCGGCGCCGGCACGTCCGGCGTCTGGGTCAACGTCGGCTCGGCCGTGCTGCTGCCGGAAGTCTTTCTGAAGGCCGTGGCCGTGGCCCGGAATCTCGGCGCCAATCTTGACGACATCACGACGGCGAATCTCGACATGATCCGCCACTATCGTCCCAGCGAAAACGTCACCGGCCGGCCGGTAAAGAAGGGCCGCGGGCTTTCAATCACCGGGCATCACGAGATCATGCTGCCGCTGCTTCGGCAGGCGCTGATTGAAGGCGCGTGACGCGGGGCGCGGAACCGCCGAGAACAGCTCCTGAGGCTGTGGTGGGCGTGGCGGTGCGAAGGCGCGCGGGCGGTCTCGGCGGCCGCGCCGCGGGCAGCGATGTTGTCATTTCGTATCTTACAGATGGGACCAAGCCCCTTGCCCGATTCCGAACCGCGACAATTTGAGGGATCGACTTGCCGTGTGAGCCGGGGAGAAACGGTCTCGGGCCGGCGGCTGTCGCCAGCGCGAGGACCACGCAATTTACAGGTAGCGAAACCGCGGAGTCAGGTTAATCGCGATTGCATGAGCCTTCCTTCGAATCCGGCGTTGCGCCGGGAAGGTCCTCGGGCGTCGCGACGATGGCGAGCCCGGGGGCCTCCCCGCCGCGTTAACTGCTCAAGTGTCTTTCAAATTGTGGTTCAAACCCTTGAGTTTTGACTCGTCCAGACTGGCCCACCGCAATCCGCCGCGGTCCGCAGAAAGGCGCCTTAAGGCCCCGTGAGCAGGCAGTCCACAAACGGCTGGACGTCCAGACTGTCGGCGAAACCGTCGCCGTTCACGTCGCAGGCATCTCCCACACTCACCAGCGTGACGTATTCTCGCTGATTGTGCAGGGCACCGTTGCAGTCTATGACCGACTTGTCCGTCACAACCAGCCGGAGCGCATACGCACATGAACTCAAGCCGGCTGTGTTCCAATTGGCCAGCAGCCCATCTGTGACGGATGCCCCTCCGCTGTTTATCAAGACCCAGTTGTGAGCAGCGCCTCCGCTGTAGAAGAGTTGCCAACTCAGGAGATTGGCATCGCTCGCCGTGCCAACGATTGGAACGACCCCACTGACGAAGGTGCAAGTCATGGGTGAGGTGATCGTCGCGATGGGAGTTGAGTTGTCGACCTTGACGGTGACAGTCTGTGAATTGCTGCCGCCGATCGAGGATGCGGTTACGCGGATTTCGTACAGGCCGTCGGCTACGGAGGTCGTATTCCAGTATGTCAATGGCAGGTTATACACACCGCCTGTTCCGTGCGCGAGGTGCGTCCACATGCCGCCGGCAGGGCGGTATTCCAGCCGCCAATCAAGCGGGCACACGCCGTGGCTCACCAGTCCGTCAATGCAGAATGCAGAACCGCCGATGGTAGCGCCGTTCGACGGTGCATTAAGGATTGCCTGGGGGCCCTGGTCTGCGTACATGAGGCGCACATCGGTCGAAGCATGTCCGCATGTGTCGAATACGGTCAGGCGCAGCATGCGATAGCCTGGTGCGGCGGGGATCCAATTCATGAGCACTTCATTCACCATCGGCGAATAACCGACTGCGACGGCGACCCACGGGGCGGCGCCCATCCCGCGCTCCTCGATCAGCCAACTCTGCAGATTGCCTTCCGGATCGGTCGCGGTGCCGACGATGGGCGTCGCGTCGGCGAACGGAACACACACGAAATCGCCCAGGTTGAGTGTTGCGGTCGGGGCGATGACATCCGTATCGCACGGGTCAATAAGACAAAGTTCCGGATCGCACGCAACGCCCGAGCCTTGCCAGGTTCCTCCCGTGTTGATGCATTCCGTTTCATTCATCACGACACAGGACTCGTCGGGAAAACAACATGCGCCGTCGCGAAAATCCGCATCGAAGTACACGTCGTAGAACGATCCACGATAGTCGGTCCACGCGACACAGGCTTCCTGGGCCGGCGGCTTGACCGGATTGACGCAGATGGCGGGCCGGCTGTAGGTCGAACTTGCCCAATTGGCCTCGTTGACCAGGGCGACAGGCGCCCACGGCCCCGGCGAGGCAGCATCGGTGCTGGTGTACTCAATGTCATAGGCACGCCAGTATGCGGCGTGGTAGCGGCCGCCGCTGTCGCTGACCGTGAGCGCGACGGACTTCTCGTTGTCAAAGGTTCGAGGCAGCGCACTGCCGGCGCTGTAGGATTGGCCGCCGTTCGTCGAGTAGGCGCAGAAAATGTCAGTCTGTGACGCGAAAGACTGCGTAAAGGCGACCATCACCGTCGGCACACCAATGGCAGCCGCAACGGATGGATGCCAGGCCCCGTCCTCCGCCGTGGTCAACTGCACCGGTACGTTCCACGAACCGCCGTAGTTGGTGCTGCGCGTTACCCAGACCTGCGTCCTCCAGGCGCTGCCCGACCAGCCCGGCTTCTCAAATGCGACGAACAGGCCGGCGGTCCCATAGGCGATGTCGGGGCGGGCCGCGAACGTGGAGCTCTCCGAGCCGCCGGTGATTTCCTGCGGCACCGAGTAGGTCAGGCCATAGTCAACGCTGCGCGTGAACATCACGGCATAGTAGTCGACGGCGTTGACCGCATAGGTGACATAGACGTAGTACCCCTCGGACCATTCCAGATTGTCCGTGCAGACGCGCGGGTAGATATCCGGCGTCCCCGTGATGCCGGTCGCGGCGGTCGCTGGATCCCACGTACTCGTGTTGTCGGGATTGAATCGAATCACGACGATGCGTTTCGTGGAGTCCGAGATCGTCGCTTCGTATGCGAGGTAAACCCATTTCTCGCCGGAGCCGCGCTCGGCGTATGTGATGGAAGGGTTCCGGGACGCCGTGCCGGTCCTGTAGCTGACCAGCCAGACCCAGGACGCGCCCCCATCGGTGGAGCGATAGACGCGCACCCAGCCGTCATAGGTCGGACCGTACTGCTCGACGGCGATGAAGAGCGTACCATCGGGCGACTTGTGCATCGCCGGCTCCGCCTCGTCGAAGGTGGGATCGCCCACGAGAACGTCGCCAAGCCAGCGCGGGCCAGGCACCGTGACGAGATCCCCCTCGATCATCTGTGTTTCGTCAGTGGCATTCAGCCTTGGACCGGGCCGACCTCCCGGTTCAGGTCGTTCCGCCGCTGTGTTCCAGGCAGCGAGCGACGGAACTGCCCTCGGTTCCTGACGATCGCCGGCGGGGTCGTTCGTCGTGAACGATTGGGCCGCAACTGAACTGGTCCAGGACAGCCCCGCGATCACTGCGAGGCACACCCTCCATAGCCGTCTCATGACAATCTCATTCTCACGTGGTGTTTCCAAGATGTGCGAAGACATGCTGATCCCCTTTCTACTGACAACGATTCTTCGAAGTGTCAGAACGTTCGCTCTTGAATGTCGGATGCGCAGACCACCTCCCTTTGCGAGACGATTGACCGGTGTGCGTAACCACGGAACGGATAACCGGCATGCTATATTCAGGAGCTGAATACACGGCCATCTGTCGCGCATCGAGCAGCGGAATACCTGGCCAGACACGGGTGACGGTGATCCCGCTCGGAGATGCCCTGGACATGGCACTTCCCTTGCGCGAAGCCCCAGGGGGGAATCAGCAAACTGTCGGTGCACTCGTCTTGACGGGGTAGGATCGGAGGTGGGCGGCGGGCTCCGGCCATTGGTCGGGCAATCCATGCAGGAGACTGCCCGCACTCCTCGTCGGCCGTCGCATCGCCGAAGCTACCGTGCTCGCCGATGCCCTGGGAGCCAGGAGCGGATACTACGGCGCGGTGGCCTGCGATTCAATCGACAAGAGATAAGTGTCTGGATGAAGGCGGGGCGAGAAGCCCCAGTCGGGCAATAAGGACTCTGACCGCAGATAAGTAGATAGACCCGTTCGCGGAGGCGGGGAACGTCAGCGGAGAATACGTCCCGGCGATTGCTGCCGCGCGGCTCGGCTCAGCGCTTTTCGATGGGGACGACCTTCAGGTCCGTGGGGCCGTCGTAGACCGCGCGGGGGCGGAAGATGCGGTTTTCGGGGAGGTACTCCAGCACGCGGGCGGCCCAGCCGGCGGTACGGGAGACGGCGAAGATGACGGGGAAGAGCGGCGTGGGGAAGCCGAGGGCGTGGTAGACGATGCCGCTGTAGTAGTCCACGTTCGGGTAGATCGGCTTGCCCTTGGCCTTCATCTCGGCGAGGAAGAGGTTTTCCACTTCGACGGCGGTGCGATAGAGCGACTCCATCCCCTTTTCCCTGCACAGGGCTTCGGCATGTTTCTTGAGAACGAGTGCCCGGGGGTCATAGGCCTTGTAGACGCGGTGGCCGAAGCCGATGACCTTCTGGCCCTTGGCGATTTTTTCGGCGACCCAGGCTTTGGCTTTTTCCGGTCCGCCGATGGCGGCGAGTTCCTCGAGTGCCGCCTCGTTGGCTCCGCCATGGAGCGGCCCGCGCAGGGAGCCGATGGCCGCGGCGATGGTGCTGTACATGTCCGACAGGGTGCTGTGGGTGACGACGGCGGTGAACGTGGAGGCGTTCATTCCGTGGTCGGCCTGGAGGATGAGGCAAATGTCCATCAGCTTCTCGGTGACGGGGCTCGGTTTTTCGCCGGACATCTGATAGAGGTAGTTGCCGGTGAAGGAGAGATTCGGATCGGGCTGGAGGACGGCCTGGCCCTTTCGGGCGCGGGCGATAGCTGCCGCGATGCTTCGCGTGCGGGCCATGATGCGTATGGCGATTTCGGTTTCGATCTCGAGGGCGGCGGCGGGGTCGCTGACGTGTCGGGTTACTTCGAGCGAGTCCCTGTCGAGGCAGCCGAAGGCGGCGACGCCGGTCTGGAGGACGTTCATGGGGTGGGCGTCGCGCGGGAGGGTCTCGATGATCCTGATGATCTCCTCTGGAAGTTCACCGCTTTTTCGGAGGCGGAGCTGAAACGTGTTCAGTTCGGCGCGGTTGGGGAGCTTTCCGAAGATGAGCAGGTAGGCGACTTCTTCATAGGAACAGTTGTCGGAGAGGTCTTCAATGCTGTAGCCGCGGTAGTTGAGGTGCCCTTCCTCGCCGTTGACATAGCCGATCCTGGTGACGTTCGTGATCGCGCCTTCGAGGCCGCGGCCCAGTTCGATGGTGCAGGGGAATTCGATGCGGCCTAGGAATTTCGGCATGGGTCGTACCTCGGTGTCGCTGAAGTCATGGTGTCGTCGTCCAGAAGGGAGTATAGGGCAATTTCCGGGGGTCGCAAAACGCACGACCGGCAGTGAAACACGCCGAAAGCGGCCACTTTCGATGGGATTGCGGGGACTGACGCATCGGGCGAGTTCCGCTAAACTGTTTCGCCCGGTCGGGTGTCGCGGAAGGCCGGCCGCGGGGCGAGTGGACTTCGGCAACGGGAGATCAGGCAACATGAAAGTTCACGAGTATCAGGCACGACAGCTCTTGCAGGCGCACGGCGCGCCGGTGCCGAAGTTTGAGGTAATTGATCGAGCCGAACAGGCGGGGGCGGCGATCAAGGCGCTGGGCGGCGGCATGCTGGTGGTCAAGGCGCAGGTGCATGCCGGCGGCCGGGGGAAGGCGGGGTATGTCATCCTGTCGGATAACCCGGCGGAGATCGAGAAGAACTGCCGGCGGATGCTGGCCGAGCCGATGGTCTCGAAGCAGACCGGGCCGAGCGGAGTCAGGGTGAAGAAGCTGCTGCTCGCGCCGGCGGTGGACATCGAGAAGGAATACTACGTCGGCATGGTGCTGGACCGGGCGAAGGGATGCCCGGTCATGATGGTATCGAAGGAGGGCGGCGTCGAAATCGAGGAGGTTGCGGCGCGGAACCCGGACGCGATCGTGAAGGAATGGCTGCACCCGCACCTGGGGTTGCAGGCGTACCAGGTGCGTCGGCTGACGACGGCGCTGGGCCTGTCGGGCGAGCCGGCGAAGCAGGCGGCGAAGACGATGGAGACGCTTGCGAAGATCTTCATCGAGAAGGATTGCAGTCTGGCGGAGATCAACCCGCTGGTGCTGACCAAGGACAAGGGCGGCGCGCCGGGTGAGATCCTGGCGATCGACGCGAAGTTCAGCTTTGATGATAACGCGCTTTTCCGCCATGCGGACGTGCAGGCGATGTTCGATCCGGCGGAGGAGAACCCGAACGAAATCCGGGCGTCGGAACACAACCTGAACTACATCGCGCTGGACGGAAACATCGGCTGCCTGGTGAACGGGGCGGGCCTGGCGATGGCGACGATGGACATCATCAAGCTGCACGGGGGCGAGCCGGCGAACTTTCTGGACGTCGGTGGGAGCGTGACGAAGGACGGAGCGGTGGAGGCGTTTCGGATCATTCTGAGCGACCCGAAGGTGAAGGGGATCCTGGTGAACATTTTCGGGGGGATCGCGAAGTGCGACGTGATTGCCGATGCGCTGATACACGCGGCGCAGGAGGTCGGGTTCAAGGTGCCGGTCGTGGTGCGCCTGGAGGGGACGAACGTGGAACAGGCGCGGGCGATGCTGAAGGAGGCGGCGATCAAGCAGCTCATTCCGGCGAGCGATCTGACGGACGCGGCGAAGAAGGTATGCGCGGCGGTGTGAGGGGAGACCGCGGATACGCCAGAAGGTGTCCGTGGCTCATTACGGGTTCATGCCATGAATCACAATGGTCGGCGGATAACTCGGCTCGCGCTTCGCCAATACAAGAGCATCGCCAGTTGCGACATTGAGCTTGGCCCCATTACCATTCTTGTCGGCCGTAATGGAGTCGGAAAGAGCAATCTGATCGACGCTTTGAGATTCGTTGCGGATGCGCTTCGAAACACGCTTGAGTACGCGATCCGCGAACGAGGCGGCATCGACCAGGTTCGACGCAAATCCCTGGGCGGCCGACCCACTCACCCGGGCGTAGCGATAGACCTTGAACTGCCCAACCATCGGAGCGCGAGGTACGCCTTTTCGATAGCGGCGGTTCATGGGAGAGGGTTTCGCGTCGACCATGAGTTTTGCGAGGTCGTCGGTGCAAAGGACGGCGACCGACACTGCTTCAGACTCGAACGGGGCGAGCTCCTCGCGTGGACACCGAAAGCGGCGGGGCCGGCGGTCTCAGAAGATCGGTTGTACCTGGTCGCCGCGTCTGGCAGCCCTGAATTCCGCCCCGTATTCGACATCCTTACACGAATGACATTTCTCAACCTCAATCCGGAGGCGATGAAATATCCGCAGCGGCCTGAGCCTGGCGAACTCCTGGTCCATGACGGTCGGAATCTGGCCAGCGTGATCAAGCAGCTTCAAGCATCGTCCCCCAAGCTGCTCGATCGTGTGAAGGAGTATGTTCAGGCGATCGGAGTCGCCATCACGCGTATTTCGCACAAACAGGCTGGCGCGCTTGAGACGATTGAGGTGGCACAGGAGCTTGATATACCCGAGGGCACCCGAAACTCGAACTTCGATGCGATCGCGTTGTCGGATGGAACGATCCGCGCGCTGGGAATCCTTGTCTCCCTGGTCTCAGCTCGCGGGGCGGGGGAAGGCGGTCCGACGCTCATTGGTATTGAAGAACCGGAAACGGCGCTTCACCCTGCCGCCGCGGCCGCCTTGATGGACGCTCTGTCCGAGGGATCCCGGTCAACGCAGCTTATCATCACGTGCCATAGTCCCGATCTGCTCGATCATCCGGGTGTTACGGCGGAGATGATCCGGCCGGTTCTTTTGGAAAAAGGGCGCACCGTCGTCGGAAAGCTCAGTCCCGCAAAGGGTGACCTTCTAAAGAAGCTCTTATCGACCGCAGGTGAACTGCTCCGGCTTGATCAGTTGGAGCCGGATCCGGACGATCTTCGGAAGCAACGCGAGTCCGAGGGCACGCTCTGGGCATCCCTTGCATGACGTTTGAAATTGCGCCAATCGTTGAAGGGCATGGCGACGTTGCCGCCCTGCCGGTTTTGCTGCGGAGGCTGGCGCCCGAATTGCACGTGAAGCGGCCCGTGCGGTTTCCAAGGAGCCGATTGCTTATCGACGAGCACCTGAACAGGGCGGCTCGGATCGCGGCTTCGAATATTTCCATGTCGGGGGCGGTCCTGCTCATGATTGATGCGGACGAGGATTGTGCCGCCCGGCTCGGCCCTCAACTGGAACAGCGGCTCGCGAGATTATTGCCGCAGACCATGTGTCGCGTGGTGCTTCCGGTGAAAGAATTCGAAGCTTGGATTGTAGGCGGCGACTCGGAGTTTGATATCGAAGACGCGGATTGCACCGGTGATCTCAAAGGGCTGATCCGAGAGCGGCGGGGCGAGTACAGCGAGGCCGTAGATCAGCCGCGATTGATTGCAAACGCGCGCATCGAGCTACTGGCCCGTCGTTCACGATCCTTTCGGCGGCTGCAGGCGGTTGTTCGTGAGTTTCAGCAAGCCGCATCGATCGAATCCCAGACCCCATGATGGACGTGGTAGAGACATCGCATCAGGCGAGCGCGCCTTCCAAGTTCCCTGACGAGAACGAGATTTCCGAGGATACGGCGCTTACCGCACGGTCGTCGGATCGTCGATCTTGCGGAGCATGACGTAGACGAGCATCTGGAAATACCAGCCCAGCCGGGGGACTTTTGTAATCACGTCGGAGATGATCCCGAGCGGCTGGTAGCGCCGGAGCTGCGGGTTGACGTTCTGGTAGTCGATGCGCAGGCCGGCATCGCGGATGTACTTGAGCCACTCCTGGTACTTCATCTGGTTCAGGCCGCCGACGATGTCCTTGAAGCGCTCGGCCGGGTCGGTCGGGCGAAAATACTCACGCCGCAGCCGCATCAGGGCCTTTTCGGAAAAGATGAGCCCGCGCCAGGGGATGAGGACGCGGAAGAAGGCGTTCAGGTGGTCGCCGGTGGGCGACTGAAACGGTTCGAAGCTCATGCAGGCGACGCCGCCGGGCTTCATGAGCCGGGGCAGGCTGGCAAGGATGCGGTCCGGCTCGTTCACGTGCTCCATGAAGCCCAGGCCGAAGATCACGTCGAAAGTGCGGTCCGTCTGCCACTGGTTGATGTCGGCGCACTCGAAGCGCGGACGGTTGTCGGGCAGGAGCCGCTCGGCGAGGTTTCGTGCCTCGTCGACGTGCCTCGGGACGACATCGACGCCGGTGACATCGCGGGCGCCGGCGTCGGCGAGGGCGATGGACAGGCGGCCCATGCCGCAGCCGATGTCGAGATAGCTCACGCTCGGGTCGATCTTGAGCTTCCCGTTGAAATAGGTGTGGATGACCTTTTGCAGGTGTGTCCGGGCATCGGCAAGGGTGAAGGTGGAGTGGCGGGCGCGCTCGTCGAGTTCGGCCTCCGTGGCGCGGTTGCGCGCGTGGACAAAGGGCCGTAGGAGCATGTAGTCGATCTTCTCGCCGAGCATGGAGATTCTTCCCTGTCCGCCGCCGTGTTGCCGGCGATTCTAGTAAAACGACCCGGCCCGAACAACAACTTGAGTAATAAGCGGCGGCGAGGATTGTACCGCCCGGCGGTGCGTGCGGCGGCTTTCGTGCGTGTCGCGATTATCGGCCTTGTTCCGGCGAAGGGAGCGCCGCGATTCGCTATACTCCCCGCGTGCTTGAGATCGACAAGCCCAATTCGATTCGCATCACGACCGCGCCCGGCTTGGTGGAGTTCCTTCAGCACGAGGTGATCGAACTCGGCTACACGGTGGACGAGGCGTACGACACGACGGTCGCGCTGACCGGCACGCTGCGCGACTGCATGCGGCTGAACCTGCGCCTGCGGACGGCAATCGCGGTGCACTATCTGCTCGGCGCGTTTCCCTGCGGCGGGCCGGAGGAGCTGTACGCCAACTGCATCGCGATTTCGTGGGAGGAGATCGTGCCGCTCGATGAATACGTCTGCGTCGACTCGCGCGGGGACCACCCGTCGATCGACAACTGGATGTTCGTCAATCAGCGGGTGAAGGACGCGATCGTGGATCGGATCGAGGAGCGATATGGTGCGCGGCCGGAGAGCGGCCCGGACCGGCACGCGATCGTCATAAATGTCTATTGGAAGAACGACCAGTGTTCGGTCTCTCTGAACACGTCGGGCGCCAAGCTGTCGGACCGGGGGTATCGAAAGATTCCGCTCAAGGCGCCGATGGTGGAAACTCTGGCAGCGGGCGTCGTCATGGCGACGGGCTACGACGGGAGCGTGCCGTTCGTGAATCCGATGTGCGGCAGCGGGACGCTGGCGATCGAGGCGGCGCTGAGCGCCACGGGCCGCGCGCCCGGCCTGCTCCGGTCCAATTACGGGCTGATGCACGTCAAGGGATTTGACGCGGAGGCGTGGAGGCGGATGCGCGTGGACGAGGGCAAGAGCCGGCGAAAGAACGCTCCGGCGAAGATCATCGCCTCCGACATCGACCCGAAGGCCGTGGCGGCCGCGACGCAGAACGCGAAGACCGCCGGCGTCGATCACCTCATCGAGTTCGTGGTGTGCGACTTTGGCGAGACCCCGGTGCCGTCCGGGCCGGGCATCGTCGTGCTGAACCCGGAGTACGGCCTCCGGCTGGGCGTCAGCGAGGCACTGGAACGGACGTACAAGCGGATCGGCGATTTCTTCAAGCAGAAGTGCCCGGGCTACACGGGGTACATCTTCACGGGCAGCAAGGAGCTTGCGAAGAGGGTGGGCCTTCGGACGAGCCGGAAGATTCCGTTCTGGAACGCGAAGATCGAGTGCCGACTGCTGAAGTACGAGTTGTACACGGGAACGCGGGATGCGCCGGTCTCGTAGATGAGGTCGGGGCAGCGCGGTGCGAACGGGGCTGTCGCATGGCCGGTTGTTCACCTGAAACTCGGCGTGCCGCCGCGTGGATCGGTTCGGCGCGGCGGGTCGTGGTGTTCACGGGCGCGGGGGTGTCGGCCGAAAGCGGGATTCCCACGTTTCGCGACGAGGAGGGGTTCTGGCAGAGGTTTCCGCCCGAGCAGTTTGCGACATGGGGCGGCTTGACGAAGACCGCGCTGCGCGAGCCTGCGCGGGTGGCGGAGTTTGTCATCGCCCTTGTCGAGCCGATTGCGAAGGCCGCGCCGTCGCGCGGCCACGCGGCGATATCGGAACTGGAGAGCTTTCTCGATGTCAAGGTGATCACGCAGAACATTGACGAGCTGCACCAGGAGGCGGGCAGCTCGACGGTGCGCGAGATTCACGGAACGCTTTTCGACGTGGTAAGCGCCGAGGGGCGTTTTCTGTGGCGCGTGTCGCGACGGGAATTGATTGATACGTGCGAGCGCATTCGCTGCGCCGTGTCGGGTGTGCTCAAGCTGCCGAGGATGTTGCTGGCGGCGCGCCGGATCATGGGTTGGTCGGGGCGCAGGGTTTATCGGCCGGGTATCGTCCTGTTTGGCGAATCGCTGCGCGAACCGGACTGGAGCCACGCCCAGCTCGACGCCGGGAATTGCGACGTGATGCTGATCGTGGGGACATCGGCGCGCGTCTGGCCGGCCGCGGAGATGCCGGTCATCGCCCGCGAGGCCGGGGCGAAGCTCATCGCGGTCGATCCTGTTGAAGACAGCGGCGCCGAATTGTGGTTGCGAGGTCCGGCGGGGGAGGTGCTTCCGGAACTGATTCGGATGGTGCGGGGCGATTGAGTCGTGGAATCCCTCGGATTTGCATCGCGCGGCGGCGTTTGCCGGCGCGCGGCGGCAATTGCAATCGAGGTCGATTGGACGTAGTATTACCGCTGCCGGACTGCGGTTGTCGCGGTCGGCAGCCTCGCAAACTTCATCAAGGAATTACCCCATGAGAGCCCACGCCCGAATCGCCGCCATCGCACTCGCCGTCTGCGCCGTTACCGCCGTGGCGGTCCGCGCCGAGACGATCGACGAGGTCAAGAAGAAGATCCACGAGAAGGTCTCCAAGTACAAGTCGATTCAGTATACGCTGGAAATGAAGACGGACATGGACACGCCGCAGTTCAAGATGTCTTCGACCACCCGGCAGACCGCGCAGTTCGTCAACAAGGGCGACAAGATCCTCGCCCGGATGGAGTCGGAGACCAGCTCGACGCAGAAGATGGGCGAACAGGAGAACAAGCAGGAGGTCAAGTCGCTGGACGTGTGCGATGGAAGCTTCTGGTACTCGCTGGCCGACCAGGGCGGCGAGAAGACCGCGACGAAGCGCAAGGCCGACGTGAAGAAGGAGGGCAATCCCTTCGACCCGCAGAACGGCTTCAAGCAGATGGAGGAGCATTTCGACGTAAAGCTCATGCCCGACGAGACGGTGAACGGAAAGCCGGCGTGGGTGTTCGAGATGAAGCTGAAGCCGGGCAATCCGGCAGCCTCGATGATGGGCCGTGCCCTGGCCTACTACGACAAGGAGACCGGCGTCAGCCTGAAGGGCGTCAGTTTCGATCCGGCCGGCAAGCCGACCTCGACCTCGACGACGACCGACGTAAAGATCGACGCGGACATTCCCGCGGACCGGTTCGTCTTCAAGGCGCCGGAAGGCGTCACCGTTCAGGAGATGCCGGAGCAGCAGATGCCCGGCATGCCGTAATCCGAACAGTACAACACGACAGCGCGGAAACGGGACGGGCATGGCTCGTCCCGTTTCTTTGCGCGCGGATCCGTCATGAATTATCCACGCGATCCGTTCGGTCGCGCAGGCGCAGTTCCGGGCGGTTGCCGAAGCGCAGCTCGGAGAGGTAGTCGAAAGCGATGGCGAGTCCCTTGCGGTACGGGAGCGACAAGACGATCAGGAAGAAGGCCACGGCAAAAATGACGAGACGCCCGAAAGCGTGATTGGCGGGGCGGATCAGGAGCATCGCGAGAATGATGACTCCGGTGAAGACGGCGGTGGAGTAATACATGAACCACCAGGAGTTTCCCTCAAGGGGTTCGTAGGCGAGCTGGCAGTGGGGGCAGCTCGGGGCGAGGTGAAGCCAGCGATTGAAGAGCTTTCCGACGCCGCACTGGGGGCAGCGGAGCCGCAGTCCGCGGCTAAGGATGCTGCCGTACGGAATTCTCTCGCCCGCCATGGAACACATTCTAGGCGATTGCATCGTCTTCGGGGCGGGGGGCTTTTCGGCGATAGCGGAGCGGAGCCTTCCGCAGCGGCACGGAACTTGCAGCGGCCACACGATAGAGGAGATGCTGCCATGTCCTGGACGTGTCGATTCGTGGTTGTATGCGGGGCGGGCTGGGCGGCCGCCGGGCTCTTGGTGCTGTTGGCCGCCTGCGACGGGAAGTCACGGGAGACGCCGCCGGCTTCTGAGGCGCTGGCAGGCGACAGCGAACACGGGCTGCATGTGGTTCACAGTGAACGGCTGCGCACGATCATGGATGAACTGCGGGCGCTGAACCTTCTCGGATTGGCACAGGATCCGGAAGTGGAATGGCACTCAGGGCGCGATCCGGTCAAGGTGGCGCAACTGGCGTCCGAGCTGGCCAGCGATGCGCGGCTGATTCCGACGGTGTATCGCGGGACCGAGATGACCGTTGAATCGCGCCGGGTATTCGACGAGCTTGCCGCAACGCTGGAGCGCGAATGCCGCGAACTCGGCCGACTCGCCGCCAAGGATGACCGCGCGCGCATGAAGGCCAAGGTGGCCGAGATCGTCGACACCTGCAACGCATGCCACGCGAATTTCCGGGGGCCGGTGCTGGCCCTGGCCGCTCCGCGGGGGTTGCGGGGATGACACTCGCGCCGGGCGGTTGTCCCGTGGCGCGTCACTCAACCCGGTACTTCAGATGCACGCCGCGCCGGGCGAGTTCCTCGATCATTCGGTCCATCATGCCGGGCCTGCGGCCGAGAATCTCCGGAGGCTGGACGCCCGGCTCGGTGATTTCTCCGTCGGAAAGGATGCGGGCAACGATTGCGCAGGGAAACCCCGTGGTTCGCGCCATGGATGACTGCTTCGTGGCGTGATCGTATTCGTCGTACAGGTCGTACACGTGGCGTTGCGGGCGGCCGCCCTTTTCGCCTTCGACGATGACGCGGAGAATCGTGAATTCCTCCTCGCCCGGCTGGTAGGTCCACATCGGAAAGAGAAGTTTCGCGGTGACGTCGAGCGGGCGGACCCTGACGCCTCGCACGTCGATCTCTTCCTTTTTGAAGAAGCCGGTCTGGCGCAGCACGGCCATCAGTTCGATGTGGCCGGGGTAGCGGAGCGTCTTTTCGACCATGTGGGGGCACGCGATCGTGTCGAGTAGCGAACGCAGCCCGTCGGTGTTGAAGGCCTCAAGCTCGCCGACCGGAGGGAACGAAAGCCGTTCGGGGTCCGACATGGCCGGCTTCGCGACTACCTTTCCGTTTTCAACCATGCGCGCGGGCCGCGTGTATTCCTCGATGACGTCGGAGGGGGCGAAGGGGGCCTTGTAGAGGTACGGCCACGAGGGCTGTTTGGGAAGTCCGCCCACGTAATAGACGACGCGGTCGGTGCGGTCGAGATGGGCGTGTGAATGCCCGATCGCAAGGTTCGCCAGGCCGGGGGCGACGCCGCAGTCGACGACGGCTGTGACGCCTTTTTCGCGGGCGAGGCCGGAAAGTTGTGTAGCGTCCTCGGCCATGAAGGAGATGTCGGCGAAGGGTTTGCCGGATTCGATGACCGTGCGAAGGACCATGAGACCGAGAGCGCTGGGCATGGCCCCAAGCACGACGTCGGCGTCGGCGACGGCCACGCGGACGCCGTCGGGCGTGCCGAGGTCGGCCTGGCGCGGCGTCAGGCGCGGAACATCGGCAAGCTTGCGCAGATTCTCAGCGCTGGCGTCGAAGGCGGTGACCTCGAAACGCGGATCGGCGGCCATGTCGCGGGCGATTGTTGCGCCGACAAGTCCGCATCCGAGAACGACGGCTTTCCTGGTCATGGCGAACGCCCTCCGTTTTCCGCGGCAATCGTGTGACTCTGGCCGGGCGATTCTACCCGGGTTTCTGCGGATTCGCAGGCGGGGCGGCGCATGGCGGGCCGCGCGGAAAGGACTATGATTGCGGCTTCGTCGAGCCGGCAAGGACGGCCGCACCGGCGCGGGGGCAATCGGCCCGGGTCAACGGCGCTCGGCGGATGACGGAACACATGACTGATCTTCACTGGACCATTTATCTTCTCCTGGCGATCTGTGTATTTGCATGCGTTCAGGGGCTGATCGGGCTTTTCGCGGGCATCGGCTTTGTCCGGTACGTCGCGCGAGCGGTGCGGGAGTCGGCCGGTCTGCGCGACGCCGCGGGAAAGTGGAAATACGAGCCGCGCGTCACGGTGATCCTGCCGTGCTGCGGCGTCGATGAGCGGTTGCATCAGACCGTGGAGCGGCTGGGCCGGCAGCGCTACGGCGCGTACGAAGTGATTTTCACGTTTGAGTCTGCGGACGATCCGGCGCACGAAGCGGTTCGGCGGTGGGCGGCTGCGTGGCCGGGCGTGCGGCACCGAAGCGTCGTGGCGGGGCCGACCGGCCATCGGTCGCAGAAGATACACAATCTTCTGGCGGCGGTCGCCGCGGTTCCGGACGAGACGGAAGTGCTGGTGTTTCTCGACTCGGACGCGGTGCCGAACCAGGACTGGCTCGGCCACATCGTGGCGCCGCTGGCGGACGAGGCCGTGGGCGCGGCGACGGGTTTTCGCTGGTACTGCGCCGCGGGCGGGCTGGCCAACGCGGTGCGCAGCGTATGGAATGCCCCAAGTCTGACACTGATGGAGCGCGAGGCGACGCGCTTCTGCTGGGGCGGGGCGACGGCGATGCGCCGGGCGCGGTTCGAATCGCTGGAGATCGCGCGGCACTGGGAGTCGGCGCTGTCGGACGATCTCCAGGTGACCCAGGCCGTCAAGGCGGCGGGACTGCGGATCGTCTTCGTCCCGCAGGCGCTGATACCCAGCCACGATTCGACGAGCCTGCGGGGGTTCTGGGAATTCGCCCGGCGGCAACTGGTGATCACGCGCATCTGCGCGCCGAAGATCTGGCGCGCGGGCCTGCTGCTGTGCACGGCGTTCGTGGGGGGCGGGACGATCGCGGCGGTGCTGTGCGTCGGGGCGGCGCTGGAGTGGTTCGGAACGGCGGCGCTGGCGGCGGCGGCCGGCGTCCTGTGGGCGCTGATCGTGCTCCTCACCGTGGCGCGCTGCGCGCTGCGGCAGGTGGCGATCCGCAAGGTGCTCCACGCGCCGGACGTGACCTGGCGCGACGCGCTGGCCGACGTGAGTGGAGCGCTTTGGGCGGGGCTTATTCACATGACCCTGTTCCAGGCTTCAATGGCGGGCCGGCGCATCCGCTGGCGGCATATCGAGTACGAACTGGTGAGCCCGACGCAGACCCGGGTGCTTGCGCGGCACGCGCTTTCGGGCTCGGCGCAGCAGGGACCAGGCTCGTAGCACGCCGCGCCATTTCCTTCGCGATCGCGGAATTCAGGACAATTGAGGTTTTTTACAGCGATCATTCATGCGAAGGGTTGTCGGAATCGGCCGCAGTGCCTTTTCGGGCCGTGCGATTTTCGGCGAAAACCTTGAATTTCCAGCGGGTTCTCGATAACATTTCACTCACTCCTGTGATTCAGGAGGACAGCCGGAGACGCGCCCGACACGCCCCGCCGGAAGTAGTTTCCCACCCCGTGAAGAAACGCGAAGAGTCCATATGAAGCATCCCGTTGCAGTCATCATTCTGATTCTCTGCGCCGCAGCCTTGGAACCGTCGACACAGTTGCTTGCACAATTGCCCGGCGAGTCGGGCGAGGACGGCCACGGTGTTTCAAGTGTCTCTCCGCATGGCGCAGACGTGGGCTTACCAGGACCGGAGCCGGACGCGGTGGGCCGCGTCGGATCGGGCTCCACGGGGGCGCAGAACCGCATTCCAGCGTTTCCGGGCGCGCAGGGCTTCGGCTCGGTGTCCTACGGAGGTCGCGGACCGGGGGGGCTAAGCGCAACGCCGCGCATTATTTATGTCACGACGCTCGAGGACCAGGTTCGAGACCCGGTGACCGGGCATATGGTCACCGTGCCGGGAAGCCTGCGGGCGGCGATCGAGGCGACCGGTCCACGATTCGTGATGTTTCGGGTGGGCGGCGCGATCGTATTGAAGTCGCTCCTCGAGATTCGCAATCCGCATATCACAATCGCCGGGCAGACCGCGCCGTCGCCGGGTATCGCGATCTGCGGGCGGGGACTGGGCGTCGCCACACGCGAGGTGGTGATCCGGCATTTGCGCTTCCGGCCTTTCATCGACGAGGCCGCGGGTGAACCCCTGGGCGGACATCAGCACGACGACGCGCTGATCTCGAAACGGGATTCGGAGGTTCAAAACCCGGACACCGACGCCGTGTCGAACGTGGTGTTTGATCATTGTTCATTCTCCTGGTCAATCGACGAGACGATCGACATCTATAACTGGGTTCGTGAGTTGACGTTTCAGTGGTGTACTTTTACCGAGGCGAGCCTGTACGGCCACGTCGAGGGCCCCCAGGGGACCGGCGTGCTTGTAAACCTTCCGCCGACCGGTCCGTGCCCGCGCAACTTCACGCGGCTGACGATTCACCATTGCCTTTTCGCGCACAACAGCAACCGCAATCCGCGGGTGATCTTCGCGGACGTCGTCGACTTCCGAAACAACGTGATCTACAACTGGGGGAGGACGCCGTCGCAGTTTTACGGTACGGCGCGGATCAACTACATCGGCAACTACCTGCTGGCGGGGCTCGACGTCGGGTCCTATGTGCGGGCGCAGTCGGCCATCGAGGTGTCGAGTCCGCTGGATGTGAACGGGACGCCGCGGCTTTTTGTCCGCGACAATCTCGGCATCCTGCGCACCTCCGCGCAGCAGCACGACTGGGACATCGGCGTCTATTACTCGATCCGCAACGACGGGACGATCTGTCCCCCCAATATCTCGAACTGCTATTTTGAAGTCCGCCCGGATACGCTCGGCGGCCTGTATCGGCTGGTCGTGCCGGCGTTTGCCGCGACGGTCACGACGGACCCGCCCGAGACGGCGCGCGACCGGGTGCTCCAGCACGCGGGGGCGACGTTGCCGGCGCGCGATGCCGTCGATCAAGCACTTTTCGACGAGCTTGCGTACGTCGTGGCGGCGCGTCCGTTTTCCGGCACGAACCCGGGATACGACCCGGCCACGGATGCGAGGCTGCGGCGGCTCGGTCCGCACCACGGGGAAGTCGCGCGTGTGTTGTTCTTCAATCCAGTGTTTGTGTCGTCGCACGTCTGCACGCCGCGGACGATCCGGCTTGATCCGTTTCAGACGATCCTTTCCGGACAGATCGAACTGCTGCAAGGCCTGAACTGTACCTTTCCGGATAACCTGACGCTGCCGGATGATTATCTTGAGATCCTCGCGCGGCCCGCTGCCTACCCCTGGTCCCTCGATACGCGCGTTATACCCGAGGCCCGCACGATCGCCGGACTTTATCCGGCAAACTACAACACGCCGCCCAGGATTGACTCCGACCAGGATGGGATCCCCAATCCCTATGAGTCGATCACCCTTCACACCAATCCGTTCGTCGCCGACAGCCTTCTCGATCAGGACGGCGACGGATACCTGAATATCGAAGAGTACCTGAACGACCTGGCGGACTAGGAAACCCAGGGACGGAAGCCCTCCGTCGCTGTCGCGATTCCAAGGGGTTGTCGCGCGGCAAGGGTCTGGTCCGAGTCTAATCGGAGTGCAGAGTCCGTTGGCACGCGCGGCGGGCAGGTACCTGTTGCCGGTCGGGTCGAAGGGGCCGTTGTTCGCCGGTAAGCTGAGTCGGCATATCCAATTGCCGCGAATCCGCGCCGTCGGCGATGGTTCGCGGTCCGGGTCGGGCCCCTATAATAGACCTTCAATCTCTTAATTTTTTTGGGGTCTCTCAGGGCAGATTCGTCGCACTTGTATTGTAAGTTTGGGTGAGGGCTGCGGAATCTGACGCGCTACTCAAACGGCTCGCCGAATACTCTCGGACACGACTATGCCCTGGGTCAAGAATAAACACGTCTGCTTCCTCTGCTGTCTGGTCCTGGCGGGGGCGGTCTGCAATCAGCAGACCGGACTGCTGCCACCGCTCGACTCGGATGGCGGGGCCGTGGTGGATCCGGCGGACCCCGGTAGCAATCTGGATCAATCGAATGACGAAGTTCCGACGGGGCCCGGCTCGGATCCGGGCGACCCCGGCCAACCGTCCGGACCGCTTCCGGTCTTTCCGGGTGCACAGGGGTACGGCGCGTTCGGTGTCGCGGGTCGTGGCGTCCCATCGCTGGGAGTAGCACCGCGGATCATCGCGGTGACCACGCTTGAGGACATGGTATTCGACCCCAACGTAGGCCAGATGGTCGCGGCGCCCGGCAGCCTGCGCGAGGCCGTCGAGGCGAGCGGGCCGCGGTTCGTGATTTTCAAGGTGGGCGGGGCGATCGAGCTGGATGAGACGCTCGTGATCGAGAATCCGTACATCACGATTGCCGGACAAAGCGCGCCCTCGCCCGGCATAGCGCTCGCGCACTACGGTGTCGCCGTGGACGCGAAAGAGGTCGTGATCCGGCACGTTCGCATTCGGCCGTACGTGGACGAGGCGGGGGGCGAGCCGCTGGGCGTCCACAACAGCGATAACGCGCTGCTATCGCGACACGACAACGACGTCGTCAATCCCGATGAAGACGCGATCACCAACGTGGTCTTCGACCATTGCTCGTTTTCGTGGTCGATCGACGAGACCATCGACGTGCACCACTGGGTCCGGGACATCACGTTTCAATGGTGCATCTTCTCAGAGGCGAGTCTCTATGGACACATGGAAGGCCCGCAGGGGACGGGCATGCTCGTGGGGCTTTCGCCGGGTACGACTTGCCCGCCGGACTTCACGCGGTTGTCGATCCATCATTCGATGTTCGCGCACAACATGAACCGGAACCCGCGCGTCATGATGGCGGGCGTCGTGGATTTCCGAAACAACGTCATCTACAACTGGTTCAACACCGCGTCGCAGTTCTGGGGCCCGATGCGCGTGAACTACGTGGGCAACTACCTGCTGCGCGGGCTGGACATGCCGATGACCGTGCCGGGGCGGAACGCCATCCACGTGGCGCAGCCGGCGAACTCCACGGGCACGCCGCAGCTCTACATCAACGACAATTTCGGCTACTTCCGCACGTCTTCGGCCCAGGCGGAATGGGATATCGGCGTGTATTACTCGATCCCGAACGACGGCACGCTCTGCAACCCCGGCTCGAGCGTGTGCGGGTTCATTGTGACGCCGACCAGCGACAACGGCATGTACTACCTGAGCCAGCCGCATGAACCGCCGACGGTGACCACGCATCCGGCGGCCACGGCGCGGGACCTTGTGATTCAGAGTGCGGGGGCAAACAAGCCCGTTCGAGACACGGTCGATCAGGAGCTTGCCGACGAACTGTCGTACGTCGTTCAGACCCAGCCCTTCAGCAACTCGACGCCCGGCTACAACCCGGCCAACGACCCCGAGCTTCGGAGGATCGGCGTCCATCACGGCGATACGGCGACCGTTTTGTTTTTCGAGCCGGTCGGTGTGTCGTCGCACTTTTGCACGCCTCGCACCTACCGGTTGCAGCCCGGACAAACGGTTCTGGACGGGCAGATCGCCTACCTTCAAAGCCTGACATGCACATTCCCGGACGGCTACACCCTCCCGGATGACTACCTGGAAATCCTGGCGCGGCCGGGGTCGTACAAGTGGTATGTCAACGACCGGGTGATTCCGAGCGAGGCCACAGTATCGGCGATGTATCCGCCGGCGAACTTCGTTGCACTCGACTCGGACGGCGACCACATTCCGGACGCGTTTGAGCAGGCTCAGATCGGGAGCAGCCCCTGGGTGGATGACAGCCTGCTGGACACGGACAGCGACGGGTACCTGAACATCGAGGAGTACCTGAACTCTCTTGCGGCGAACTAAGCCCTGGATTCTCGTTTGATAGCGCCCCAAAGCGCTGACTTTCTGTTCGGCGAACTCGTCTAACTTCATTTCTGACAATATTTTGATGGCGACGGATGGGCGGTGCGACGGCGTCGAGACCCCCCTGTTTCGGACCACGCACGATATGCTCCGATAACCACTTCTTCGGCCCGCGGGCGGCCGACTTCGTTCATTTTTTTGATCGAGTCTTAATGCGGATTGGGGTGTTCCCATATTGAATGGCGCGCCCCGATTTGATATGCTGCATGTCGTAGTTGGATACTACGAGAGGGAAAGTCTCACCGCGTTCCGCCCTCCGCAACCGGCTGCAAATCGTAGCGGTCGGCAGGGTTTGAACGCCACGCGAAACGGAACAATTGGAGGTGTCAGGATGAAGCGTTTCATTTCTTGTGCAGTCGCGCTGTCGATGTTCGCAGTCGCATCTTCGACGGCGTCCGCCGGCTCACTTGTGGAGCTGGCCAAGTGGACGTTCGAGACGAGCGTTCCGACCACTGCGGGTCCGCATTCTGCCGAGGGCGGCCTGAACGCCGGCGCCGGCAGCCCGGCGACGGGGTTCCACACCGTCGGCGCGGCCGTGTACAGCAACCCGGTGGGCAACGGCTCGTTCGAGTCGTTCAGCTCGAACAACTGGTCGGAAGGCGACTATTACATGTTCCGGACCAGCACGCTCGGCTACGAAGGCATCACGATTCAGTGGGAGCAGACGCGAAGCTCGACCGGCCCTTCGGAATTCGACCTTGAGTGGAGCACCGACGGAACGAACTTCACGGCCCTGGTTGTGGACTACGTCATCAACCAGGTGACCTGGTCGAGCGGGGCCTACACGGCCGGCTCGTTGTTCGGTCCGCACACGGGTCCGAGCAATCTGGACAACCAGGCTGCGGTTTATTTCCGGATGGTGTCGAAGCAGACGACGGCCTCTGCCGGCACGAATCGCATCGACGACGTGACGATTTCCGGCACGCTGATTCCCGAGCCCGGCACGCTTGGCCTGCTGGCTCTGGGCGCGCTGCTCGGCCTTCGCCGCCGCCGGTAAGGCGTGGTGCACGCGAGCGCGGCCTCATCAAACTGCCGCGATACGCGCATAATTGTGAACATGACGGGCCGCGAGTAGTATGGATACTCGCGGCCCGTTCTATTTTTACCTGCCCGCGCGGCGTGCGATGGGTCGTCCTCCCGGCCGCGCGATTATCGATAGAGGAGTTCCACTTTGAACGCCGGAATTCGATTCCATGTTCGATTGCCGCTTGCCCTGGCTTTCGCCGCCGGTTGGTTTCCGTGGATTGGCGGCAGCCCGGCCGCTCTCGCGCAGGAAGCGGCCCGGCCGACGACCTCCGCGCCGACCACGCGTCCGAAGTCGCCGACGCACGCCGAGCTTTATTCACAGGCCTCGCAGAGGCCGCTCAACAAGCCACCGCTGAAGAACGCAGAGGGCGTTGTCCTGAATGAGGGGCAGATTGCCGAAGTGCGCGAGGCGGAGAAGCATCTTGAAGCGGCCCGCGACGCCCGGTCGGCCGGCGACTTCGAACGGGCGCGGCAGGAGGCGGTTCAGGCGCTGGACCAGTTCAAACGGAATGTGGGGCTTGTGCACTATCTGACCATATCGGCGGGCGTGTTTTCGACGCTGATGGATCAGTACCTTGAATTCACGGGGGAGCAGCGGGAGGAACTTGTCGAAGCAGCGAAGCAGGAGAAGATCGCCGACCGGGCATTGCGGGAAAGTGAGTTTTTGCCGGCTCGCACGGCAGCGGCGAAGGCGATCGAGATTCGCGAGCGCATTCTGGGCGCCGAGAGCGCGGACCTCGTTGAGCCGCTTCGTATTCTTGGCAACGCGCAGACGGAGCTGCGTGCGCTGGACGACGCCGAAAAGGCACTGACCCGTTCGCTGGGCATCAGCGAGCGGACGTTCGGTAAGGGACATCCGCGGACCGCGGCAGTGCTGGACCGGATGGGGTGGCTGCGGATCTATCAGGGAAAATACGATGAGGCGGAAGACGCGCTGCGGCGGGCGCTTTTCATTCTGAACACGAGCGTCGGCGAAACACCCGAGACGGCCGAGACGATGGACAACCTCGGGACGGCGCTCGGATACACATCGACAGCGGACTTGGTCGAAGCGGGCAACCATAAGCTGCGCGCGCTGGTGATTCGAGAGCGGACGATGGGTTCTGACTCGAGGGACGCGGCGATCTCGATGAGCAATCTCGCCTGGCTGTATGGGAGGATCGGCCTTGTAGACGAGGTGATCCCGCTTCGCCGGCGGGCGCTGGAGGTCTTCGAAAAGACGCTGGGTCCTGAGAACCGGGACACACTCGTCGAGAAGAGCAACCTGGCCCAGGCGTACCGGGCGCAGGGCCAGCTGACGGAAGCAATGGATCTTTACAAGGCGATGGTTGCGCAGGATGAAAAGCTCAATCTTCCTGTTGACCAGAACGTCGTCAACCACCTGACCATGCTGGGTACGGTCTGCCTGGAGTCGGGCAATCAGTCCGAAGGCGAGGAGAGCCTGCGCAAGGCGCGCGACAAGGCCGTCGAGTTATACGAGAAGGGCGAGTATGGGGCGGCGGTGAACGAGATGGAGCAGGTCGCCCTTGTCTATCAGGCGCGGCGGATGGTGGAAGACGCCCTGCTCATTCGCGAGCAGGTGTACAAGTGGGACCAGGCCAAGCAGCCGAAGGTGAACGAGCGGCTTGTGCTGCGCACGACCCAGCTGGGCCGGCTCTACACCGAGGCCGGCCGGTCGAAGGATGCCGTGCCGGTGCTCGAGCGTGCTGCCGCCGATGCCAAGGCACTCTACGGCGAGGGAGAGCGCGAGACGACGTCTCCGCTGATTGCCCTGGCCGGGGCGCTGCGCGAGGCGGGTGAGCTCGATGCCGCGGGCCGGATCTGCGGTGACGTGCTTCGGATCGTCGAGAGCCGCGCGGGAAAGAACTCGACGGACGAAGTGTACGCCCTTCACACGATGGGTGAGATCCAGATCGACCAGAAGAGTTACGACCTTGCGAGGTTTTCCTTGCAAGAGGCGCTGGACATTCTCGACCGGCGTCAGCGGCCCGATCCTGTCAAATACGTGCGGATTCAGCGCGACCTGGCGAGATGCCTGGTGAGCGCCGGCGACGTGAAGGAAGCAGTCAAGGTCATGAACGACGCCATCCAGACGTGCCGCCGCGTGCGGTCGCCGTATCCGATGCAGCTCAAAACGCTCCAGGCCAATACGCTGCACCAACTGGTTGTCGTTCTCGAGAAGGATCCCGCCTCCGACTCCGCGGAGAGGGAGCGCCTCAAGGACGAGCTGCGCAAGCTCCTCGCAGAACTGCGCGCCGGCCGGGCCCTGACCGCCGACATGAAGGCGTGGATGACGGATTACGGTGTCCCTGTCGGCACGTGACGGATCAATCGCTCCAACCGGCTCAACCTGCGGGCACATCGCACGGGCGTCTCTGCCTGGCGCTGGGCGTGGGCATTCCCCTCGTTACCCTTTATGCGTTGCGGCCGGCGATTCCCAGCGACTTTATCAACTGGGATGACCCGGACTACTTCTTAAACAACCCGCACATCCGATCGCTTTCGGCGGACAGCCTCGGCTGGTGTTTCACGACGCGCTACATGGGGCATTACCAGCCGCTGAACTGGCTGAGCTATGCCGTCGATTACCAGTTGTGGGGGCTGGATGCGGCGCGTTTTCACGAGTCGCAGCTTTTCCTGCACGCGATCGCAGCCGTCTGCGTCTTTGCCGTGGCCCTTCGGCTGTATCGATTGACCGCGCCCCGCGGCGGTCGTGAGCCGGTCTATTTCGGGGCGGCGACCGCGGCCCTTTTTTTCTGCCTGCATCCATTGCGGGCCGAGTCGGTGGCCTGGCTCAGTGCCCGGGCGGATGTTCTTGCGGCGATCTTCTCGCTGCTCGCGGTGTGGACGTACCTGCGGCACGCGGAGAGGCAGCGCGCGGGCGGCGGCGCCGGCCGATTCCCGGCATCGGCGCTTTTGTTCTATCTGCTGGCGGTCCTCTCCAAGGAGATGGCCGTCACGTTGCCGCTCATTCTGATTGTGCTGGACGTTTATCCGCTGGGGCGCATTCCCGCGACGCCGCGCCGGTGGGGCGAAGCGCCCGGCCGATCGGCGTGGCGCGAGAAGATCCCATTCTTCCTCGTCGCCGCGGTCGTTTCGGTGGTTGCTCTTCTTGCCGCGGGTGCTGATGCGGTGGCCACTCTTCAGGAGCACCCGGTGTCAACGCGGCTTGCACAGGTCGCCGTTTCGCTCGGGTTCTATGTGCACAAGACGATCGTGCCGACGGGGCTGTCGCCGCTGTACGAGTTCCCGGTCGGCTTCGGCATATGGCACCGGCTCGCGGTGGTCAGTGGCGTCGGCGTCGCGCTGGGCATCGCGGCGCTGTGGCTGATCCGGTGGCGCGCGCCGGGCGTCGTGGCCGCGGTGATCTGCCATGTCATTCTCATTCTCCCGGTGAGCGGCCTGGTTCAGCGCGGGCCGCAGATGGTGGCCGATCGCTATTCGTACCTCGCGTGCCTGCCGCTCGCGCTTCTCATGGGCGCTCTGGCGGCGCGCCTGGCGGCGCGGTGGGGTCCGACGATGATGTTGCTTACGCTGATCGGCCTTGCCGGGCTCGCCGTGGAGGCGCAGGCGCAGCTTCGTCGGTGGGCGGATTCGGAGACGCTCTGGCGTTTCGCGCTGTCTCAAGACCCGACGAGCGGCGGGGCGCACGCGCATCTGGCGCACGCGCTCGAAGGGCAGGGGCGCAGCGAAGAGGCGATCGAGCACTATCGCAAGGGATTGTCCCTGGGCTGGCGGCATTCGAACGTACATCGGAACGTGGCGGCGATTCTCGCGCGGCAGGGCAGGTATGAGGAGGCGATCCCCGAGTATCTTGCCGACATCGCGGAGTATCCGGGTCGCTGGGAAAGTTGCTTTTACCTCGCCGTGGCCTATGAGCGCGCCGGCGACGACGCCCGGGCGCTGGAGCAGTATCGCGCGGCGCTCGCGCTGAAGCCTGACATGGCGGAAGGTCACGTGGCCCTGGGCCGTCTTTTCATGGAACATGGGTACTTCAAGGAAGCCGAGCCGCGGCTACGATACGCCCTCTCGCTGGAGCCGGCGCACCTGGAGGCGATGGAGCGGCTGGCCATTCTCCGCGAGCGCGCGGGCGACCGCGCGGAGGCGGCGGCGCTGCTGGCGCGGTGCATCGCCGAGGCGGAGCGGCGCGGCGAGACGGCGCTCGCGGAAAGCCTCAGAAAACGGCGCGGGGCGCTCGCGCCGGACGCCGCGCCGTAGGTCGACGAGGTGCCTGATTGCGGTCACTGCGGATCATCGCGACACTCGCCGGAAAGCACGTCCGCGTGCTGTCGCGCTCCCCGGCGACGTTGGCGGTCATCTTTCTGCCGGGCATCGTGCTCTATGCAATTTTCACGGCGATCTTCGCGGGCCCGGCGGGGCGGCCGTTTCGTGTGGCGGTCATTGACGAGGACGACTCGCCCGCGTCGCAGCGGCTGCTGGCGATTCTCGCTCAACAGAACGTTCAGCTCATTCGGGTGCAGGAGGATGGGGGGCCGGCGCTGACCGTCGAAACCGTACGGGAGCACATTCGCCATCGCGGCAAGTTCCGGGTCGCGATCGTCATTCCGAAGGGGTTCGGGGAAGCTCCGAACGCGCTGGCCGGACCGAAGCACCACGGCGTGACGGTCTATTACGACAAGCTGGAGCCGGTCGAGGCGGAGATCGTGATCGGCATGCTCCAGATGGCCGCCGGACGTGATTTTTTCCAGAAGACCATGGGGGCGCTGGCGGGCAAGGCGGCCGCGGCGTCGACGCAGCCGGGCGAACAGCTGCTCATCAAGGTCGAGCGGCACGACGTGGCGAGCCGGCGGATGAAGATCGCCTCAAAGCACACGTTCCTGGCGGGAATCGTGCCGATGTTCCTGTTATTTTCCTCGACGGGTGCGGCGCGATCGCTCCTGGAGGCCCTTGGCACGGGCGAAATGCGCCGGTTGCTGGCGGCGCCGATCGCGCCGGCGCACGTGCTGCTGGGAGAGATGGCGTTTTCGCTTCTGCTCGCGCTGGTCCAGTGTTACGCGATGTACCTTTTCGCGTGGCTGGCCTTCGGCGTGGCGATCTGGGAGATTACCGGCGGGCTTTTTGTTCTGACGCTGGCGACGTGTCTGGCGACGACGGGTTTCGGCGTGCTGCTGGGGTCGCTTTGTCGTACGAGCGAGCAGCTCGACTCGCTCGGCACCACGATCATCCTGGCGATGAGCGCCATCGGCGGAAGCATGGTGCCGAGGTGGATCATGCCCGACTGGATGCAGAAGCTGGGCCTGCTGACGATCAACGGGTGGTCGTATGACGGGTTCATGTCGCTGATTCAGGGCGGCGGTTACACGGGGATTCTGCCCAAGTGCATCGTGCTGTGCGCGGTGGCATTGGGGGGAGCTGCGGCGGGGAGTCTCATTCTCGGCCGGCGGCTGCGGGGGCAGGCGGGATCGTAATGAACCGCGCGGTCATGTTCGATTGTCAGCTCTGCGTCTTTTCGATGTTGAACTTCTTGATGCGATAGCGAAGGTTGTCGCGGGAGATTCCGAGTGCCCGGGCGGCCTTGGACTGATTCCAGCCCGCTTCACGCAGGGCCTTGACGATGAGCGCTTTCTCGTAGCCCCAGAGCGAAGATTCGGATTTGCCGCCTTCCTGGAGCGGTTCATCGCCGACGATCTCGCGCGGCAGGTGGGCGGGCGTGAGCGTTCCGCCGTCGGCGAGCAGGACAGCGCGGTCGACGACGTTCTGTAGCTCGCGGATGTTGCCGGGCCAGTTGTAGCTGGCGAGCAGGGCCATCGCGTCGTCACCGACCTTGGGCTTGGGGCAGCCCAGTTCGGTGCTGGAAATATTGATGAAGTGTTCGACGAGGAGCGGGATGTCCTCGCGGCGCTGGCGCAGAGGCGGCAGATTGATCGGGAAGACGTTCAGCCGGTAGTACAGGTCCTCGCGGAAGGTGTCCTTCTCCATCGCCTCGCGGAGGTTTCGGTTGGTTGCGGCGATAATGCGGACGTCGGTGCTGATGGTCTTGGTGCCGCCGACGCGGACGAACTCCTTTTCCTGGAGGACGCGAAGAAGCTTGACCTGGGTGCTCATCGAGATGTCGCCGATCTCGTCGAGGAAGATCGAGCCGCCGTCGGCCAGCTCGAAGCGGCCCATCTTTTCGGCGTGGGCGCCGGTGAACGCGCCCTTCTCGTGGCCGAAGAGTTCGCTTTCCAGCAGCGTTTCCGGAAGGGCGGCGCAGTTGATGGCGATGAAGGGCTTGTCGGCGCGGGGGCTGGCGTTGTGAATCTGCCGGGCGGTCACTTCCTTTCCGGTGCCCGTCTCGCCGAGCAGCAGGACGGTGGCGTTGCTGCCGGCGACGCGGTTGATCATGTCGGTCACCTGCCGGAGGGCGGCGGAGTTACCGATGATGGGCACGCTGACCTTGAGCGTCTCGCGCAGGCCGCGGTTTTCCTTGACGACGGCCTGGTGCTGGCTGGCGTTGTAGGCGCCGGCGGCGGCGAGGTTGGCGAAGATCTGAAGCAGTGCCAGATCGTCGTCGTCATAGGAGGGGCCGCCGACCTTGTTCAGCACCTCGACCACGCCGATGACCTCGCCCTTCCAGATGAGCGGCGCGGCGATCAGGCCGCGCGTCTGAAAGCTGCTCTTGGCGTCGATGCCCCGAAAGAAGTCCTTGTTGTCGCGGACGTCGGAAACGACGACGGGCTTGCCCGTGGCGGCGACGCGGCCGGCTATGCCGAGGCTCGCGTCGAACTCCTCGCCGATCAGGGAAGGTCCGCGGTCTCCCACGGCGGCCATGAAGACCAGGCGGTTTCGGCGGCGGTCGAGCATAAGGACGCTCGAGGCCTCGGACCGCAAGACGACGGCGGCCTTCTGCGCGATGGCCTGGAGCACTTCGCCGAGATTCAGCGAGGCATTGATCGCGGCCGATGCCTCCACGAGCGCAGAGGTCGTCCGCGGATTCAGCGTGCGATAAGTTGGGGAATCCTGCACAACCACGACCGTTCTTTTGGTCCGGGAATCGAGGCAGACGGTTGCGGCGTGCGCTTCAACGTCCGCGAACACACGCGGGCACTGGCCCGACACGACCTTCGCTGCCCCGTATCCGTCATAACTTCCTTAAGGAACAATACTTTTGACCGGTGGGGGGTGTCAAGGGTAAATTGACCCACCCAGGGCGACACCGACATAAATAAAGAGGCCGATTGGTTTAAGAACCTTAATTGGGCCGGGGTCGTAGGAATGGCAGGTAACGAGTGAACCGACGTGGAGACCGGGGTAGCGCTGCTTCAGACGAGAGCCTGCTGGCCGATTTCCTCTCGGGCGATCACGGTTCCTTCGAGATCCTGGTCGAGCGGCACAGCGAGGACCTGTTCCGGTTCGTAAGCCGGTTCATCCGCAACTCCGCCGCGGCCGAGGATGTCGTTCAGGAGACGTTTGTACAGGTATTCCAGTCGGCGGCGGGTTTTGACGCATCGAGGCGGTTTCGGCCCTGGCTGTTCACGATCGCCGCCAACAAGGCGCGGGACTTCCTGCGATCGCGGTTGAGAAAAAGGGAACTGCCGCTTTCCCAGGGAGCCGGCGGCGACGCGTCGGACGCGGTGAGCTATCTCGACTTTCTGTCGGACGACGAGGCCGCTCCCGACAGCGCCCTCGAGGCCGAAGAGACGCGGCGTCGGGTCGGCGAAGTCGTGGCGCGAATGCCCGACAACCTGCGGGAGGTGTTGATGCTGGGTTACTTCCAGCGGTTCGCCTACAAAGAGATTGCCGACATTCTCTCGATTCCGCTGGGAACGGTGAAGAGTCGGCTGCACGCGGCGGTGTCGCATTTCGCCCAGCAGTACCGAAAGCTGGAAGAATCGGGGAGCCGGGGCCGCGGCGACTGAGATCAGGGTGGAAACAGGATCATGACGAATCAGCAGAACAGTTCGCAGGACGTGCCGGACGCGCAGCGGCAGTCCGAATTGATCGGTTACGCCCTCGGGTTGACCGACGCGGACGAGAACCGGCGCATTGAGGCGTCGTTCACCGATTCGGCCCGCTTGAACGAAATCTGTGCCCGGATACGCCGTACGCTCGCCCCCCTCGATCTTGATCCCGAACCCATCGCTCCCCGAGACTTCACCGCGAGAATCATGGCACGTGTCGAACGCGCGTCGGGCGTGTTGAAATTCCCCAATGCGGCCGAACCGCTGGAGGCGGCGGAGGCGGGCACCGGCGGCGGACCGCTGATGCCCATGCGCGAACTGATCGGGCTCGCGGCAGCGATCCTCTTGTTCGTCGGCATTCTCGTTCCGGGCTATCGCACGGCGCGCAACGCGGCGCAGCAGGCGATGTGCGCGAATAACCTTCGCACGATCGGCGGCGGGATTGCCGGATACACCGAGGCGAACTCCGCAAGCATGCCCTTCGCCGGCGCGGTGCCGGTCGGCGGTTCATGGATGCCCGCCGGGCAGGGAGACGCGGGCAGCTTCAGCAACAGCCGCAACCTGTTCCTCCTCGTGCGCGGCCGATATGTTTCGCCCCAGGCGTTCATCGATCCGGCGCGGGCGGGGGATTTCGCGGTGCATGCGTCGGATCTCGATCGGTTCGATGACTTTCCGAGCGCTCGAAATAACAGCTACTCGGCGAACCTGGTGACGGCGCCATGGCGCAAGACGGAGTTCGAGCCGGACATGCCCCTGGTGGCGGACATGAACCCGATGCTGGACGATGATCGGCGGCTGATCGGAGAAGGGCAGATTCCGGAGAATTCGCGAAGCCACGGGGGCCTGAACGGTCAGAACGTTCTGCGTGCGGACATGAGCGCGATCTGGTCGGCGACGCCGCGCGTCGGGGTCGACAACGACGACATCTACCGGGTGATCGGCGTCGAGCGGTACACGGGCCGCGAGGTGCCGAGCATGCGGAGTGACGCGTTTCTGGTGCCGTAGCGTCGGCGCTCGTTGCGGAACGGATCAATACACCCAGTCGGGAAGTAAAGAAAACCGGCGAAGCCGAATCGGATCGGACTTCGCCGGTGTTTCTTTTGAGAGATCGATGCGCAATCGCGCAGACCACCCGGCCGAGAGCGGGGTCTATCGCCGCCGGCGACGCCGGAGGAATAGACCCGCCACCGCGACAAGGGACAGGGTGGCCGGCTCGGGGATCAGGTTGAAAAAGCCGCGAATCTCGCCGCCAGAGAACATACTGCTGTGAATGTTCCAGTAGGCGCGGCCCTCGGCGATGGCGGTCATCAGGGCGGCTTCGGCGGCGGCCGTGCTGTTGCCATTGGCGGAAAGAAACGCCGCGGAGTAACTCGAAGCAAGGGTCAGGTCGAGGACGGCCATGTAGCTGCCCGATGTGACGCCCGACGGAAAGCCGGCAAACGTCGGTGTTGTCGTAGCGACACCGGCCGTTCCGGTGAAGGGCGCCGCGGTGGTGGCATGAATGTGGGCGTTCGTGGTTGTGCCGATCAGGCCGGAAAAAGTAACGTCCATGTCCAGCGTGTGGGCATCGGTGTCGTAGATGATCGTGGCCGTGCCGGTTCCGGGCGACGCATTCGGGGGAGACTCGCTGGGCCCGTCAAGGTGCGCCACGTACGTGATCAGGGCCGCCTGGGCGACGGAGCCGGATGCGATCAGAACAAAAGCCGACAGAACAAAGCGCGAGAATCGAGACATAGGTGTCCCTCCTGAAATGAAATGCACGTTCCGTAATATTCCGCCCGCTTGATCCGCATCGCAGCTCGGGACAAAAGAGCGATGCACTGTGAGGGCGGGCGTCCTTCCTCAGATCGAAAGCATAACTCGACACTTCCCTCGAAACAAGGTCGCGGGCCGCCGTGGACTCAGATTGCCACCGAAGCGCGCGAAATCGGGCGCACGTATCGAGGTGGATTGGCAATGCCAGACGACGGGCACGGCACTGGATGTGCATTATGGCACAGCGCGCTGAATCGAGACATACGATAGCTCATGCCCGAAACGCGATGACGCGTATTGACGATGCCGATGTACTTCGGGGTTTTCGCAATGGCCTCGGGTAATCGACGGCGCGCAGCGGGTTATTGGGAGATTCCACTTCCCGCGCTCGGGCGTGGGGATATCTGTTTCCGCGCAAGAACAAAGCACACTGTGCAGAGTGATCGGTGGTCGGGTCGCTGGAGGCAGCCGAGAAACTCGTCGGCGATCGTCTCCCAATCGGAACCAGCCCTATCGCGCAGGAGTGTCATTCGCGTGAACCTTCGGCGCCACGCTTCGAGCACGTCGGGCCGGGCGGGGCCGTCGAATGAGAATTCGTGGTCTGGTACCGAGAACGCAGTTGTGACAGTACACCGGGCGCGTTCGAGGCAGGAACGAAGTTTCCGACCCATGTGGAAGTCGTAACGCCCGGCGCTAAGAGAGTCGGCGGCGTATGCATCGAAAAGCGCGCGGGCCCTCACTGAAAGTGGCTCATGGCCGAAGAGGTCGTCGATCTCGGTGAGGGCAATCCAGCCGTCCGGGCGAATGTGGGGCAGCCAGCGGGCCAGGGCGGCACCGAGGTCGGTGAAATAGGCCGGCGAGAAACTGGCCCACAAACCGTCCGCGATGATCGCAGGATCCAGGGGCCGGTGCAGATCGGCATGGCGAAATTCGGCATGGGGCAGCCCCCGCGATCGGGCGGCGGCCAGCAGTTCGTCCTGAGCGTCAAGGCCAATCACGCAAGCGCCGCGGGCCGCCAACTCGGCGGACTGATCGCCGATCCCGCAGCCGAGATCGAGAACGGTTTTTCCATCAACGGGCGGCAGGGCCGCGAAGATCGCGGGCCATGATCTCCATGCGGCCTGTTTACGGTATTCTTCGACAATATCCATCGGCGGTTCATTCTGTTTGGGCGTGCGGGGGTGTCAATGCACGATTTGATCGAGCGGCAGATGATCGATTCTCTGCCGACATGCAGGAGGGGCATGAAAAAAACGTTCACCCGGACGCTGTCGCGCGCCGGGACTTGTGATATCAACTGGTCGCCGCGCGTTCTTGCCGACTAGACTGTGGTGGTAGCAGCTCACTCACGCGCAACTGGGAGTTTCATCAATGACGTACTCAAGACAATGGCTGGTCACTTCGTGTTTCCTGGGGCTAATCGGAATTACAGCCGGCTGTGACGGCAATATCTTCCCGATCTGGGAGCCGAACAACTTCGAGACGAACCCCGCGCAGCTGGGCAGCTTCGGCTTTACCGAGCGGCGCGTCGAGATCGACAACGGCGCGGATGGCATGCCGGTGGGATTCACGATCTTCGAACCGGTGGGAGCCACGGGACCGCTGCCGGCGTTCATCTGGGTCCTCGGTTCAAACGTACAGTCCTATTACCACCAGAGCCTCCACGAAGCGCTGGCCAGCTGGGGCTACCTGGTCATTGTACCCGACACGCGCCCGCTGATGTTCACGGACTTCGAGTACCACAAGCGCAATACGGACATCGCGCTGCAGGCGCTTCAGATGGCCGTGGACGGCGAGTTCGGCGTCGCCGTGGACGCCGGTCGCATCGGCGCGGGGGGATACAGCATCGGCGGAACAATGGCCGCTTTCGCGGCGGGGCTGGATGCGCGAATCAAGGCGCTGGTCTTCTGGGCGCCATCCGATTCGCCGTTCTGGACGGGAGTGGATCCCAATGCGGTCCTGCCGCTTGTGGGAGCGCCGTCGCTCTTTCTGCTGGCGGAGTATGACATTGTCGCCCCCGCCGACGGATGGCCCGCGACAATGCAGGGGCTGATGTCCGGCTCGGAGAAGACCGTGGAAATAATTCCGATGGGACTGCACCTTTACTTTCAGCAGCCGACAGGCGCCGACAGCGAAAGCGACCCCGAGACGCCACTGACACGATTCGAGCAACAGGGGATCGCAATTGACCGAACACGGACCTATCTGAAGGCGAAGCTGTAACGGTGAATCCGCCGTCCGGGGGCAGGGGGCGATCATCAGGCCGCCGCGGGCGGTTTGCCCTCGTCAGTTCAGTTGATCGGCATATTCCTTGTACGACACGGTCCAGGTGAAGGTCACGTCCTGCTGGGCGACCACCCGTTGGACGAAGACTGTCCACAGGCCGGGCGAGCGCTGTCCGCTGCCGGGGACGCAAAGCGATCGCGCGTTGCCTTCGAACCGGCCCGTGAGCGTGGTGAGCCCGGCGGCCTGGAACGTGACCGGGAAGGTCTGCGCGCCGCCGACGCCGTGGCCGCAGGTGAGCTGAAGCTCCGCATAGACATCACCGGCGTCGAGGGCGTCGGCACTGGTTGCTTCAAAGGTGACGACGACGGTGTCCTCTGGATTGGTCGGGTCCTCAAACTCGGTGTACCGCACCTCGTTGCACGAGGCGCACGCGTCGTAACTTTCGGAGTAGGTAATGGTCCGGCCGAAGATGGTCCCGGAAAGCCCGGTGGGACACTGGCTTGCGTCGGCCGCGATCCACAGGGGCAGCGCGGAGGTGACAAGCGCGGCTTTCCAGCGGTGGCGTCGAGATAAATGCAGCATGATGGGCGTCTCCAGCGAGCCGGGTGCCTTAGCCAGTCGCGATGTCGGTGCCCGGACAGGAGTCTAAGCACCGAGTCTCCTTGGCGAAGGCCAGATCTATTTTACCGCAGGAGAACGAGCATTTCCAGACGCGCGGCGATACGCCTGGCGCCAAAGGGGGTGGTACTCTGCCCAAATGCTGGCTCGAGGGGGCAAGGTGACATTGCCCGTGCCAATGTGCCCTCGTTGGGGCATTAGTCGGTGCTAAACGGGTTGTTGCGGACAAGAGGGAGAATCTCTCCGTTCTCAGTGGGACACTGATCCGTTGCGTATACATAGGGAAACCAGGAACAGCTCTTAGGAAAACCTACATCGCGGAGCTGTTCTGGTTTGTTTCCGGCATCGCCAGATTAGAGGCTTGTGTCGATTGGAATAGAGTGGTCGATCGGTGTCGAAACGAGGGCCGTTCGGTCGCTAACCTTCTGCCTGATCGGGAATCCGGTGTGCCTCTTGCCCCCAGGTCCTGGAAGTTGCGCGATGCGCATTGGCAGAGGTAATTGACTGGGGATAAAGGACTGTGAGGATGTTGCTTGCCAATCAGCCAAGGCCGAAGCTCATTCTCTGGGGGGCCTCCACCGTATGAATCTGCTGGGGACGACAACGCCTGTTGTTGCAAATGCAGGCACTCCCCTGATGTGGGCGTCTGGCTTGTTCATGCTTTTTGGAAACGCGCTGATTGGAATTCTAGAAGGCCTGCTTATTGCATCCGTATTCAAGACGAGGGCGGGGCGGACCGTTCTCTTCATGATTGTGGCGAATTACGTCTCCATGTTCGTCGGTCTATGGGGCGTCTCTTACCTTGCGGATTGGTTCACAGAAATCCAACTCCGAGTCGAACCCGTTCAGGCCGGATGGCGGGCCCTGCTCGTTGCGGTCGTCGGATCTTTCCTTTGCAGCGTAGCGATTGAATGGCCGTTTTGTTCTCTTGCGATGAAGAACACCGGAGTACGCCCCGGTAAAGCGATTCGTGCCACGCTATTGGCACAAACCGCTTCGTACGCGATTCTCATACCCTGCTTTTCGCTGTTCAGCCAGGCTTCGCTCTACACCAGCTCCTCCATCGAACCCGACCTGGGCTTCGTGGCAAAGCCCCCCGCAACGGTGTACTACATCGATCGCAACGATGGCGATATCTGGAGTATTCTGACCGACGGCACGGGCAAGCGACGCGTGAAAGATGCCAATCTGACCATGTCGAACGCGCGCCTGTTTGTGGACAAGGGCAAAGAAGGCGACCTGTATGATCTCTGGAGCGTCAGCGGTCGAGACGTGCCGGCACAACTTGTCATCAGGGGAATCGGTCACGATGCCGCACCTCGCCGCCAAAGTAACTTCACAATCGAACCAGATTCATGGTCGAACCACGGTATGTGGGGACAAGAGATGGAACATACGGTTGTGTGCCCGATCGCCGGAGGTGAGTGGATCGCGGTGCCCGGCTTCTGGGGGGCGCAGGGAATCACGATTCGAAAAGGCGATGAGCCTGCATATTCACTTGTTCTCGACACGCCATTTGTTTCGTGGATCATGAGGAACGCCGTGAATCTGCCCCACGATCAATCGGTTTTTCAGATCGAGGACATGCTTGTCATTCTTGATATGCCTTCACGGAGGCTTGGATTTCTCACAATAGGCCGCGGCCCCGTGGTTGTTCTTCCTGAGGCCCAGGGGTGCGAATCCACGCCTCCCGCACCGACGACATCCGCCGCAGCCGATTAGGCTCGACCGACTCCATGCGGCAAGTCGAGCACCGCACGGCGGTTGCCGCCAGTGTGCGATCCCCGGACGGTTGCCTTATAATCCTTCGCCCTGAGACGTATTTCCGAGTTCTTACCCGCACCGACATGGAGCCGCACATGACCGCCGTCGCCCCAAAGTCCGTCGAATCGCCTGACGCCTATGACTACTTCAACATCCGCACCCTCCTCACCGAGGATGAGATCACCATCCAGGAGACCGTGGCCCGGTTCGTGGATGAAAAGGTGCTGCCGATCATCGCGCAGGCCTACGAGGATCATAGATTTCCCTCCGAACTGGTCCCGGAGCTGGCGGCGCTCGGGCTGCTCGGCTGCAACATAGACGGCTACGACTGCGCCGGGCTCAACAACGTCTGCTACGGGCTGATCTGCCAGGAGCTGGAGCGCGGCGACAGCGGTGTGCGCAGCTTTGTCAGCGTGCAGGGAAGCCTGTGCATGCACCCGATCCTTGCCTACGGCACCGAGGAGCAGCGGGCGAAGTACCTGCCTCGCATGGCGAAGGGCGAGGTCATCGGCTGCTTCGGCCTGACCGAGCCGGACGGCGGCAGCGACCCCGGCACGATGAAGACCCACGCCGTGAAGAAGGGCGGCGACTGGGTGATCAACGGCGCGAAGATGTGGATAACCAACGGCACGGTGGCCGACATCGCGATCGTCTGGGCCAATACCGACCAGGGCATCATGGGCTTCATCGTCGAGAAGGGTACGCCCGGCTACACGGCGCGGGACATCCTGCGAAAGTTCAGCCTTCGCGCGTCGGTCACCAGCGAACTTTTCTTCGACAACGTGCGCATTCCCGACAGCCAGCGCCTGCCAAACGTCGTCGGCCTCAAGGGGCCACTGGGCTGCCTGACCCAGGCGCGGTATGGCATTGCCTGGGGCGGCATCGGCGCGGCCATCGCGTGCTTCAAGGAGGCGCTGGAGTTTTCCAAGATTCGCGTGGTCTTCGGCCGGCCGATCTCGCATACACAGACGATCCAGCGGCGACTGGCGGACATGGCCCGACGGATCACGACCGGGCAACTGCTCGCCCTGCAACTGGGGCGGCTCAAGGACCAGGGGATCATGCACCACAGCCAGGTGAGCATGGCGAAGTGGAACAACGTGCGGATGGGTCTGGACGTGGCGCGCGATGCGCGAGACATCCTCGGCGCCGGCGGCATCAGCATCGAGTGCTGCCCGATCCGGCACGCGATGAACCTCGAAAGCGTCATCACCTACGAGGGGACGGAGACGATCCACGAGCTGATCGTCGGCCGAGAACTGACGGGCCACGCGGCATTCTGAGTGAGGCCGCGCGATTGGCCAGGCGGATCTCACCGATCCGGAAAGAACAATCCCGGCCTCGGGTGGCCGGGATTGTCGTTTAACCGCGATTGGTTTTCGCGAGCGAGCTTACCCTCTCGGTCCGCCGCCGGGGCCTCTGCCGCCCGGTCCGCGGCCGCCGGGGCCCCACTGCGGGGGCTGGATGCCGCGCTTTTCCATCTGCTTTCGCATCGCGGACATGTAGGCCATACGCTGGGCCATTTCGTTCGGGTTGCGCGTCTCGGAGTCGGCCTTGCGCTCTTCGCGGCTGCGCGAGCGCATCCGGTCGCGCCAGCGCTCGCGTTCCTTTTCGTGCTCCGCTTCTTTTTCCTCTTCGCTCTTGCCCTCGTCGGCCTTGGCCCGCTCCTCCTCTTCCTTCTGGCGGCGCTCTTCCATGGCCTTGCGCCATTCTTCCATCTCGTCGATGTGCCGGTCGAGAATGGCCTCGCGCGCTTCGGGGTCGGCGTTGAAATACTCATCGACCCGCTTCTGGATCTCGCCTTCCATGAAGCGCCGCATGGATTCGCCCAGTTTTCGGCGCTCCTCCTCCGTCATATCCTCGCGGCGCATCTTGTCGCGGAACTCGTCCATCGCCTTCATGCGATCCTGCATGGACGCATTCTCTGGAACGGCCAGTGCGACCGGCTCTTCCTGCGGAGCGGCGAGGTACGATTTCAGCGCCCAGCCGCCGCCCGCCAGGGCGACAGCCGCCAGCAGGGCGATGGTCACGAATTTCTTGCTGTTCGAGTCTTTCATGGTGTCGTGCTCCGATTCATTCTCGCGCGGGACGTTTTCCCACGCATGCGCGGCGCGGCGGATCGGTCCGCTTACTCATAGTCGGTCACATGGCCGTCGCTGTAGACATATCGGCGGGCGCCGTCGCTTCCGCCCGTGCCGTGGAAGTTGTCGTAGTCGCGGAAAATCCAGATCGTGTTCTCGGATCGGCGCTCGCCGGTGAATTCCTGGATGCGCTTAAGCGCGGTTTCCATCGTCTGCCCCCCGAGCAGATGGCTTCGATACTCGTAGCTGGTCTTCTCGGTCTCATAGTACGCCTTGCCTACGTTTGGAGCCGTGCGGGCGATCTGCCCGGTGTCCTTCGGACAGGCGAACGCCTTGGGATCGCCTGAGGCATGATCGCGAAGGACGTCGGCGATGAAGATGGTCTCGCCGGACGGAACGGGAAATGCGTCAACCGACGGCATGAACGACGCGAACGGATAGATGTCGGCGTTGGCATCGAGGTAGGAACGCATCGCCATGCCGACCTGATGAAGATTGCTGCTGCACGCGGTGCGCTCCCCGCGCGACCGGGCGGCGGACAAGACCGGGAAGAGAATGCCGATCAGCACGGCGATGATGGCGATCGTCAGAAGCAGCTCGATAAGGGTAAAGGCGCGGCGCGAGGGCGCCGAACGCGGCGGCACGGAGTGAGTCGGAGCGTTGTCCGCGGTCAACATTCTGCATCTCGGGTACATGTCGTGTGAATGTGCTGAGTCACCAAAGGGGCATGAACACCCCATAGATTAACGGTGACAATTGTACCGCCTTTCGGGTCACGCGTCGCACCGGCTGGGCCAGCCGCCGAGGGGCGCTCGCCCCCGCCGAAACAGGGGCATTCCCGCGTGGGGCAAGCCGATTTCGGCGTTCGCGCGCACGCTCTCCCCGCAGGCATAACGCGCTCGGTTGCGGGCTATTGCGACGATTTCAGGGTATTCTTGATGGGAGGTCCGGCCTGGAGGGGGCAGACGCAGTGGGGTGTGTGAATGAACGCGAGGACGGTATGGGTCGCGGTAACTTGCCTGGCAGGGGCGGCATTGCCTGGGAGTCTGGCCGGGTGCGGAACCGACCCCCCTGTGCCGACGGGACCGTTCTCAAAGCTCGTGGTCTTCGGTGACAGCCTGACAGACACCGGGAATCTCAAGGACGTATCGCAGTTCATTCCGTCCGATCCCTATTACGCGGGTCGCTTCACCAACGGGGAGGCGTGGATCGAGCATCTAGCTCGCCACTTCGGACTGGACGCGCGCCCCAGCTATCGGGGGGGCACGAATTTCGCGCTGGGCGCGGCGGCGACGGGGCTGGGACTGACGAACTATGCGGGCTTCCCACTGGCGCCGAACATTCGGGAGCAGATTCGGCTGTACAAGGGGACGCCAAACGGAACGGAGCTCTTCGTGATCTGGGCCGGGGCCATCGACATTTTTGAATCGATCACGGGTGAGTGCATGGTGACGATGGAGGACTCGGCCGCGAATATCGGCCTGGCAGTTCGCGACTTGTACGTTCGCGGCGGCAGGCAGTTTCTCGTGCCCAACCTGCCGGACATCGGGCGCGTGCCGAGGTATCGCGGAACGCCGCGCGAGGCCCAGGCGACGGGGCTGACCCTGGCGTTCAACACGGCGCTGGCTGCCACGCTGGACGAATTGTCGGTCCTTGAAGGGATCGCGATCTATCGACTGGATGTTGCCGGGTTACTCGAGGAGGGCATCGCCCACCCGCCGGCGGGCGTCGCGAATGTCACCGATCCCGCGTGGACGGGCAGCCTGTTGGGCTATCTCGCGGGAGACGGCGGGACGGTGGTGCCGGAGCCGGACGGCCACCTGTTCTGGGATTCGGTGCATCCGTCGCGCGTGGGGCATCGACTGATCGGAGATGCGGCGGTGGGGGCGGTCGAGGCAGGTCTGAAGACGCCGATCCGCGATCCGGCCGCTCCGGCGGCGGACCCGTTCGCTCTTCAGCCGCTGGATTTCTGGCTGACCTGGCTGGCGAATATCTCGCAGTCATACGAATCGACGGACCAGTGCCGATACTGAGGCATTTCCGGCGAGATCCCACTATTCTTAAGCGAGAGTAAGCGGTTGGTACGCGGCTAGGCGTGCCGCACCGGCTCGGGCGGCGGCGGGGCGGCCGCCGCCGGCGGAAACCACGCCGCCGGGGGCGCGACTTCTCCGCAGAATGGGCAGAACACGCGCGGATAAGTGACACCGCAGAAGGGGCAGACGCCGCCGTAGGCGAAGGCGTCAAAGCGTCGGCTCGGACAGCGGCAGGGCCACAGCGGCCCGGAGGGCGGGGCCTCGTGGCACGCGGGGCAGCTCAGGTGTGCATGCCGGGGGACTTTCAGTGCCTTGCGAAGCTGGGCGGCGCGGAGGAGCCCGGACCACGACTGGCTGATTCCGAAGACGGCGATAACGATAAGCCAGACGTTGCGGGCCATAAGTGCCATGATGATGACGCCGGCTGCGCCGATCATGCCAATCGTCGCGGCGATGGTCAGGCTGCGCGGCAGGCCGAGAAAGGACCAGAGGATGGACTGGACAATCTGTCCGCCGTCGAGCGGGTAGATCGGCAGCAGGTTGAAGACGAGCAGGCCGATGTTGATGATCGCGACGGTATCGACGTAGTGGACCAGGTCGTCCGGGGCGCTGGGCGCAAACGTGTTCAGGGCGATCAGCACGCCGAGCGTGACCGGAACGAGGACGACGTTTACGAGCGGCCCGGCGGCGATGCTCCACAGGACCGCGCCGGGGCGGCGCGGCGGATTGACGTAGGCGATGCCGCCGAGAGGCCAGAGCAGGATACGATCGGCCCGACCGCCGACGCTCCGGCAGGCCAGGGCGTGGCCGAACTCGTGCATGAGGACGATGGCGAAAAGGGTGACGTACTCCGCCGCGCCCCAGATGGGTGCGGAGTACGCGTCCGCGCGGCCCTGGATCATGATCAGGGCGACGACGGCCCAGGACCAGTGGAGGTATACATTGATCCCGGCGGCGCGAAAGAGTCGGATCGCGCCGGGGAAGCCCTCGGGATTTTCAGGGGCGTTCGCCATGGGAGGGGGATGATAGGTGCGGTGCCGGTGGATTGCGAAGACCGCCGGAGGCTTTTCAATCCGCTAGCCATTCGGCCACGAAAACGGGGATATCGCGGGCGTCGTTAAGGCCGTTGGCATCGAGGTCCGCGCGGTCCACGTGGCCGGGGTCGGTGTCGATGCCGATAAGCACGTCCACAAGTATCGCCGTGTCCGCGGCGTCGAAGTTGCAATCGGCATTGATATCCGCCGCCAGCCCGGCGGGACGGCCCGGGGCCATGATGGCGACATCGGCCAGTGCCCCGGTCTTGAACATGCCGATCGTGGCCGTGACGAGCGTCGGCGGTCCGGCGGCGTCGAAGCGGAAGTTGTACATCGTGCCCCAGCGAATCGCATTGGCGTTCTGGTTTTCGGCGAAGGTCTGCGTGGCCCAGGTGATCGCGCTGGCACTGACATCGACCGCCCACGGCTCATTCGAGTAGCTCGGCGCGTCGGGCACGGGCGGGTGATTGGCGACCGCGTGAAAGTCGGTGTTCGTAACTGCGGCGCACGGATCAACGGGAATCGTCAGCGCGCCGACCGCGGCGTCGTTGTTCTGGTTGAAGATGGCGTACTCGTAGTGGTGGAGGCCTCCTCCGATCGGCGTGACTTCGTATGCGATGATCAAGCGGCCGTCGACGCCCGGCGAGGGGTCGAGCGCGATCCGCGTCGCGCCGTCCCATGCGGCGAGGGCGGGCGTGTCCTGAATCGTGCCGCCGAGGCCGGGGAAGGAGAAAACGCCGGACGCGTTGGGGCCCGACACGCCGACGGGCCGGTATGCGACGTTGTTCAGATGATTCCCGGCGGCGGCGTCATCGGGCGCGACGACGATGGACTCCATGTAATAATCGGCGGCCGGCATCATCAGGTCGGCATCGCGGACCTGGATGCGATGCGACACCGCGTCGTGCGCGTGGGCGTGGCTGTTGAGGTTCGCGGGAAATGAGCCGGTGAACGGGTTCACGAAGCCGCGCGCCGAGAGATTGGCCTGCCCGGCATGATTGGCGGCCGAGTGAGGCGTCGAACATCCGGCGCCCAGCGTGGGTCCGCAAATGCCGTCCGGCTGGCATGCGGCACAGGCGCTCTGCTGGAGAGGACAATAGCTGTTGAAGACCCATGACTGGCCGATCTGCTCAAACCGGGTGTGCCCCTCGACGACGGCGCGGCGATAAAGGTTCTGCGTCATGACGGGGTGTTGGGTGCCGGGGAGGCTCGCGAATTCGACGCCCGCATCCCCGGCGTTGTAGTGGGTCGTGCCGAAGGCCAGGCCGACGACGCCGGCGCCGGTTTCACCGACGCGGCCGTACTGGGTCAGGCTCTGGATGTCGCAGACGGCTATGTCCGGGCCGGGTCCGGCGATGGCCGGCGAGACGAAGACGGCGACGACGCCCAGGAGCGTGATACGACGAATCGTCGGCATGGCGCGTTCCTTCTGCCCGCGCTCCGCGGGCCGGTCAGTCGGGCGCGAGCGCGGGTACATGTGCCGGAGTCGGCGGTGCGGGCTTCATTATACAGAATGATCCACCGGCGCCGCGATGGACGGGAGCATGAACGAGCAGGGCCGGCGCGCATCGGGCCGCCATCGTCAGGCGAGTCCGGACAGAATCAGGTCGGTCACGCTGGGGATCGGAATGCCGAGAAGGCCGAAGACCGGCGTGAGAAACGCGGCGACAAGCGTGTCGACCACATCGAGCATGATGCCGATCCAGCTTCTGAGACTTGCAAAGGGGTCGAACATGGTCCTTACCTCTCGTTCTTCCCCCCGATCAGGAACAGGACATGCAGGGCGGCATGCGCAGGCAATGCCGCCCGGAACGCGCTCAATCCGCGCCGGCAGACTGCGTGGTCGGCGGCGCGGCCGGCTGAGTGGTCGAACCGGCCAGGGGCACGGACTCATCGGGCATGGGATTGTGCCCGATTACAAGCCGCCCGCAGACGGGGCAGATCGTGTCGCCGCTTTTTCCCAGGGTTTCATTGAGGACGACGTAGGTCGGCTCTTCAGTCCTCTTGCCGTCCTTGGTCCAATAGCACTTTTCGGCCGGGTATCCGGTGGCCTTTCCGGTGTAGGGCGAGACGATCGGCCATTTCTCGCCCTCCTTGATGTCGTAGTCGAAGGGCTTCCTGGCTTCGACGCAGTAGAAAGTCAGCTTGAGCGGCTCGGCGGGCGGAATCGGGGCTGTCGTGAGTGTTCGATAGGTCAGAAACGCGGCGGCCCCGAACAGCGCGATGAAGACGAAGATCCCGACGCCGCCGGAGAGCGGGCCCCGGGAGGCATCGGCGGCGTGCTGCGTGGCGGACGGAACAGGATCGGCAGCGCTCACGTGAAGACCTCCTGAAGGCGTTGGCGCCGCCCGGGCCTCTGACCGGCGGCCTCCCCTTCTCCTTTCTGTAATGGTACTCCGCCGGACGGATCGGTCCAACCGCGAGCGTGGTTGAGCGTCAGGGAATTCACCGTAAATCGGCAGGTCGCCCCATAACCTTTTCGGACGATTGTTCTTATGCGAGACGCTGGAGGGGGGTGATTGGGGCGCGAGGGCAACTGATCCCGTGTGGTGCGCCGAGCGGTCGAAAACGCCGGGGACGCTCTGCCCTTGATGCAGGCGCTTCGCGCGGCCGCACGCGGCGGGGTTGCTTCAGATCAGTTCGGCCTGATCCGCCGGCAACCAGCCCTCCTTGTCGTCGGGCAGGCGGATGTGGAGCCACGGGTTTCCGTCGACATCGGTTCGGGTCTCGATGAGGTCGAATTCAACGCCCCGCGGAAGAGACTGTTCAAGCTGCGGCTCATAGTACGCGCCGTTGCCCTTGCGAAGTGTGACGTCGTCGGCGATCAGGACGCCGGCGCGGGCGTCGGAATGGGCGATGTCCCAGGCCGCGCTGGCGCCGACGACGAGGGCCAGCGCGCCGATCGCGACGATGAGCCACGTCAGGGCGGGAAGGCGGCGCGGCGCCATGCGCGCGGCGAGGGCCAGCAGCCAGAAGAGGACATAGGCGGCGAGTGCGGCGCGGGTGCGGGCGGCGGTCGACGTGCTGAAATGCCAGAAAAAGAGCGTCTCCATCATGGCACTGGAGGCTGGCTTTCGAAAGCGAACCTCGCAGAGCTTCCGGGCGAAGTCGAGGTTTTTCTGTGCCTGAACGTCGCCGGGAATGAGGCGAAGGGCGCGGCGATAATTGGCGATGGCGCGGCCGACGTCGCCGAGGCGGAGCTGCGCGTTGGCGAGGTTGTAATAGAGGCGGCCGTTGACAATGCCGCTGTCGATGAGCGCCTGAAACCCCGCCCGGGCGGCATCGTAGAGCCTTCGCGCGTCGTCGCTGGAGTGGCTCTTGAGGGCGGCCGCGGACTCAAAATCCTTGAGGGCCTGGGCCAGAACGGCGCGGCGGTCGGCCTCGGTGACGGGCAGCCGCGGAGCCGCGGCATCCTGCGCGCGGGCGAGCGCAGCGCCGGCCAGGAGAATCCACGCAGCCGTCGCGAAGGCGCGACGCCGTCGGGGCCTTGCCAAATGCAGGCAAATACGCGTCATCGGAAGCCGGCTTGCTCCATTTCCTGGATGAGGCCAAGGGCCCGCCCGGCCGGGGCCGCCGGCGCAGCGGCAGAACCGCCGTACTCGGCATACTCGAGATCCTCGATGAACCGGTCGAGTCGCTCGGTCACGTCGCGGGGCAGTCCGCGCGACGCCGCAAGCCGAACCGCCTCGGAGCGCGTAAGCCCCCCGGCGGGCACATTGCAGCAGTCGGCGATGTAACCCATGACCGCTGCGCGGACGGTACCGGGCGACTCGGCCTGCGGCGACTGGAGAAGCTTCTTCGCTGCGCCCAGCGCCTGGCTCCGGCGGCGCAGGGCCTCGTTGTTGCGCAGGCGCGCGGAGCGCGATTGGACAATCCACGTCGCGACGTAGGCGAGGGGCATGACAAGCAGCAGCACCCAGACGCCCGTGCCGAGGGAGGCGGACTGATTCGCCAGCACGGCCTCGGGCCGGTCGTAATTCGGAAAAAGCCCCTCGGTGGTCTCGACCAACGGGGCCAGGACGCCCGCCCCCTGGGCGAGGTCGGACTGCGGCGACTCCGGCAGGGCGAGCCGGACCGCGGCCGTGACGGTAATCGGAATGGGTCGGCTGAGGGCGGTTTCAAACCGGGCGGTCGCCGGATTGAAGTAGCTCATGGGAATCGCGGGGATCTGCTTTACGTCTTCGCGGAGCGGGCGGATCGTGACGGCGAAGAACTTCCGGTCGTTTTCGATTCGCCCGGCGGGTATGTCGGAGGAGACTTCAAAATCGCGCGTCAGCGCGGCGACCTGATCGAGCCGCGGCGGTGTCAGGCGTTCGAGCGAGCCCGCCCCTCGGATCGACAGGCTGAGCGTGATGGGGTCGCCGACGGGGATTTCGGTGGGCTTTGCGGACGTGGTGATTGAATAGACGCCGATCGCGCCGTTGAAGTCCGGCGGGCGGCCCTCGGTGGGGATCGGCTCGATGGTCAGTTCGGGCAGGGTCGGCGTGGCGGCGATGCGGCGCGCGCGCTCGATCTGGTAGCCCATGAGCGATCGCGAAAGCTGGAGGGGGTATTTGTAAATGAACTCAATCTCGCCGAAGTCGAAGGGCCCCGACTTGTTGGGATAGATCGTGGTCTCGACGGAAAAGACGTAGAAGTCGCGCTCGACGCCGGCGTCGTCCTTGCGGCGAACCTCCTGCACGCCCGGCGAGAGGTTGCCGTCGGCAAAGACGCCCCACTGGCACGCCCGGTCGCGGAGCGTCCACATCTGGCTGGCATCCAGGACGCCATAGCCGACCTGCTGAAACTGACGCACGTAAATCTTGAGCGCCATCGGAACGGGCTCGCCGATGTAGGCCACATTGCGCGGGATCTCGACTTCGCACAGGACAAAGGGGCCGGCGGTGGCCTGGCCGACGGAAACGGGAATGGGTCGGCTGGTGAATGTGCGGCCCTTTTCCTTGTAGATGAACGGGGGAACGACCAGATTTCCGTTTCGCAGCGGGCGGACCGAGTAACGATAGGTGTAGGACACTTCGCGGGTCATCTGGCCGTTGACGATCCGAACCTGGGTGCTTTCGGAAGGAGTCACTGAAGCGATTCGAATGTCGAAGTCCCGGGTCTTAGGCGGCGCGGGCGCCGTAGCCTGCGAGGGATTTACGATCGTGATATAGAGATCGAGCACCTCGCCGACTTCGGCCTGTTCGCTGGAAATCTCGGCGCGGACGGACTGGGCGCGGGCCGAGTCTGCCGCGAGCAGCGCGGCGGCGACGAACACGATCGCGGCGGGTCTCTTGGTCTTCCTGGTCATGGGTGTGTCACATTCTCTTACCAATCTCGTCTAACGGGGATGCGCCCGCGAAGACGCATCATGCGCATGCGGTTGGCTTCGCGCCGCTGGCGCTCCGCGTCGCGGGCCTCCTGGAGCATCGGCTCGGCCTCTTCTTCGGACATCTTCCCTTCCTGTCCTTTGGCCTGCGCTTGCTGCTGCTGGCCCTGCTTGCCATCGCCCGATTTGTCCTGATTCCTGGACTGACCCTTCTGGTCCTTCTTCTGCTGGTCTTCCTTTGACTCGCCATCCTGATTTGACTGCTGCTCCTGCTCGCCTTCCTGCTCCTGGTCCCCTTCCTGCCCCTGGTCCTGTTTGTTCTTTTCCTCCTCGGAAGGCTGGGAAGACGGCTGCGGCTCGTTCGGCTGCGACGCAGGCTCTTCGTTCGGCTGTGAGGTCGGGTTGTCCTTCTGTTCCTGTTGCTGCTGTTGCTGCTGGGCGAGCAGCTTTTCGAGGTACGCCCGGAGTCGCTCGGCGGCCTCCTTGTTCAGTTTCGCGTCGGCGTCGTCCTTGATGATCTGAAGCGCGTCGTTGTAGAAGCTGATCGCGCGGCCCAGGTCGTTAATCGCGTCCGGGAGGTTGTCCTTCTTTTCCAGGGCCGCAGCATGCGCCGAGCGACCGAGGTTGTACTTCGCCTTGGCCTCCAGTTCGAGGTTGCCCGGCTCCAGCGCGTCCTGAAAAGCCTTTTCCGCCTCGGAATAGCGCCCGAGGCGGTAAAGGGCGATGCCGCGGTCGTAGGCGACCTCGGCGGAATCGGGGAGGCTGGCCCGCGCCTTTTCATATTCCGCGAGGGCTTCTTCGTAGCGGCCTTCCTCAAGGAGTCGGTTGCCCTGTTCGATGCCGGCGGCGGCCGCGCGAAGCGAGGGGGTCGTCGGCGCGGTGGGCGACTGCGCATTGGCCGGCGGCGCGGAAGCGAGGGCGACCGCCCCGACGGCGAATGCCGCGCACGCGCGGAGCAAAAAGTTCGGCCGGGTCGTGCGCAATCGCCTCACAAAGGATTTGTATCTGTGCGTCATGCCTGGGCGCTCCGAAGTCTGGCCGGGCGACGCTCGCTGACGAGCGTCTCGATGACAAGCAGAAGCAGGGCCAGCCACGCCGGCCATGCAAAGCGCGGCAGCTGGCTCGGAATCCGCTTTTTCTTAAGGTCCGCCTCCTGCAAGGGGGCGAGCTTCGCGGTGTAGATCCATTCGAGCGTCCGCTGCCCGGCGGCAACCTGGCCGCTGGGATGATATTCTCCGCCCCCGGCGAGGGCGATGTTCTTGAGCGTCTGCGGGTTCATTTTCGACCAGACCTGCTCGCCTTCGTACATGAGGTAACTTCGCCGGCCTTCCTGGTCGATCGGTACGAGGGCCCCGCGTTCCTGATCGCCGACACCGATGGCATAGACGGCGATGTGCTCCTCGCGGGCGAGCCTGGCCTGGTCAACGGCCGCCTCGCCGTGATCCTCCCCGTCGGACATGATGACGATGGCGCGGTGGTGGCCACGCTTTTCGCCCAGGGCGCGGCGCGCGACGGCGACGGCCTCGCCGATGTTGGTTCCGCCGAGTTGAACGCTGGCCATGTTCACGTCGTCGAGGACAAGCCGGTAGAAGTCAAAGTCATCGGTGAGGGGGCAGACCAGGTCGGCCCGGCCGGCGAAGGCGACAAGCCCGATCATGCCGCCCTGGAGATTGTCAATGAGGCGTTTGATATCGTCCTTGGCGCGGGCCAGGCGGGACATCCCGGCGTCCTCGGCGAGCATGCTTCGGGAAACGTCGAGGCAGATCATGATGTCAAGCTGGCGACGCTGAACGTCCTCGAAGTAGGCGCCGTAGCGCGGCCCGATCAGGGCCATGACGATGGACGCCATCGCCGCGATCGCCAGGACGGACTTGACGATCTGGCGCGGACGGCTGACGTCGGGAGCGAGAATGGTCAGCAGGCCGGACGGGGCGAAGGCGCGCAGGGCGGCGCCCTTCATGGCAAAGCCGTAGACGACGGCGGCGGCGCATCCCACCACGAGCAGGAGCCAGTAGAGCTGCTTCACGTTGTCGATCTGAAACTCGTTCATGGCATTGCGTCGTCCGGCCGGAGATGTCGGCGGCGTTACGGAATCCTCCGCAGTCGGGTGTTGACCAGAAGCAGCTCGAGACCCAGCAGCAGCAGGGCCACCAGCAGTGGCGGCGGAAGCTTCACACCGCCGATGTGAAACCACTTGTACGCCAGTTCCTCATAGCGGAAAAAGCTTTCCCGGTCGATCGTCGTCCGTTCGAGCCGGTCGATCTCCTCATAGATGGCCTTGAGCGAGTCGGCGTCTCGGGCGCGGAAGTACTTGCCCCCGGTAATGGATGCGACCTTCCGGAGTTCTTCTTCGTTCACCTGCACCGGAACGCGTACCGTGCGCGGCTGGAAGAGAAGGCCGCCGACGCTCTGCTCCTGGTAATCGGGCGCCGCGCCGATGGTATAAACCTTCACGCCCACGGCCGCGGCGGCCTCGGCCGCCTCGGACGGAAGATACTTGCCGAAGTTCTGTTCGCCGTCGGTCAGCAGAATGATCACCCGGCTCTTGATTTTGAAGGCGTCGTCCTCGCCGAAGCGCCGCGCGATGTTGCGGGTGCGCTCGACCCCGAGCAGGAGCGCGTCGCCGATCGCCGTGCCGTCCTCGTCGCGCGTGGTCGGCACCTCGACACCTTCCAGGGCGCGCACCACCTGTCTGTGATCGTGCGTGAGCGGGCACTCGGTGTCGGCATACCGGGCGAAGACGATCAGCCCCACGAGGTCGTCGTCGCGGCCCTTCATCTCGTCGCCGTCGCCCTCGACAAACTGGCGGACTACGTTCTTCACGGCGTCGAGCCGAGTGAGGCGGCGGCCGGCGGCGTCGATGAAGTCCTCGTTTTTCATGCTGCCCGATCGGTCGAGCACAAGCTGAATGGCGATGCCCTCGGTGGAGATGCGCGTCTCTTCGTCCGCCTTCTGGGGCCGGGCGATGGCCAGCACGAGCAGGGCGACGGCCAGCGAGCGGAGGACCGGCGGCACGTGCCGCGCGGCCTGGGAGATCGGCGACGCGCCCTCCTTGACGCGCTTTACGGACGAAAAGCGAAGTGCGGCGCGCCGGCGCGGACTCAGGTGCGCCCACCAGATAAGCGGAATCACACCCAGCAGCACGAGAAACCAGGGCTGTCCGAAGGTGATCATGCGGAAGCTCCTGGCGCGCCAGGCGCGGATGTTTCCGCAGTTGCGGGGCGCTCGCGCGCGACCGGCGGGGAATCGTCCAATGGCGCTTCGACGGGCTCGGTGCGCGCGGTTTCGACGACGAAGTTGCGCGCGGCGGTGTTAACCCAGCGGATGTCTTCCGGACCGGGCTGGTGCCGGGCGTATTTCACCGGATCGCACGCGCTGACGAACTGCTGAAGCATGTCCTTGTGCCGGGCGGAGAGGAACGAGGACCGCTGAAGGTCGCGGAGAAATTCCTCGCTGGTCTGCTCGCCGGCCATCAGGCCGAAGCGGCGTTCGACATACTGGCGGGCAATGGCATTGATGCGGTAGTACCACTCCTGAATCCGCCCGCGCTCGATCAGGCCCTCGGCGGCGAGCATGTCGAGCTGTGCCAGTGCCCAGACATGGGCCGGAACGATCGGCGCGGCGGGGGCGGCCTCCGGACGTTCGCGCCGCAGGCGGCGGGCAATCAGGGCGACAAGGGCCATAGCGGCGATGACGCCGAGCGCCCAGTAGAGGAGGGTGAGCGAGGTCGGAACGTCGATGGCCACCGGCGGCTTCACGTCGGCGAGGGCTTGCGTGACCCGGACGCCGAGTTCGGGTGTATCTACAGAGTCCTGAACATCGGCCTCGCTGCCGTCGGCGCGGGGCCGCGCGTCGCGAAAGGCGATCGTCAGGGGCGGAATCGCGACGTCGCCTGGAAGGAATGGCTCGAGGGTCACGGTCCATCGTTCGCGGCGGTAGACGTCGCCTTCGGCGGGTTCCGCCTTTTCGATCTTCTGGACGCCGAAAGGGCCCAGCAGCTCGCCGAGTTCGGGCATTTTTACTTCGACGCCGCGCTCGGCGTCGACGGTAAGCGTGAACGTCAGCGTTTCAGGAATAACGACGGCGTTGCGGTCGATCTCGACGACGGCCCGGACCGGCCCCTTTTCGACGTCGCGCGACGGGGGTGCGCCCTGCGTGGCCGGGGCGGTGGTCGGGGCGTTTGAAGATCGGGCGTCGCAGGCGCAGCACCAGACGCACAGCAGGACCATCGCGCGGCGGCGCGAAAAGGCCCGGGGAACGGCGCCGGACTGTGCGGCACGCGTGTGCATCGCTACAGGCGCGCCTCCCTCGCGTGAAAAAAGCGGGTCAGCGGATCGATGAACGACTGCCCAGTGACAAGCTCGATGGCATCAGCCTTGATCCTGCGAAAGGCTTTTCGACGCTGATCGGCGCGGCCGAGCGCCCGGGCCTGGTACATGCGTCGAAACGCGGCGCTGGACGTGTCGAGGGTGAAGCGTTCGCCGGTCTCGGCGTCGACGAGGTCGATGTACCGCACCTTGGGCAGTTCGACCTCGCGCGGATCGGTGATGGCGATGGGGATCAGATCGTGCCGGCGGCGGGCGACCTGCATCTGGCGGTCGCACGGATCCGCCAGAAAGTCGCTGATAAGAAAGACGACGGCCCGGCGGCGCGAGACTTTGTTGAAGTAGTCGAGCGCTCCGGCAATGTCGGTGCCGCGGCCGGTCGGTTCGAGCGTGAGCAGTTCGCGGATGACGCGCAGGACGTGGCGCGTGCCCTTGTCGGGCTTGACGTATCGCTCGATGCGGTCTGAAAAGCCGATGAAGCCGACCTTGTCGTTGTTCTTGATGGCCGAGAAGGCGAGGGTCGCGCCGACTTCGGCGGCGAGTTCGCGCTTGAGCTGCCCGGCCGTGCCGAATTCCTGCGAGCCGGAAACATCCACGAGAAGCATGACGGTCAGCTCGCGCTCCTCGCGAAAGCGCTTGACGAAGGGCCGTCCCTGCCGCGCGGTCACGTTCCAATCGATGCGCCGGATTTCGTCGCCCGGCTCATACTCGCGCACTTCCTCAAACTCCATGCCCTGCCCCTTGAAGGCGGAGTGGTAGTGGCCCGCGAAAAAATCATTCGCGATATGGCTCGTGCGGATGTGAATCCGCCGGATCTTCTTCAATAGTTCCTTGGGTTCCATGGTCGCTTACGGTACCGGAACGTGGTCGAGGATGGTCTTGACGACGTCGTCGCTGGTGATTTCTTCGGCTTCGGCCTCGTAGGTGATGATGACGCGGTGCCGGAGGATGGCGGGTGCGATGTCCTTGACATCCTGCGGCGTCACGAAGCCCCGCCCGGCGAGGAACGCCCCGGCCTTGGCGCCGAGCGTGAGCATGATCGTTGCGCGGGGAGACGCGCCGTACTGGATCAGATGCTTGAGCTTGAGGCCGAACTGCGACGGGTCGCGCGTGGCCATGACCAGGCTGACGATGTAATCCTTGATCTTGTCGTCGATGTAGATTTCGTCGACCGTCTCGCGGGCCTTGATGATCTCCTCCGGGCTGGTCACGGGCTGGATGGTCTTCTCCGGGTTGGTGAAGGCCATGCGGTCGAGGATCGTTCGTTCCTCGTCGCGCGAGGGATAGACGACGGTCGTCTTGAGCATGAACCGGTCAACCTGCGCTTCGGGCAGCGGGTAGGTGCCTTCCTGCTCGATCGGGTTCTGCGTCGCCATGACGAGGAACGGCTGCGGCAGCGGATGCGTCTGATCGCCGATGGTCACCTGGCGCTCCTGCATCGCTTCGAGCAGGGCGCTCTGGACCTTGGCCGGCGCGCGGTTCACTTCGTCGGCAAGGATGATGTTGGAGAAGATCGGGCCCTTCTTGACGGTGAACTGCCCGGTCTGGGGCTGGTAAATCAACGTGCCGATCAGGTCGGCGGGGAGCAGGTCGGGCGTGAACTGGATGCGCGAAAACCCGGTGCGGATGCCACGCGCAAGGCACGACACGGTGAGCGTCTTGGCGAGGCCGGGCACGCCTTCGAGCAGGATGTGCCCGTTGGCGAGAATGGCGATGAGCATATGGTGGATCATTTCCCGCTGCCCGACGATGACGCGGGAGACCTCGTCGCGGAGCCGGCTGAAGGGTTCGCTGGCGGCCTTGATGGCGGGACCGATTTTCTTGACATCAAGCTGCGTCACGTGTGGGTTCCTCCCTGGCGGCCAAAGGATGGTTCGGGAAATTCAGGCGGTGGTTACTCTGGATAGACGTCGGACGACCCGGTCGCCTGTCACGCGGGTGCGCGAATCCCCGATGGTATGACAACGGGGTACCGGCGTCCAGATTCCGCGGGCGCGCGGACCCTCCGCTGAAGGAAGGAACCGAGACTCTATACGCCGATCTCGACGGAAGGTTCAGCGACAAGCCCCTTCGGGCGGCGGCCGATAAGCAGGACGATAAGGAATAGCAGCGCGGCGGCGATCGCGGTGCCGAAATAGACGTTCCACCATTTGTTGTAAAAGTCGGGGACGCTGCGAATAAGGAAAAAGTCGAGCAGGTCGGTGCAGAGGAGACCGACGATCGCAACGATGAGAGCATAGGGAAGCTGCGTGCGAACGTGCTGGGTCAGATCGCATTCGGTGGCCATTGCCGAGAGGACGGTCGTGTCGCTGATGGGCGAGCAGTGATCGCCGAAGACGGCGCCGGTGAGGACCGCCCCGATGGAGGCATAAAAGAGCGGCATGGCCTGTTCGACCGGCAATGGGGCGAGGAGGCTCGCCGCGATGGCGACCGTGGTGGGCGAGAGGATGGCCATGGTCCCCCAGCTTGTGCCGGTGGAGAACGAGACGACGCAGGCCGTGATGAAGATCACCGTGGGAAGCAGCGGCACCGCGAAGAGCCCGCGATCGACCTTGTCCTGCATGAAAGCGGTGGCGGCCTGACCCAGCTGGAGGTCCTGCGTGCTGGTGGCCAGCCCCCACGCGAGAATGAGGACGATCTGCGCCCCGAAGATCCGCTGCATGCCCGTCGTCATGGCGGACATGGTCTTAGAGAGTGAGAGGCGCTTTGAGGAGACGGTGGCAATCGCGGCAAGGGTGACGGCAGTGAGGCCGCTGTAGAGCAGGGCGGTGTACGAATCGGCCTTTCCGAGCATGTCCATGATGGACTTCTTGATCTCGGCCCAGGATGAGAATCCGACGGCGATACCGGCCGCATCGCAGCCTTGCCTGCCGGTCACGAGCAGGAGTGTCACCGTCATGGCAACAAGCGTGAAGACCGGCAGGAAGCCGAGAAACCAGTGCTTGCCGTTCTCCGCTTCGGCCTGATCGCCGGGTGCGGCCGCGGGGCCCGCGCCGGTCAATGCTTCGCCCTCTGCTCGTCGCATCGGGCCGAAGTCGCGGCCGGTCAGGCCGATCAGGAAAACGAAGCAGAGGGCAAGCCACGCATAGGTGCGATAGGGCAGGGAGCCCCAGAAAGCGTTCGTTCCGGTCATGCCCTCGAGGAAGGCGGGCCGGCTCTCGCCAAGGCCGGAGATGGCCCCATCGAGGTAATTGATCTCCGTGGCCAGCCATGTCCCGATGAACAGCGAGGCGACCGGCGCGGCGGTGGAGTCGACGATGTAGGCCAGCTTGGCGCGCGACAGGCGAAGCTTGTCGAAGACGGGCCGCATCGCCGGACCGAGAATGAGCGCGTTCGCGTAATCGTCGAAGAAGATGATGATCCCGCCCGCCAACGCCCCAAGCTGGCCGCGCACGCGCGTCTTCATCAGGTGCACGACGCGGGCGACCATCGCGCGGGTGCCGCCGTTGGCCTCGATGATGCCGATCATGCCGCCGATGAACTGGGTGAATACGATGACGTGCAGGCGGTTGTACCCATCTCCGATCCGCTTGACGTCGCCGTGGTCGGGCGGAATGAAGACGCCGATCAGGTAGTGCCGCACGGCGTACATCAGCATGTGAATCGGGTTGTGGTCGCCGGCATGGAAGCACATCATCACGGCGGCGGTCAGGATGCCGAGTGAAAGCGACGGCACGACCTGCTGGGTGATGACGGCAAGCCCGATGGCGACCAGCGCCGGCGCCAGCGACCAGAGGCCGAAGTAGTCTTTCGGCTCGAGTCGAGCGGGCGGCGAAGCGGGGGCGGAAGCAGCGACGGCGGCCGCATCGTCCGAGGGGGCGGAATCGGTCTGGGCCGATAGCAGGTTGACGCAGACGAGCAGCGAGAACGCCGAAAGCAGGAGGCCGGCGCGTCGAGTTCGCCGTGCCGGGGCGCGAAGGAGTGGGTCCGCAGAGATGCTCACGGGGCAAGAATCTACTGACGCGCGGAAGGGCGGTCAACGCGGACGGCCCGCGCCGCGCGCCGGTGTGATTAGTCGACGAACGGACAGGTACAGAGCGGCTGGTAGGTCGAGCCTTGGGACGTCAGCGTGGACTGGTAGAGCGTAACGGCGCTGACGGTCTGGACTCCGGCCGAGAATTCGACCTCGGAGAGCACGGCCCTTCGGATATCGGCGGAGAGCGCGGGCGACTTGTTTCGAGCGAGGGTCAGGTGCGGCGAGAACGGACGGCGCTCCGTGGGAAAGCCCAGCGGGGCGACAAGCTCCTCGCAAAGGCTCTGGCATCGGGCGAGCATGCCCGAGAAATCGTGCACGCCGGCCCACACGACGCGGACCGAACCGGCGTCGGGAAAGCAGCCGGCTCCGCGGACATCGATGTCGAAAGGCTGGCATTGGGCGGCGAGCGTCCGCAGGGCGCCGCAGATGGGCATGATCTGATCGTCGGAGGCCTCGCCGAGGAACTTGAGCGTGAGGTGAATGGTGTCCGGCCGCGACCAGCGAAGATCTCCGCACCGCGGGCTGAGCCGCTGAATGAGCCGGCCCAGGTCCCGGCGGACGGCTTCATCCAGGTCGATGGCGATGAACGTGCGCATGAAGCGGGTTCTCTCCGGCCGTTTCAGTCGAACGAGAGCATCTGCTTGTATTTCGTCAGCCGGGCATCCAGCGTTTCCCGCTTCGCCGCGAGGATCGAATCGAGCGAGAAGGACTCGATGGTGATCGAAGCCATGCAGGCCCCCCGTGCCATGGCGCCCTTCATCGCTCCGGCGTCGATTCGGTCGATGGCGGCGAGATGACCCATCATGCCGGCGGCGAAGCTGTCGCCCGCGCCGGTCGGGTCCTTGACATTCGCGGTGGGAAATGCGGGCAGGACGAAGACCTCGTCGGGCGAAACCAACATCGCGCCGTGCTCGCCCTTCTTAATGACGACGAACGTAGGTCCCATCTTGATGACGTCGAGGCCGGCGCGGATCAAATCGGTCTGGCCGGTCAGCAGACGCGCTTCGCCGTCGTTCAGCACGACGCCGTCAACGGCGGAGAGCGTCTTGACGAGATCGTCGCGGAACTCGTTGATCCACAGGTTCATTGTGTCGCAGACGATCAGCTTGGGGGAGCGGAGCTGCTCGATGAACCGGCGCTGAATGGCCGGATGCGTGTTGGCCAGGAACACATAGCCGGTGTCGCGGAAGGCCTCGGGGATTTTGGGCGGCGCCTCCGCGACGACGTTCAGATCGGTGCGAAGCGTCTCGGCATGGTTCATGTCGCCGACGTATCGGCCGTGCCAGCGAAAGGTCTTCGAGCCGGCGCGCGTCTCCATTCCCGCAAGGTCGATCGGCCGGTTCGCGAAAAGATTTCGAAACTTCTCCGGGAAGTCCTCGCCGACGACGCACACCAGCCGTACCGGCGTCAGGAGGCTCGCCGCAAGGCTGAAGTAGCAGGCCGATCCGCCGAGCACGTCATTGGCTGTGCCGTGCGGAGTCTCGACGGTATCGATACCAACCGTGCCTGTAACGAGCAGGGACATGAACCACCCCACGGGAAAAGATCGTGCCTTAACTGTACTGTTTTTTTGGCTCCGATCCGCCATTTTGCGACCGGCCCGCGGATTGGTCAACCGATTTACCATTCGGTTTATCGGAGAATGCGGGCTGCTGGATTACCTTCACCGGCGTGTTCCCCGCGCCAGTGCACAGGCACACAGAAACCGATGTTGGGTGCCGGCGCATCGCAAGGGAAAACCCGCATTGCGTTCGGACTCATGCGGATATCGCCCATCGTTCAGCGACGGCCATGCAACTGATTCGCGCGATGTCGTGGCCGGCTCATGCCGGTGCGGCAGGTCGCGTTCACAGACGCAGGCACATGGAGTCGCGTGCCGTCGGCGCTGCACATGGCGCACAATCGAGGGTCAATCAACTGCGACCGATGGCGAGCGGCCTCGACAAGTGACACGGGCGAAGCGTGCTCGCCGGCCGCGCAGCGCTGGAATCCGAAAGCCAGTATGCGTCTTTTCCATCGAGAATTGCCGATTTTCGCCGACGCGTTGACATTGCCGCGGGCGCGCCCCGACAATTCCGGTTGGGATGACGGGCAGGGACGCCCGTGAATCACGGATGAGTCACGGTTAACCAGCCCCTCCGACAGGCAGCAAATGTACCTGCGAGTGGCAGTCACGTTATTTCTAGGGTGGGTCCCTTGTTTCATCGGGTGCGGTGCGCCGGACGTGGGCGTCCCCCCGGCCGAAAACGAGCCGCCCCCGTCGCGACGGGCTGAAGAGCCGCCCTCCGCCGAACCTGCGGAGGATTACGTCGATCCGGACCTTGGCGCGGGCCAGACGCATCTCGTTCGGCCCGGCGAAACACTCTACAGCATTTCGCGCAAGTACTACGGGAGCGAGACGCAGTGGCGAAAGATCTATTACGCCAACCAGCGACGGCTGACGCACCCCGACGAAGTGCCCGCGGGAATCCGGCTGATCATTCCATAGCCCCACCGGCCCGAACAGCCATGCTGTCCGACGAGGTCCAGTATCTGCCGGGCGTCGGCCCGCGCCGGGCGGCACTCCTGGCCCGGCTTGGAGTGCGCACCGTCCGGGATCTGGTCGAGTATTTCCCGGCGCGGCACGAGAAGCAGGAAGCCCGGCACATCGAGAACCTGGAAGAGGGGATGACGGCGACCGTCGCGGGCAAGATCGTGGCCGTGAGCCGGCGTTTCACGCGCCGGGGCCCGGCCATCTCGGCCACACTGATGGACAACACGGGTCGGGCGAGCCTGACCTGGTTCCACGCCGGCTGGATGGCGGATCGAATCGAGCGCGGGGCACAGGTTCGAGCCACCGGCAAGGTCTCGGTTTTCCAGAACCTGGCCCAGATGGTCAATCCGAAGATCGAGGTGATCGGCGAAGACGTCACGCCCGTGGATGAATCGGCGCCGGCCCGGTTCGTGCCCGTGTACCCGGCGATCGCCGAATTGCCGTCGCGGGTGATCGCGAAGCTTATCGGTGACAACCTGGGCCGACTGCTCGATCAGGTGGAGGAGTGGTATCCGCCGGCCTACCTTCGCGAGCGGAAACTGTGCGGGCGGCGATGGGCGGTCCAGTCGATGCATCGGCCCGCGAAGGACAACGATGTGGCATCCGCGCGCCGGCGGCTGGCCTACGACGAACTGCTGTGCATGCAGATTGCCGTGAGCCTCGCGCGCCGGCGGCTCCGCGCGGGCGTCGAGGCGCACGCCTTGCCGTGCAATGCCGAGATTGACCGGCGGATTCGACGGCGGTTCGGCTTCGCGCTTACGGCCGCGCAGGACCGGGCGATCCGGGCCATCACCACGGACATGGCGCGACCCCGTCCGATGAATCGGCTGCTTCAGGGAGACGTCGGGTGCGGCAAGACCGTGGTCGCGCTCTATGCCGCGCTGGTAGCCGTCGCGAATGGCCGGCAGGCAGCCATCATGGCTCCCACGGAGCTGCTGGCCTGTCAGCATCATCGCTCGATTACGCAGTATCTCGCGAACAGTCGCGTGCGCGTCGTGCTCCTTGTCGGCCGGATGTCCGCGTCCGAGCGGCGCGAGGCCCTGGAGCGCATCGAAGCCGGCGAGGCGGACCTTGTCGTCGGGACGCACGCGCTGATACAGGAGAGCGTGCGCTTCGCCCGGCTGGGCCTGGTCGTCGTGGACGAGCAGCACCGGTTCGGCGTTCGCCAGCGCGCAACGATACGCGGCAAGGGGCCGTCGCCGCATTACCTGATCATGACCGCGACACCGATCCCCCGGACGCTGGCGATGACCGTGTTCGGCGATCTGGACGTGACGACGATCGACGAGCTGCCGCCGGGTCGCTCGCCGATCGTGACTCGCGTCGTGCCGCCGGCGCAGCATGCCTCGGCCTGGGCGGCGGTGCAGACGCGTCTGGCCCTTGGCGAACAGGCCTATGTGGTGTATCCGCTGGTGGATGAATCGGACAAGGTCGAGATGAAGGCGGCGAAGACCGAATTCGAACGGATTCGCAACCAGGTATTCTCAAAATGGAAGGTCGGGCTCGTCCACGGCCGAATGAATACGGACGACCGCGAGGCGGCCATGCGGGACTTCGCTGCCGGCAAGCTCCAGGTGCTGGTATCGACCACCGTGATCGAAGTCGGGATCGACGTGCCGGCCGCGACCTGCATGGTGATCGAACACGCCGAGCGGTTCGGGTTGTCGCAGCTTCACCAGCTTCGCGGGCGCGTGGGCCGGGGGCGGGGACGCGGCTATTGTTTCCTGTTGGCGGCGTCAGACGGCGCGGCGGAGAATGAGCGGCTGGCGGTGCTTGCAAGAACGACGGACGGCTTCAGAATCGCGGAAGAGGACCTTCGGCTGCGCGGCCCGGGCGAGCTCCTCGGAACGCGGCAGCACGGGCTGCCGGAGCTTCGGGTCGCTGACTTGGTGGCCGACGGAGACCTCCTTCGGATGGCGCAGCGCGACGCGGAGTCAATCGTGCACGAGGATTCCCGGCTGGCCGCTCCCGAACATGCCGCGCTGCGGCGCGTGCTGGCGGAGAAGTACGAGCCGGCGATCGGGTTCCTCAGCGCCGGATGACATTTGTCGGGCAACAGGCTCTGTCTTCGGGCAGGTCCCGTGTTCGGTAAGCGATGGGTTTGGTCAGGAGAATCTCAGATGCGTGAATGGGTGATGCGCGCGGCGTGGATCGCAGGGCTGGCGGTTGTGCCGAGCGCCGCGGCGCGGGCGGACGCGCCCTTCTCGAAGGTGACGGCCTTCGTCAGCCTGGAGGTCAGGGCGCCGGAGATCGTGGGGACGCTCTGGATCGATCGCGACGCCGTCGAAGCCAAGTTTCCGATCGACAAGGACGGCGACACGCAATATACCGAGGGCGAGCTCTTCGCCGTGCGCGGACCGCTGACCAACTACGTCAACCAGAACTTCCACCTGATGTGGGGCGGACGGACGCACCCGGTCACGCTGAAGGCCGCAGCATTCGAAGAGCGAGCCGCCTCGCGGAACAACTGCGTGAAGCTCACGTTCAGCGCCCCGCAGTACCCGGCCGGCGAGCCACTGGTGATCTTCTCCACGCTGCTCTCCGATCTGTCGCGCCAGGGACGGACGCTGGTGGCGATCTCCGCCGATGGCCGGCGCGAAGTGTGCGTGCTCGGACCCGACGTGTATTATGACTCCCGCCGGAGCGCCGGTCCGGCCGCGGCCAGTCAGCCCGCCGGCGCCGCGAATGCCACGCAAAAGACACGGTTCGGCTGCTTCGGAATGTGTCTGGGTGTTGACAGTCCCCGTGACATGAAGAAGTGTCCGCGCTGCGGAGGGCCGGTCGCGGCGCTGTCCGGCGGACCCATGCCGGGCAAGGGTTACCTCGGCAGCCACGGCGGAACGCTCATGCCGTTCATGCCCGGCCAGTTCCGCCTCGAGGGTGTCCTGGCGACGCCGGAGGAGTTTCGCGTGTACCTCGTGACGGAAGAGCTGGACGCCATGCCGGTCGGCTCGATGTCGGGCACGGTTCAGATCTGGACCGACAAGATGGAACAGACCACGACGCACAAGGAGGGGCTGAAGGCGTCCACGAACGGCGCCTATCTCTGGGCGAGTGTGCCAAAGGGGATGATTCTCCCGCTTCGCGCGCGGTGCATGCTTGATGCCGGCGACGGCCGCGGCCAGCGCATGGTGGAGTTCTTCCTGCCGGATGTCGTTCGCGTTTCCGAGTGAAGACTTCGCCGTCGCACCCGACGGGCGAAATCACTTCGCGCCGTTCGCGATGGCCCGCTTGATGACCGCCGAAATCTCCTTCTCCTTGTCGGGGAGGAATCCGGTGGAGGCGTAGATGATCTTGCCCTTGGTGTCGATGACGTAAAACGTCGGCAGCCCCTCGAGCTTGTACTCATCGGCGACGTCGTCGCCCTCGAGCAGCAGACCGTACGTGTATTTCTTTTCCTTCATGTACTCGGCCGGTTTGCCGTTTGCCCGCTCCCACGTGCTCACGCCGAAGACCCGCACCGGTTTTCCGGCGAACTGCTCGCTCAGGTGCTGAACGCCGGGCATGGCCAGCTTGCACGGCCCGCACCAGGTGGCCCAGAAGTCAAGCACGACCACCTGCCCCTTCAGATCGCTGAGTCGAACCGTCTGGTTCTCGGGCGTCTTCAGCGCGAAGTCGGGCGCCTGGCTTCCGACGGGCAGAAGCTGGTCGGCCTCGTCGTCGCCGCGGGTGAAGTTCTTCTCGATGTATCCCTCGGGGACATCGAGCTTGAAGGTGCCGGCGTCGATCTTCGGACGCGTGTCCAGATCGCGGATGGTCAGCACGGTCGCGCCCTTCTCGTTGCCGTTCACAATGCGATCGACGCGCCGGGGGAGCAGCTCGTCCTTGGAGAAATACCACCGCGCCTGAAGGCCGTTCTGCTTGTAATGTACGTAGATGACGTGGCAGGCGACGCCGCCGATCTCCTTCTCGCCCTCGTACTCCGTCTTGATCGCATTCAACTCATCACTGAAGGGCGTTGGGTGAACGAACTCGAACATCAACAGCGGCCGGCCGCGGCGCAGCAATTGCTCGGCGTCGGGAAGCTTGCCCCGCGTGAATGTTTCGGCGGCGGTGTCGATGCGGTACACGTTGCGCCCGTCGCAGGAGATCTTGAACGGGATCCAGTCCTCCGTGCCCGGCAGGCGGACTTCGCCCTCGTACCGCGCCATTTCACCGGCGGTGCCGAACAGACTGCCCATCAGGCTCTTCTTGCTCTTCTTCGCGATCACCGTGCCGCGAACGCGGCCCACCCGGTCCACGAGCGATTGATCGCCCTCTCCGAAGAACTCCGCCGTGTAGCTCACGGCGTCGAGGGCCTTCGTGTTCTTGTCGACCTGGGTGAGGATGGCCTTGATATCCGGCTCGTCACCGGCGCGCAGCCGCGCGGCCAGCGGCGATGAAACCATCAGGATGCAGGTCAATGAGATCAGTCGCAGGTTCATTCCTTGCTCCATGCACGGTCGTTGTGGACTCGGGGTCCATGTGATCGAGCGGCTCTTTCGGCCGCGCCGTCGTTCGCGCGGTTCGGCGTTACGGCCGGGTGTCGCTGAAGGAGATCGGAGGGCTCCTCCTCCCGGCTCATCGCCGGGCCGCGGGCCGGCAGCGCCGCTCGGGGTGATTCGCTCATAGTGTAGAACGGACGGGATGGCGAGGCCATTCTGTCAATCGCGGGTGGGCGTCGAAGAGGTGGTCGGCGCATGACCCGCGTCCGGGCCGACCGGGCGGGGGTCCTCGGAGCGTCGCCAGCGGCGGACCTCCAGGGGCGGACCGGCGGCGGGTTCTTCGCCATTGCGGAAAGTGGCCAGGAGTTCGCCGCCTCCGAACCGGCCCGCTTCTTCAATGACCAGTCCCTCGGCGTCCGGGGCAAGGGCAGAGAAGGCCTGCTGGAACGCGGCGGTCAGCTCGGGTGTCCGATCCGGCTCGCGCGGAGGAAAGAAGAACCTCCCGATGCGCAGAAACTGGTGAAAACCGAGCGTGTCCGCTCCCTCAAGCCGCGGAAGCGCGGGGAGCTCGTCGGGGCGGACCGGCCCATAAAGCAGGGCATAGATGTACGGCTGATTCATCCAGCGCGTGACAAGGATGAAGTCCGCTCGCTCCTGCGCCCCGGCAAACTGCATCGCGCGGACCAGCGCCGTCTGGTACCCGCGCTCAAGCGGACCGGGCATCCTGCGGAAATAGACATCCGCAAACCATCCGGCATTGAGGGCCAGCGCCAGCGCGGCGGCAACGCCCGCGTATCGCCGTGCGCGGCGGCTCCATGTTGCGGTACGGTTTGCAAGCCAATGCCAGCCGTGCGCCGCGAAGAGAGGGACCAGCAGCATGCCCGCGACGGTGCGGAAGGGGTGCGGGTTCCAGTCGCGGCAGATGGCGGCGGGAAGCGGGTAGAGTGCGAGCCACGCGAGGAGCAGGCGGTTCCAGGGCGAGATCCGGCAGCCGCGAAGAACCGCCCACAAGCCGATCAGCGCCAGCGGAGCGGCCGCGACGAGGTGCAGTCCGCTGCCGCGCACGGTCATGCCCGACATCTCGTCGCTGCGGATGAACTGATACACGGGCGAAAAGTTTGCGGCGTAGTTCCGGACGAATTCGACGACCCGCTCACCGATCGAGAGACCTTCCGCCGCGAAGAGGGTGACACGCCCGCGCGCGGCAAGCCGCTCCAGGTGGGACAGCGCGGTGAGCCAGAGCGGGGCGGATCCGATGACAGCGCCGATGCAGAGGGTCGCCAGGGGCTCCTGATTTTGGTTGAAGCGCGCCCTCCACGCGTGGCGGTGAGTCGCGAACAGGGCCACCGCCAACAACGGCGTGAAAAGGCGCGTAGCGGGATACACCCAGGCGTGCAGGGCGAGCATCAGCCCGGCGACAAGCGCCCAGACCGCGGCGGCGCGGTCGGGACGCAAGTCGGCGCGTTCACGCGTTCGATCGCGGTACGCGTCAGGCTCCGGCTCGCGCGCCGCGAGGAGGCCGCCTTGCTGAAGGCCGAGAAGGGCCATGATGAAAAAGAACGGGGCAAACCCGGCTTCCTGCCCGGTCCGACAGAGCGATATGTGCCACGGATCGAGTGCCAGAATCGCGGTACCAACGAGCGCCGGAGCCGGGCCGAGAAGCCGAAGCAGAAACACGCTCAGTGCGGCCACCGTCAGGACACCAAGCAGCGCATCGGGCAGGCGCGCGGCCCAGGCGCCGGGTCCGAAGAGCGCGACGAACGGAACGGTCAGCCAGGTGGTTAGCGACGCCGTCCAGTCTCCCTCGCCGAAGCTCTTCAGGAAGAGCGGGCGGGCGTCGCCGTGGCGGTCCGCACCGGTTTCAAGTAGACACCACGCGTCGTACACGCGCGAGGCCTCGTCCCAGTGCAACGGCGGAGGCACCGTGGCCAGAGCCGGCAGCCGGAACAGCGCGGCGGATGCGAGCAATAGAAGGAATATCTGTGTCTGCCGCGTGGCGCTCAATGCGGGCGACTCCCCGTGCCTCCGGCACGAAGGGCCATTGTCCGCCGCGGCCGCTGGATGTCGAGCGCGGTATCAGGACTTCGGAGCCGGCGCGGCGGCCGCCTGCTTACCCGCGGTCTTGAGGATCTCCTCGATGAACTGGGCGATCATCTCGTCATGCTGGGGCTGCCAGCCGCTGGTGGCATAGACAATCTTGCCCTCCGTGTCGATCACGTAGAAGCAGGGAATGCCCTTTACAAGATAAGTCTTGGCGACGTCGTCACCCCCGATGACCTGGGTGTAGTTGAGCCCGAGGTCCTTGACGACCCTTCCTGCGGCCTCCGTCGGATCGCTTTTTTCGCGGCAGTTGACGCCCACGATCGCCACCGGCTTGTCCTTGAAGCGCTGGTGAAGCTTCTCCAGCCCCGGCATCGCCATCTTGCACGGCCCGCACCAGCTCGCCCAGAAGTCAAGGATCACCACCTTTCCGCGCAGGCTCTTCAACGAAAGGGGCTTCCCGTCAAGCGTCTTCAGCTCCCAGTCCGGCGCCGGCGTGCCCGCGGCGAGCAGGCCGGTCGCGCCGACCTGCGGCTTGGGCTCGAAGGTCGCGCGTGCATAGCCGTCGGGGCCGGTAAGCGTGAAAGTGCTCGAATCGATTTTCGGCTGCGCGTCCAGATTCTTGGCGCTGAAGATAATCTTCCCCTTCTGCGGGGCGGGATCGCCCGGCTGACGTAGGGAGATCGTATTCTCAAGCCGGCGCAGCAGGTAATCCTTCTTGCCGAACCAGTAGGTCATGCCCATCCCGGCGGCGGGGTTGTACGACACATTGATGACGTCGCACTCGACGCCGTCCACCGTCTCGGAACGAACGTAGGAAATGCTGGAGATCGTCTGGTCCTGCCGGAAGGGCGTATCGACCAGGTACTTCGGCGGCAGCAGGGCGTTCAGCTCCGGACTTACGGCATCGCCGGCCTTGCCGGTCATGAACTTCTTTGGAGTGTCTTCGATGCGGCTGGCGGTCGTGCCGTCCGTCGCGAAGCGCACCGGTTCGCCCTTGGCCGAGGCCGACGGCGCAAAGGTTCCCTCGATGCGTACGCGCGGCCGGTTGGACGCCGCGCCGCGCTCGGCGATCACCTTGCCCTCTACCTTGGGCACGCGCTCGGC
>QEVG01000003.1 GCA_003576905.1 Planctomycetota bacterium | reverse complement strand
GGAGGGGCTGCTGAACACGGTGGCCGCGGGCGGGTTCGGCGGAATCGATTTCCAACCGCCGAGCTGCAACGGCAACGCGCTTGTGGACGCCGAGGGCCGGTTTGTCTATGTGGATTTTCAGCACTTCGTGCTGGGGGATTACAGCAAGTACCTGGAAAAGGTCGCGGGCATGGCCGCGGAGGACTCGCACTTCGGCAGCCGGCGCATCCTCGGAGGCGGGCGGTTCCTGTACCAGTCGATCCCGGCGGTGAAGATGGCCGCCAAGCGGTCCGTCGAGTCGCGGTCCACGCTTTACTCGAACCTCCTCAGCGCGGCGGGCGTCTCGGTCAGGGACAAGGTTGTCCTCGACGTGGGATGCAACATCGGCATGATGATCGCGGAGTATCTGAAATGGGGCGCCCGCTGGTGCCACGGGTGGGACTTTCCGAATGTCGTGCCGCACACCGAGCGGCTCCTCCTGGCGCTGGGCTGCACGCGCTTCTCGACGACCGGCGGGAAACTGACGCACGACCGGCGGCTTGAAGACGATCTGGCGCCGTGGCTGAGGTCGTCACTGAAGGGTTGCGTGATTTCATACCTCGCTGTACACGGGCACATCGGCTGGATCGAGGCGCTCTCTCGCATTCCGTGGTCTTTCCTGATTTACGAAGGTCATGAGAAAGACACGCGCGACGACGTGATGCGGCATCTGTCCGACCTTGGCAAGGTCGTCGATTTCGAAACCAAGGCGATTCACACGTCGGAGGACGGGGCCTCCACCGAGCGGCTGGCGGCCATCCTCGTGCGGCGCGGCGCCGCGTGTTGAGAACCCGCCGTTCCTCGCGTCCGCCCGCGCATCCGCGGGCACACTCATGCGCATCACCACATCGGTCTTTGTGCTCGCAGTGGCGTGCGGATCCTCGCGCGCGGCAAGCGCGATCCAGGTCCTGCCGGCGGGGGGAAACGCGAGGCACGTTGCATGCGCCGACGTGATCGGCGACGCCGGCGCGGAATTGATCACCGCATGCTACGACGGGTCGATCTGCGTTCTCGCGGCCGACGGCGCGGTGCACTGGAAATACCAGACGCGGGCGTTTCCGTATCATCTCGTTGCAGGGGACCTCAATGGCGACGGCAAGGCCGAAGTGCTCGTCGCATCGGCCGATGGATGTGTCTATGCCCTCCGGCCGGACGGCCGGCTCGCGTGGCGGTTCGAGTCTCCGGCCCCGATGTACCAGGTGGCGGTGGCGAGGATTCGGGCCAGAAGTTATGTCATCGCCGGCGGAGTCGACTGCACGGCATTTATCCTCGATGCGGCGGGAAAGAAATTGTTCTCCGTTCCGCAGCGGGACGTCGTCCGGCTCATCGGGGCGGGCAACCTGGACGGCGACCCGGACGACGAGGTCGTGATCGCGCTTCAAACCGGCGATGTACAGGCCTGGAAGGGCGAAGCGTTTCGCGTCCTCTGGCGGGCACGGCTGGAAGGCTCGGGACATTCCGCCCGGTTCGCGCAGTGGCGGCCGTATTCGCTGCACGTCGGCGATCTCGACGGCGACGGGCGGTGCGAATCGGTGTTTGGCGGCAGCTATCTCAACGGGTACGGGCTGCGCGTTCTCGGCAGTGACGGAAGGCCCCGGTGGAAGCGGGATGAGGGAATGGACTTTCGCGACGAGGGCATGGGGTCGCATTCGGCGGCGGTCGCGCTGGACATGGCAGGAAATCCCGGCAAGGAAGTCGTCGTACTGAACGGAAAGCGGCTCTTCGCGTTTTCTGCGGACGGGAGGCAGCTTTCTGTGGGTGTCTCACCGCTGACATTTTCGAACATCTGCCGGGGCCGGCGGGCGGACGGCGCGCCCGAGGTGGTCCTGGCATCCGCGCCCAACGGAGACGATCGTATTTACCGCGTGCCGCTGGCGGGGCGATGGGACCGCGCCCTGATGCGGATGACGCGCGAAGGGAAGATGGCGCGCATCACAGAGAACATCGAGCGCGTGCAGCGACAGGTCGCTGCGTATCTCGGAGAAGCGCCGACGGATCGGGATTATGTACACGTCGTTTCGTGGGGTCAGCCGACGACGCCGGAGCAACTCCGCGGGCACTTCAAGCGGGTCGAGCAGTTTCGCAAGAGGTACCCGTATCGAAACACACGGTTCGCGATCGGAATCCGGGTGCAGGCGCAGCGGCGCGAGGGCGGATTCGACCGGTCACGCAGCCGGCAGTCGCCGGGCGGGCTTTCGGACGACGCGGCCGTGGAGTTGCTGGGCCTGTGCGAACGCGAAGGCGTGCCGTTTCTGGCGGAGGTCGGGCACGGCTGCGAGCCGCTGATCACGGTTGCCCTGGCACGGCGGATACTCGAGGCATGCCCGCGAAGCTGCCTGGGATTTGTTATCAGCGAGAACGCCGATCTTGCTCGGCTCGAATGGATGATGCGCGCATTCTGGTACCCGGTAATGGATCATTGCCGCGAGCACGGGAAGAAAGCAGTGATGGTCGAGAAGTTCGCGTGGTGGATCACGATTCCGGCGATGGAGCGTTTCCGTCGGCTTGTGGACGGGACCTACCGCGACGTCCTGGTAATGAGCGTCGAGGATTCAAACTCGCGGTCGCCGGAGCTGAATCTCGCGGGGCGTGTGGGGCTCCTGCTGAGCGGCGCCGTCGGCGGAATGGCAGCGCGGACGATCCGTGACGAAGTCACCTGGTCCCGCCTATGGCAGTGGGAATGCGTCGGCACGGGGCATCCTTATCTGCGCCGCCAGATGGCGCAGGCGCTTCTCGGGGCGACGCTCTTTGATTACACGATCGTGCTGACCGACAAGGCAGCGGGAGGCGTGCCGACGCGCACGTCGGCGGAGTCGCTGGAATTGCTGATCGACCTGCTCGGCCGGGGCGTGCTCGTCGTGCCACGGCCCGATGAAATGCTCGGCATCTCGCCGGGGGTGATCTGCATGCGGGAGCCGGACCGCACGTTCCTGCGCGACGCGTTCAACGGCCTCACGCTGGATCGCTATCGCGACGACCCGGTGGAGCGGGATTCGCCCTTCGAGGGGCTTGCCGGCTACTGGGGCGGCGCGCCGACGCGCCCGTCGTACGTCGGGCGATACCTGTTCGCGCAGGATCGGCACGCGGTAAACCTCGTTCCGGCTACGCCGTTTGGATTCGTGCGGATCGTGCCGGAGTTTCTGGACTCAAAGGAGGTAACGGACGCGGCGGTACGTTGGCACTCCGACGGGCGGAACATTTCGATGCCGGGATCGGGGGCGATGTCCGGGCTGGAGGCCGCGCCGGCGGTGCGGGCTTCTTTCGAGAAGGCCTCTGCGGAGTTGCCTTTCGTGGCAAAGGGACATGTGTTACTTCAGACCCAGCGGCTGGGTGAGGATCGTGTTCGGCTTACGCTGATCGATGCCGGGATTCTCGATCCGGACGATCGCGCGGCGCGTATTGCAGTCAGGCCGGGAGTGCGGATTCAGAGAGTCGTTGACATCCTGAGCGGCGAGGAAGTTACGCCGGTGAATGGCGTGATACCCGTGGACGTGCCGGCGGGGACCTTTCGCATTCTGGATGTTGACCTGGGGGCGCCGCTGTGACCAATGGCCGTGCGAAAACCATGAGTACCCAGCAGGATTGAAATGCGTCGGGCGGACCGGCTCATCATTAATGTGCTCTCGAACTACGGGCTGACGCTCGTGGCGGGAGTCGCGTCGCTGCTGATCGTCCCGACGGCGATCGGCAGCCTCAGCCAGACCGGCTATGGGCTGGCCGCGATGCTGCTCGCGACGTATTCCATCACCGAGACGCTTGCGATGTGCGTTAACCGGGCGATGCAGCGGTACATGCCGCAGGACCTGGCGAGCGACGACCCGAAACGCGTTAGCGTGACGTTCAACTCCGCGGTCGCGTGCCATACGGTCGTTGGGATTCTGGCCGCGATCGTGGTGTGGTATGTGAAAGACTGGTATGTTGAAGAGCCGGGCCTGAGTGAGGCGCTGCGGCGCGACGGCCGGCTGGCGGGCATCATGGTCTGCCTGAGCCTCGTGGCGGGTGCGCCATTCTTCGCCTATCGGGCGGCGCTTCAGGCCATGGAACGGTTCGATCTTTCGGTCGCCTACGTCAGCGTGGGCATGGTCGTGCGGATCGCGATCATTCTGATCTTCTTCAACCTTGGCGAAGGAAGCATTACGCTCTTTGTCATATCCCACCCCGTGGTGACGATCGGGGCTTACATCGCGTGCCGACGAGCGCTATTCCGGGAGATACCGAGCCTGAAGGAGTCGCCGCGGCTTGTGACCGGGGCCTCTCTCAAGACGCTGACGGTGTTCGCGGCCGGCGGGCTGCTGGTAACGAGCGGGAACATCCTTGGGCTGGAGGGCTTTCGAATTCTTGTTGGCAAGGAGCTCGGGCTTTCCGACGCGGGCGGTCTCAGCGCTGTGTGGACGTTTCGGGCAATGGTGTTCATGACGATCAACAGCATGACGAATGTGCTTTTGCCGACCGTAAGCAACCTCGATGCCGAGGGATCTTCCGAGAATATTGCGAAGCTGTTTACTTTTGCGGCGAAAGGCTCGGCACTGGCCGCGGCTTCGGTGTGCCTGGTGCCGCTGGCAATCGCGGATGCGTTTCTCGTGTTGTGGCTGGGGCCGGAGTTTCGTGAGCTGCGCGGCCTGCTCTACACGGTCATGCTCGCCAACGTCCCGGTGTCAATCGCCATAAGCTCCCAGACCGTGCTTGTCGGGCTGGGGCGATTGTCGGTGACAGGGCCGACCGTTTTTGTGCGCGGGGCGGGGAGCCTGTTGGCGGCGTGGATGTACATTCGCGTCGCACAGTCGCCGACGCTGCTTGGGGCGGCAATCTGTCTGTACGCCGTGCAGGCGGCCACGAGCCTGTACCTGTTCTTTTATGGTTTCAGGGTTACCGGCGTTCCCAGGGTTCGCGGGCTTGTAGACGGGCTGATTCTGCCCATGATCCTCGGCGCGGCGGCGGCGGGGATGACATGGCTGGTGAGCTGGCAGATCGGCGACAGCCATTGGTGGTCGATCATCGTCGCGGTCTGCGTCGGGGAAATCGCATTCCTGCTGCTTGTGCTGCAATTCGGCCTTACACCGGAGGAGCGCGGGCGGTTCAAGTCGTTTCTCGGCAAGGTTAGGGGGAAGATGGGGGCGGTTCGGACGCCGACGGCATGAAAACCTCGCGTGGGGACGGATCGTACGATGCATGGCGCATCACGCGGAGGAGTGCGCGGGTCGTAAGAGCGTCGTGCCCGACAGAGTGGATCGAACGAAGGCGTCCGGCAGCGTGGAGCGAAGCGTGAACTGATGTGCGGAATCCTGGGATGCATCAGCGTCAGCGGTGAGGCGGTGTCGCCACCGGAATTTGACCGCGCACTGGGTCTGCTCGACCACCGCGGGCCGGACGACCGCGGCGCGTGGCACTCGACGACGCCGGAGGGGGTCGCGATTTCGATGGGCCAGACGCGGCTGAGCATTCTGGACCTCTCGGAGGCGGGACACCAGCCGATGTTCAGCCCGCGCTCGGGCGTGTGCATCGTCTTCAACGGCGAGATTTACAATTTTCGCGAGATTCGCGAACGGCTGGCGGCGCTGGGGTATCGGTTTACGAGCGAGTGCGACACCGAAGTCATCCTCGCGGCATACGACGAGTGGCAGGACGCGTGCGTCGAAAAGTTTCGGGGGATGTTCGCGATCGCGATGTTCGATCCGAACCGGCAGCGGATCATCCTGTTTCGCGACCGGCTGGGCATCAAGCCATTCTACTATTACTGGGACGGCGCGCGGTTCGCGTTTGGGTCGGAAGTGACGGCACTTGCGGCACTGCCGGGCCTGGATCTGAACGTCTGTACGGACGCGCTCTGGAACTACCTGCGCCAGGCGTACGTGCCGGGGCCGATGTCGATCTTTACGCGGGTTCGCAAGCTGACGCAGGGACATTCGCTGGAGTTCGACCTGAGGCGGCGCGAGCCTTTGGTTCGACGATACTGGGACCCGATTGATTTCTATGCGCGCCCCCGTGCGTTTCGCGACGAGGGCGAAATCATCGACGCGGTGGAAGAGGAGCTGACGCGCGCCGTCAAGCTGCGGCTCATCAGCGACGTGCCGCTGGGGGCGTTTCTATCGGGGGGCATCGACTCGTCGCTCGTGGTGGCGCTGATGCGAAAGGTTCACACCGGGGCGCTGCGGACCTTTACGATCGGATTCTCCGAGCCGGAATGGGACGAGGCGCCCGCGGCGCGGCGCATCGCGGAGCATCTTGGCACCGAGCATCACGAGGAATACATCAACGAGGCGAACGTGCTGGAGGCGGCGCGCCGGGTGGGGCAGTTTTACGACGAGCCCTTCGCCGACGAGTCGAACATCCCCACGCTGCTTCTCTCCGAGATGACCCGGCGTCACGTGACCGTGGCGCTCTCCGGCGACGGCGGAGATGAGCTTTTCTGGGGCTACCACCACTACAACAGCAGGGCGATGCGTCTGTATGACAGTCTTGCAAAGGTGCCCCGGTTCGCGCGGCGGGCGGGCGGATTCGTGCTGAAAAGGCTCGGTTCAGAGGGATACCGGCTGGGTGACTTGCTGGGATTCGATGATCTGCCGATGTACTACATGCGGACCAAGTTCTGGCCGGTGGGGCAGTATGAGCGCCTTCTGGCCGCGACAAGCCCCCGGGACCGGCTGCTCGAGATCGGCCGCGAGGTCTGCGGACGCCTGCCGGGGCGGGATCGGGTCCTGCTTTCCGGCGCGATGGACCTGCACGGGTACCTGGTGGACGACATCCTGACCAAGGTGGATCGCGCCAGCATGGCGGTGGCGCTAGAGGCGCGGGTGCCGATCCTGGACCACGAAGTGGTTCAGCTTGCGGCGTCGATTCCGACACGGTTCAAGACGGCGGGCGGCGATCAGAAACACCTGCTGAAGAGATTGTTGAGTCGCCACCTGCCGGAGGCGTTGTGGCGGCGGCCCAAGCGGGGATTCGGGATTCCGCTCGTGCGATGGTTTCGGACAAGTCTGCGGGACTGGGCCTATGATGAACTGACCGGAAGCCGGTCGCACATCGGTGAATGGCTGGACAAGGGCGAACTGCGGCGCATCCTGGACGACCATTGCAGCGGGCGACGCAACCTGTCGGGATTGATCTGGTCATGCATTCAACTGGTACAATGGGACCGACGGATCACGAGTGTTCGGGGGGCGCGGGTAAGTCCGCCGGCCTCGGGCTTGAGGGCGACGCCCAGCGGCGCGGCGCCGTAACGCGGCAGTGTGAGGCGCCCCGAACTGAAATGGCGGCCAACGAGTGACAAGGACCCCGGGAAACCCAGCGGCCATTACACAGCGCGGCGGCGCACCGTATTACTACGCGCCGGCGGCGATGCCGGAGCCGGCCCTGTACACCGCGGCGGAGGGGCCGGCCTTGGCGCGCGAGCCGGTGATGCCCCGGCTTCTGGGCTTCATTGCGTCGCTGTACCTGGCGAGCGTGTGCTTTTTCAGCACGGCGTCAGAGTCGGTGGCCTGGGTGGCGCAGGCGGTGGCGATCGGCGTGGCCTTCGCCTGGCTCACGATCGGACTCATTATTTACGGCCAGGGGATCACGTGGACCAAGCCGATCACCCTGTACGTTGGGTTTCTGGTGTGGAGCCTTACCGGCTACATCGTCACGATTCACGCGGAACGATTCACGCTCACGTTGACGACGACGGCGAAGGTCGTGCTGATCACGTGGGTCATGTCGCAGTGCATCCGAACGCGTCGTGACCTTCTGATCTGTTTTTTCATGGTGGCGCTGACCAGCGTGGTGGTCATCGCCCTGGGGGCCGATGAGATCAAGCGCAGCGCGACCTACCGCGGCGACGCGGGTGATTCATGGGCGAAGGATCGCGCCTCGGCCACGCTGCTGGGGAACGCGAACGACCTTGGGATTTACGGCGTCACTGTGGTGATCTCTGGCGTATTCTGCCTTCTCGGTTATCGATCTGTGCTGGTCAAGGGATGCGGCGTGCTGGCGTGCGCCGGCGGGATGTACCTGGTCGCGGCGTCGGGCTCGCGCACGGCGATGCTCGGGATCGCGGTAGGGACTGTTGCACTCTATTACTATCACCTGCGTCAACTGGGGACGAACAGCATGGCGCGGAAGGTCGCGGTGTTCTTCATCGCGATCATGCTCATGGCCGGAGCGGCGTATTTCATTGCGAAGCTGCCGTTCTTTTTCCGCGTGCGGGAGATGATGACCGATCGCGGAGCGGTAGAGAAGGAGCCGCGGCTGATTTACTTTTTCCGATCGCTGGAGGTCGTCGCGAAGAACCCGATCTTCGGACTGGGGCTCAACGGCTTTGCCATGCACCGGCTGGGCACCAACCATCGCGGCGAGGGGCAGTACACGCACTCGTCCATTTCGGAGTCCTTGTCCGCCACCGGGCTGATCGGGTTTGCGCTCTTTTACGGGGTCTATTTTGTTCTTTTCATGCAGATCCGGCGTCTACGAAAGCTCGATATTCCTCCGAAAGACCGGGCGACGCTCAACATGATCATGGCATACTTGCTGGTGGTCGTCGCGTTCAGTTCGGTCGCCGTTCTGTTTTATCACCGGCTGATCTGCCCGCTTCTCGGCGCGTGCAGCGGGTATGTCTGGTACATGGAAAAGATGTACGGGCACAGGCCGGCGGCGGCGCCGCAGTCCGTCGCGGCCATGAGCTGACGGGCCGGATAGTGCCATGAATACAGCACCAATCCGCAGGCTCCAAGCGGCGCACGGGATGTGCAACCGGCCGAATCCAACCGCTCCATGAAGATCGCGATCATTCTCGACTCGCTCAGCCGCGGGGGCGCGGAACGCCAGGCGGTGTACGCCGTCAGTGAACTTGCGCGCCAGGGGCGCGATGTCGAACTTATCTACTACAACCAGGTGACCCATCGCTATGACCCGGCCCTGCTGCCGGAGGAGCGTGTCCATCGCCTGGCCAAGGAGGGGCGCAAGGTCCGGTTTGTCTGGGAACTTCGAAACTACCTGCGGGACCGCCGTTTCGGCGTTGTTCACGGCTGGATGAGCGGGCCGGGCATTTACGCCGGAATGGCGGGTCCATTGGGAGGGATTCCCGTGGTCTTTGCGGGGATGCGGGCGGAATACAAGGATCGCGGCCTGGTCCGAATGGCGCACAGGTGCGTGGATCGCTGGGTCACCGGCTGGATCGTCAACTCCAAGGCGACGGTCGATTCGATGGTGCGTGACCTCGGAGTCCGCCGGGATCGTATTCATGTCGTGTACAACGGGATCGACCCCGACGCCTTCGTTTCCCGGTTTTCCCCCGCCGAGGCCCGCCAGCGCCTGGGACTGCCGGCGGATGCGCCAACGGTGTCGATCGTGGGCCGGCTGCGGCCGCAGAAGAATCATCCGCTGTTTATTGAGACGGCGGCACGGGTGGCCAAGTCCGTTCCGGCGGCGCGGTTCCTGGTGGTCGGCGACGGGGACGGCGAAGAGCAGGCGCAGCTCGAAGCGCAGGCCGAGCGGCTGGGCATTCGCGGGCAGGTGGTCTTCCTGGGGAGCCGATCGGATATTCCGGACATCCTGGCGGCGACGGATGTCATGTGCCTGACATCTCATTACGAGGGCGTCGCCAACAGCCTGCTGGAGGCGATGTGTGCCCGGCTGCCGGTGGTGTCGACGGCCTATGCGGGTGTGGAGGAGCTGGTGATTCACGAGCGAAACGGTCTTGTGGCCCCGATGGGCGACGCATCGGGGCTGGCGGCGCATCTCGTTCGACTGCTGGAGGACGCACGGCTGCGACTGGACCTGGGCCAGGAGGGGCGGCGGACCGTCGAGGCCCGGTACACCATGGAGGCGATGGGCCGGAATCTCTACGGAATCTACGAGAAGTGCTACCTGGCGGCCAGCGGCGGCGGGCGGCGAGAGGCGGCGGCGAGCTGATGTGCGGCATCTGCGGCATCGTTGATTTTGAATCGAACCCGGCGGCGGAGACGGTGCGCGGCATGACGGCCAGCCTGGCGCACCGCGGGCCGGACGATCATGACGTGGCGATGCTCGGCGCCGCGGCCCTGGGGCACGCCCGGCTGAGCATCATCGACCTTTCGTCGACCGGGCATCAGCCAATGCGGACGCCCGACGGGAGCGTGTCGATCGTCTTTAATGGCGAGGTCTACAACTTCCCGGAGCTCAAGGCGCGGCTGGAGGCGGAGGGCGTGCACTTTCGCGGTACGTCGGACACGGAGGTCGTGTTGCACGCGTACGCGCGGTGGGGCACCCACGCGCTTCGCTTGTTCAACGGCATGTTCGCAGCGGCGATCTGGGACGCGAAGACTCAGACGCTCCTCCTGGCGCGCGATCGATTTGGGATAAAGCCGCTTTATTACCATCGGCTTTCGCGCGGAATCGTGTTTGGCTCTGAGATGAAGGCAGTGTTGGCATCCGGCCGCGTCGAGAAGCGGATGTGCTGGGACGCGCTGCACGAGTATCTTTATTACGGCAATCCGCTGCGCCATCGGACGCTGTTCGAGGGCATCGTGGAATTGCTGCCCGGTCACTATCTGACGGTGGATGCCGCCGGGCTGCGAACGCAGGCGTACTGGCGCGTCGAGGACGTTGCTTCCGTAGACGACGATCTCGATTCGGCGACCGAGAAGGTGCGGACCCGGCTGGAGGACTCTGTTCGGCGTCATCTCATCGCCGACGTACCGGTCGGCGTCTTCCTGAGCGGGGGCATCGACTCGTCAGCGATTACGGCATTCGCTTCGCGGCATTACCAGGGTCGGCTCAAGACATACTCGGTGGGGTTTGACTTCGAGCACGGCGTGAACGAGCTACCCAAGGCGCGGCGCATTGCGGAGCATTTCGGGACGGACCACGAGGAACTTCAGATAGCAGGCGGGAACATGCCGGACGTGATCGAGCGGCTTGTGCGGGCGCACGACGAGCCGTTCGCGGACGCGGCGAACATTCCATTGTACCTGCTGTGCGACCAGCTTCGCGGTGCGATCAAGGTTGTTCTACAGGGAGACGGGGGCGACGAGATCTTTGCGGGGTACCGGCGATACAACGTTTTGGCGCACGAGCGGTTCTGGCGCATCGTGGCGATTGTCGCGCCGATGATGTCGCCGCTCCTGCCGCGACGGCCGGGTTACTATCGCGGGATGCGTTTTTTCCAGGCGATCAGTCAGAGCGATCCGGCGATGCGCATGGCCCTCTTAATGACGCAGGAGTTCTTCTCCAGCCCTCCGACGCGCGTCCTTACGGCGGACGCGAAAGCGCGCCTCCTGAAGACCGATCCCTTCGCGGCCTATCGCGCGCAGTACGAGCGGTTCAAGCACCTCGACCCGGTCCAGCGCATGCTGTACGTGGACAGTCAGATCCTGCTGCCCGACCAGTTTCTGGAGAAGGTGGACAAGTCAACGATGGCGTGCAGCATCGAGATTCGCGTGCCGTTTCTCGACACCGAGCTGACGGAGTACGCGATGGGACTTCCGTCGTCGTACAAGGTGCGGAACAGGAAGAAGAAGTTCATCCTGCGGCGGGCGTTGCGCGGAGTCGTGCCGGACGAGGTGCTCGACGGGCCGAAGACGGGTTTTGGTGTGCCGTTTGAGTACTGGCTGAAGAAGCCGCTGGCGGGATACATGCGCGGCGTTCTGCTCGACTCCGCGACGCTTTCGCGCGGGCTGTTTGATCGTGCAGCGCTGGAGGCATGCATAAACGAGCACATCGAGGGCCGCCGCAACAACGGTTTTCTGCTCTACAAGCTGCTCAACCTGGCACTCTGGCAGCGATTCTACCTGGACCAAGGGTGAAGGGCCGAACGCGTGCGCGCCCGGCATGGCTGCGTCGCCCATTGAGACATGAACACGACGAGAAACGGCGACGCATCGCTCGCGATTCTGGGATCGTACCCGCCGCCCTATGGCGGCGTGGCGGTTCACGTGCAGCGCCTCGGGCCGCTGCTGGAGAGCCGCGGTATCAGCTATGTCATCTACAATGGCACCAGCGACGCGGGCGACGGGCGGCGCGTCGTTCCCATTTACAGCAGGCGGCGGAGCTGGATGATCCGCTATCTTTTCGTTGGGCGCGAGCCTGCCGTGTACATTCTCTCAGACCGGCTCGGCGCCTGGCTGATCGGCGCGCTGATGGCGAGCCTGCGCGGCAAGCGGGTCATGGTCCGGCTCAGAAATGTGACCCTGCCTGATCTGATCCGACGCGGCGGGTGGCGCCGATGGCTCGCCGGCTATGCGATGCGGCGAATGGCGGGCATCGTGTGCGTGAGCCGGCAGCTCCAGGAGTCGGCGGGCAGTCTCGGCGTTGAGCCGGGGCGGCTGTTCTGGTCGCCGGGGTTTCTGCCGCCGGACATCGGGTCGATCGGTCGAAAAGCCGTGGATGCAGGCGTCTGGCCCTTTGTCGAGGCCCATAGCCCGGTCGTCGCGGCAAACGGCAAGGTAAACTGGTACGAGGGAACCGATCTGTACGGACTCGACATGCTTGTCGAGCTGGCGGCGCGGCTCAAGGGTGAGTACCCGCGCATTGGAATCGTCGTGTGCTTCTGGGATTTCAAGCCGGTTGAGCAGGCCCGGCTGAACGAACTGATGGCGCGGGCGCGGCAGCTTGGCGTGGCGGAGAATCTGCTCTTCAATACGGCCCGCGGAGAGTTCGTGCCGGTGCTGGCGGAGAGCGACGTGTTCGTCCGGCCGACGAATACTGACGGCGACGCGAATTCGATCCGCGAGGCGCTTTACCTTGGCGTGCCCGCGGTGGCGAGTGACGTTGTGGAACGGCCCGAGGGGACGATCCTGTTCCGCACGCGCGACATGGACGACTTCGAGGAGAAAGTGCGAGCGGCATTGAAGATCACTTCCGGCAGCGTCGGGAGACCGCGCGGCTTGCTGGCGCAGGAGGATCGGGACCGTATCGAAGGGTACCTTGCGCTGCTTTCCGACGCGGCGGAGGGTCGGGATCCGGTCGCCGCGCGCGGAGCTCACCGGTGATCTCAGGTTTCAAGAGGCAGACAAGAGCCGCATGAAGCAAGTATTGCAGAATCTCAGGTCGGGCGTTGTCGAAGTCGCGGACGTGCCCTGTCCGATGGCGCGAGGCGGGCATCTGCTGATTCAGACCCGGACGTCGCTGATCTCGGCCGGGACGGAGCGGATGCTCGTCGAATTCGGCAAGGGAAGCCTGATCGCCAAGGCGCGCTCGCAGCCGGACAAGGTTCGGCAGGTGCTGGACAAGATCAAGACCGACGGGCTGATGCCGACGCTGGAGGCGGTCTTCTCGCGGCTGGATGAGCCGCTGCCGCTGGGCTACTGCAACGCGGGCGTCGTTGTCGAAGCCGGAGAAGGGGTGACGGACTACTCGGTCGGCGACCGGGTGATTTCAAACGGACCGCACGCGGAGTATGTCTGCGTGCCGAAAAACCTGTGCGCAAAGATACCCGACGGCGTGAGCGACGAGGCGGCATGTTTCACAGTACTGGCGGCGATCGGGCTTCAGGGCATTCGGCTGCTGAATCCAACGCTCGGCGAGTCGGTCGTCGTCACGGGGCTGGGCTTGATCGGCTTGACGGCCGTTCAGATGCTCGTGGCCAATGGGTGCCGTGTTCTCGGCATCGATCTCGATCCGGCGCGGCTTGAGCTGGCCCGCTCTTTCGGAGCAGATACCGTGGATGTCCGCGGCGGCGCCGATCCGGTGGCGGCGGCGACGGCGTTCTCGAACGGCGCAGGCGTGGACGGTGTGCTCATCACCGCCTCGGCGAAGACGAACGAGATCATGCACCAGGCGGCGCTGATGTGCCGCAAGCGCGGCCGGATCGTGCTGGTCGGCGTCGTCGGGCTCGAGCTGAGCCGGTCAGACTTCTATAAGAAGGAACTGAGCTTCCAGGTATCGTGTTCGTATGGTCCGGGCCGCTACGATCCGCTTTACGAGGAGCGTGGGCAGGATTATCCATTGCCGTTCGTCCGGTGGACCGAGCAGCGCAACTTCACCGCGATTCTCGATCTTCTCGCGGCCCGGCGGCTCCAGGTCGAACCGCTTGTCAGCCGGCGCATTGCGCAGGCGCAGGCGGACGAGGCCTATCGGGCCCTCACCGACGAGCGCGACGCGCTTGGCATTGTGCTCACCTATCCGGCCGACGCGCGGCAACCGGCACGGACCGTCTCGCTGGCGACCGCGCGGCCCGGCGCCGCGGCGGGGACGGCCGTCGTCGGCCTGATCGGCGCGGGCAACTTCACAAAGATCACGCTGCTGCCGGCGCTGAAGGGATGCCCGGTGCGGCTGAGGACGATCGCCAGCGCGGGCGGGGTAAGCAGTTTTCATTCGGGCCGCAAGTTCGGTTTTGAGCAGGCGACGACGGACTACCGCGAGGTTCTGGCCGATCCGCTGGTGAACCTCGTGATCATCACGACGCGACATGACGTGCACGCGAAGATGACCCTCGAGGCGCTCGCCGCCGGCAAACATGTCGCCGTCGAGAAGCCGCTGTGCCTGACGCGGGAAGAACTGGCGCAGATTCGCGAGGCGTACGAGAAGGCGGGCAATCGGCAGCTTCTCGTGGGCTTCAACCGGCGATTCTCGCCGCACGCGCTTCGTATGCGGGAGCTTCTGCGGGCGCGGTCACAGCCGATGTGCATGAGCATGATGGTGAACGCGGGAATCATCGCCGCGGACAGCTGGGTACAGGACGAACGCACCGGCGGAGGGCGAATCATCGGCGAGGGGTGCCACTGGATTGACCTGATGCGGTTTCTTTCGGGTTCTCCCGTCACGCGCGTGACGGCGACGCGCGTGGGCGAGGCACCGGGGCTTGTCGTGCGGGACGACAAGATGACGATTTCGCTCAGCTTCGCCGACGGCTCGATCGGCACGCTGCATTATTTCGGAAACGGCCACAAGTCATACGACAAGGAGACGATGGAAGTGTTTTCCGACGGCCGCGTGCTCAGGCTTGAGAACTTTCGCCGGCTCGTGGGCTACGGCTGGCCGGGTTTTTCCAAGATGAAGCTGGGCCGTCAGGACAAGGGACATCACGAGGAGTTTCGGCGGCTTACCGAGGCCATTGCACAGGGCGGGCCTCCGGTGATGCCTTTCGACGAAATTGAGAACGTCATGCGGGCCACGTTTGCCGCGGTGGAATCGGCACAAGACGAGTGCCCGGTCGCGGTTTGACGAGCATTCATGTTCAGCGGGGACGGCGCGGAGTTTATCTATGAGCCATGCGGCAAGGGTCGCATGGTACTGGCTGCGCCGGATGGTTCGATCTATTGCGGGCGGAGGTATCGCGTCTATCGATCGGCGGATCGCGGGGAGACGTGGCGATTCGTTACGGAGATGCCCTCCGGGCTCCCGCGCCGACTGATAAGCTCTTTTCGGCTTGGCGGTCGCCTGCTCCGCCAGGAAGTGCGGGCGCTCGCGGTCATGTCGGGTGGCGGGCTGGTTGCCGCAAACCGGCGAGGGGTCTATTTCGCAGACGCGGGTGAGCCTGTCATGCGGCCGAGCCGGCTGGAACTTCCGCGGGATGCGTCGATCGCGCCGCCGATGACGCTGACTGTTGGGCCGAGCGAGACAATTGTATGGGGCGAGTACAAGTCCGCGAAGAATCATGGACTGCCGATCCGGGTGTATGCGTCAACGGATCGGGGAAGGTCTTTTCACATTGCCTGGGAGACGCGGCCGGGCGATATCCGGCACGTGCACAACATGATCTTCGATCCTGCAAGCGGGTGTTACTGGCTGCTGGCGGGTGATCATGGGGATGAGCCCGGCATTGGAAGGCTGTCGACCGATTTCACCTCGTTTGAGTGGGTCGTCAAGGGGCAGCAACGTTATCGCGCGACGGACCTTTTTGATCTCGGCGATCATTTTGTGTACGGCACGGACACCGAGAAGGAAGCTAACGCGGTGATGTCTCTGGAGAAGAAGTCCGGCCGGGTGGAAAAAGTGTGCGAGACGGACGGGAGCTGCATCTACTCGTGCCGTTTCGGAGGCATTTTTGCCCTGACGACGTCGGTCGAGCCTTCGGAGGTTAATCGCGGGCAATACGCGGGCCTCTGGATATCCCGCGACGGGCACGAATGGCGGCGCGTCCTTCAGGCGAAGAAGGACCTTTGGCATCCCACGTACTTCCAGTTCGGTTCGTTGATCCTGCCGCGCGGCGCGTCGCAGGATGACACGATCTACTTCAGCGGACAGGCGCTGGAGGGAATGGACGGGCGAATCTACCGGGCACACGTCGGGAAGGCATGAGCAGGCGAGCGGTGGAGCAATCAATCGAACTTGTCCAGCGGATGGGCTTGCGATGGGTCCTTTGGCGGACGGGGTATGCATTCCGCAGGAAGAGCGGGCTGTTGCGACGCCGTTTCCCGACCGTGCCGTGGGACGCGGTGAGCCTTGCGGAACTGCTGCGTCCCGGCGTGCCGGCGGAGCCAAACGCATATCATGCGTTTCGCTGCGCGCATCTGCCGGTGTTCCTGTTTGCGCCCGGCGCGCTGCCGCGAAGAGAAACACTGTCGAGGGTGGCGGGAGAGGCGGGAGCCGCCCGGACAATTCAGATCGCCGACGACTATTCGAATGGGAAGTTCCTGTATTACAGCCGCCACGTGCGGGATCTGGGCCGGCCGGTGAACTGGCTGCTCAATCCCTTTACCGGCGGACAGCACGAGAGCGAAACGCACTGGTGCGATTACCCCACGTTTTCGGCCGCCCTGGGAGATATCAAAGACGTATGGGAGCCCGCGCGGTTTGCCTGCGCGTTCTGGCTCGTTCGGGCATATGCACTGACCGGGGATGAAAAGTACCCGGCCGCGTTCTGGGAGCTTTTTGAATCGTGGTGCAAGCAGAATCCGCCCAACCGGGGGCCGAACTGGAAATGCGGACAGGAGATTTCGCTTCGCCTCTTTGCGTGGAGCTTTGCGCTGTATGGTTTCTGGGGCAGCCCGGCGACGACGGTGCAGCGTGTGGCGGAGATGGTCAAGGCCGTCGCGCTTCAGGCGGAACGCGTTCATGGAAACATCGACTTTGCCTTGAGTCAAAAGAACAACCACGGAGTCAGCGAGGCGGTCGGCCTGATCACCGTGGGAATGCTCTTCCCCGAGCTGCGCGGCGCGGCGCGGTGGCTGCGGCGGGGTCGATCGCTGTTCGAGGGAGAGATTCGACGCCAGATCGCCATTGACGGCAGCTACGTTCAGCAGTCCATGAACTATCACCGCGTCGTGCTGCACGACTGCCTTTGGGCTCGATGCCTCGTTGAGGCAGCGGGTGAACCGTTCGCCGCGGACGTGACGGATCTGATCGACCGGGCGGGCGAGTTCCTGTTTCAGATTATGGACGAGAGCGGCGGCGTGCCGAACTACGGTTCCAATGATGGCGCGCTTGTGCTGCCGCTTTCGTCGTGCGACTATCCGGACTATCGGCCGACGGTTCAGGCGGCGAAGTATCTCGCGACGAAGTCGCGCGTGCTGTCGGATGGGCCGTGGGATGAGTTACTGATCTGGCTGTCCGGGGAAGACTCGGTGGCGCGGCCTCCGCAACCCGCGCACGCGTCGGGCCAGCGGCTAGACGCGGGGGGGTACTTCACGCTGCGCGACGGAAACGCGTGGTGCATGATCCGGTGTCATACCTACCGCGACCGGCCCGCCCACGTGGACATGCTGCACGTCGATCTGTGGCATCGCGGTGTGAACATTCTCGGAGACAGCGGGAGCTACAAGTACTACTGCCCTGAGTCAACGGGAATGGACAAGTTTTTCAAGGATATTCGTGCTCACAACACGATCGAGATCGGCGGGCGCGGTCCGCTCGAACTGTTCTCGCGGTTTCTGTGGCTGCCGTGGCCCGGCGGTCGATGTCTGGAGCATGGGCGCGACCACTTTCTTGGCGAGCATGACGCCTATGACCGCGAGCCGTGGTACGTGTTGCATCGCCGAGGAGTTCGCGTGACGGGCGGGGGCGACTGGCTGATCCGCGACGATCTCGATGGCGAGGGGCGGCACGCCATCGTGTTGCGTTGGCACCTGGCCGATCTTGACTGGAAGCTTGACACTGCGGCGAGGACCGCCGCGGCAGAGCTGCCGAAGGGGTCGGTTCGGCTCGTTTTCGATGTGCCGGTCGAGGCGCGCATTGAGCTGCATCGCGGACTCGATGAAGGCGACAGGGTGGCGGGGTGGAGTTCGCTCTACTATGGCGAGAAGACGGCGCGGCCGACGCTGGAAGTGCGCGTGGACGCGAACCTTCCGCTGACCCTGGTGACGCGCGTGGAGTTCCAGACGGAGAACGGATGAAGCTCGTTTATATCCATCAGCACTTTGTGACGAACGAAGGCACCAGCGGCACGCGCTCCTACGACGTGAGCCGGTACCTGGTCCGGATGGGGTACTCGGTCACGATGATCTGCGGGCTTCACGACCAGAGTTCGTTCGAGCGAATTCCCTTCTGGCGGCCGTTCCGCACGCTGCAGATCGACGGCATCAAGGTGGTCATTTGCAACGCGAGGTACAGCAACAAACAGAGCGTGCCGGCGCGGCTGTGGGTGTTCTTCAAGTTTTCGGTGCTCTCGCTGCTTGCGGTCCTGCTGGAGCGCGGAGTTGACCTGATCTTCGCGACCAGCACTCCGCTTACCGTCGGGATACCGGGCCGGATCGGCGCGACATTGAAGGGTATTCCCTACGTCTTTGAGGTGCGCGACCTCTGGCCGGAGGATCTTCTGGACGCGGGCCGGATCAAGCCGGGCATTCAGTACAAGGCCTGGGAGTGGCTGGAGCGGTTCAGCTACAAGAAGGCGCGCAAAATCCTCCTTGTATCGAAGGGATTCGAGAATCGCCTCATCGAGCGGGGCTTCGATCCTGTGCGGCTCAAGACCATTGTGCTCGGCGCCGACGGCTCGTTGTTCAAAGACGCAAAGCCGGACCTCGACTACATCGCGCGGCATGGCCTTACTGGAATGACGATCGCCGTGTATACCGGCGCGCACGGCGACGCGAATGGTTTGTTCCAGGTACTGGACGCGGCGGAGCTATTGTGCGACCGGCAAGACATCGCGATTGTTTTCATCGGCGACGGTAAGATGAAGCAATCGCTCGTGGACGACGCCGCGAAGCGCGGCCTGACGAACGTGCGGTTTCTCGACCCGGTCCCCAAGTTGCAGTTGCCGGGAATCCTCGCGGCCTGCCACATCGGGCTGATGATCCTGAAACAGATCACTCGGCCCCGGTGGGTCACGCCGAATAAGATCTTCGACTACCTGTTTACGGGTATTCCGTCGCTCGTGAACTTCGCGGGGACGACGGCGGAGATGGTCGAGGAGGACGGCACCGGTTTCGCGTGCAAGCCGGGCGACGCGGCCGACCTGGCGGCGAAGATTCGCTTTCTGGCGGACCATGCGCCGGAGCGGCAGGCGGTCGGGCGCCACGCGCGCGAGGTGGCCTTCGCGAAGTACGATCGCCGCATGATCGCGGAGCAGCTTGCGGCAGTGTTTGAAGAGTGCCGCAGGAAGTGATGCGTGAGCCCGCCCGGCCCAGGACCCGCTGAAAAGCGGTATCAATCGCATCGACCTGCCGATTCGTTATTTAAGCGTTGCGGCATTCAAATCTGACGCAGATGATAATGATCGCTGAACAGCGACCCACCGTGTTCGTGATGGAGGCGCAGGCCAAGGCCGCGCTGCCGGTGATTGAATCGCTGGCGCGGGGTGGGGTGCGCGTCGCGGCGGGGAGCGAAAAGCGCTGGAACAGCGGTTTCTACAGTCGGGGCTGCCGCGAGCGGCATATCTATCCATCGCCGCGCGATCGAAAGACCGAGTTTCAGGCGTGGATACTCGATTTCCTGCGCCGCAGGCGGATCGAAGTACTCTTTCCCGTGGGACACTACGGCGCACCGGCCATCTGCGAGATTCAGGACGAAATACGCGGGCACACGCGACTGGTGATGCCGGATGCGGTGACGTTCAAGGCCGGCTACGAGAAGATTCCGACAATGAGAATCGCGCTGGCGGCGGGCGTCCCGATTCCCGATTCGTGGTTTCCGGCTGACGATCCGAACGGCCTTGAGGGCGTGTTACCGAAGATTTCGCGATGGCCCGTGCTGATCAAACCCTCGGTGGGAGTGGGGGCGCGCGGAATCGTCTGGTGCCACAGCGCCGACGAAGTGCGGGCGAGCTTCGAGCGCATTTCGGCGCAGTTTGGGGAGAGCTATCTTCAGGATTTCGTCCCTTCCGGCGGCATGCAGTACAAGGTGGACATGCTTGTTGACGCCGCGCAGCGAAGGCTCGCGGGCATCGTCTATGGCAAGACGCGAATGTACCCGCCCGAAGGAGGAAGCAGCATCCTGAACTACTCGGCCGATCGCCCCGATATTCTTGATTATGCCCACGCGATGCTTCGGCACCTCCGGTGGGTCGGCATCTGCGATTTCGACTTTGTCGAGGATCCGCGCGACGGGCAGGTAAAGCTCATGGAAATCAATCCGCGTTTCCCGGAGAGCTTCCACATGGGAACGTCGGTGGGCATCGACTTTCCGATGATGATCTATCGCCTGGCGCGCGGGGAGCCGGTCGAACCCGTGCTGGATTATCCGAAGAACCGCTTCCTTCGGTTTCTGCCGGGCGACCTGATGTGGTTCCTTCGCGTTAATATGCGCCGCCGCTTGTCGACCTGGCCGAGCTGGTTTTCGTTTTTTGACGACCGCACGGCGTACCAGCTCTGTCGATTGCGCGACTGGGGGCCGATCATCGGCTACCTGCTTGAAAATCTGTCGGGACTCATGGATCCCAGGGTCCTACGCGAGCGGCTGCGGATGGACAGCGGGCCGAAGAAGCGATAGACGCTGATTCTCGCCGCCTGTCACCCGGCGCGCAGCCGCCCATCATCCTTTCACGATCGCCGGCGCTGCCCGGCGAGCATTTCTTTCTTTTCCGCGATAACCAACCTCAGGATTTCCGTGAGCGGCGTTTTCGGCTCATAACCGATGACGCTTCGGATGCGGTCCAGGCAGGGGATGCGCCGCATCATGTCATCGAAGGACCGGCCATAGGCCTCTTCGTAGGAGAGGTGCTGCTTCTTGCTGTGGCTGCCGGTCATCTCGATGATCTTGTCGGCCAGGGCCTCGATGCTGATTTCCTCCGTGGAACCAATGTTATATACGCGGCCGGGGGCCCCCTTGCAGTTCATCAGGGCGATAACCGCGTCCACCACGTCGCCCACGTATCCAAAGCAGCGCGACTGCCTGCCAGTCCCGTAAATCTGGAGCGGATCTCCGCGAAGGGCGGCCTCCACGAAGCGGGGGATGACCATGCCGTAGCGGCCGGTCTGCCGCGGGCCGACGGTGTTGAAAAAGCGGGCGACGACGACGGGAAGACCGTATTGCTGGTGATAGGCGAGGCCCAGAAACTCGTCGATGGCCTTGGAGCAGGCGTACGACCAACGGGAATAGTGCGTCGCGCCGAAGACCGTGTCATCATCCTCGCGAAACGGGACCTTATCGCTCTTGCCATAGACTTCGCTGGTGGACGCAATCAAAACCGGTTTGCGGAACTTGTTGGCGATGGCGAGCACAACCTCGCTGCCGTGAATGTTGGTCTCGATGGTGCGGACCGGCTCATCGACGATGAGCTGCACACCGACCGCGGCGGCAAGGTGATACACCATGTCCGACTGCTCGGTCAGGATGTGCAGGGTCTGACTGTTGCGCACGTCGTCCTGTACAAAACGAAACCTCGGATTGCCCATGCAGGCGCCGAGGTTCTGCATGTTGCCGGTTGAAAGGTCGTCGAGGGCGGTGACTTCGTGCCCAGTGGCAAGCAGACGTTCGGCCAGATGCGACCCGATGAACCCCGCTCCGCCGGTGATCAATACGCGCATGTCCGTCTCACAATGGGCTGACCTGGATTTCAATGATCCGAGCGCGGCCCATCCGGCCGCCCGATCCATGTTCCGGGCGGACATCGTAGCGGCATGAGCGGGGTTGGGGAAATCATCCGGCAAATCGCGCGTCAACCGGGGGGCAGGATGCCCTGGCGGCGAAGACGGTCGATGTGGAATCGGGCGATTTCGGCATAACGTTTGGATCGCCCGGAGTCACGCATCTCCGAGAGGATTCGCTCGGCCTCTTCGGGGCGGAAAAAGGGCGTCCCCCTGGTCTTCGGATAGACGTAGAGCTGGGCGCGCGTGACGCGCGGCCATTCGGGAAGCTCGCTCGTCATCTCTGCGCGCAGGAGGCACTCTTCAGCTTGCCGGTAGTCTCCGAGGTCCCGGTAGCACAGGCTCATGTGGACGTAGATACCGGTCTTCGAGCTGCGCGCGGGCGCCGCGAGAGCCTGGCGGTGCAGGGCAAGGGCTTCCGCAAGACGACCGGCGGTCTGGAGTCTGAGGGCCTGCGATTCGGTGCGGGCGGCGCGGACCTCCACTGCAAGGAGCAACAGGAGCGGCAGCACCGGGACGAGGCTCCATAGGAGACGCGGTGCGTAATCGGAGCGGCGCACAAGAAACCCGTGTGTCAGCGCAATGACATAAAAGGGAGCCCAGACGACGGCGACACGCGTCAGCGCGGCGATGACGGACAGGCCCAGCAGTACCCAGGTGAACCTTCGTGTCGCCGGGCGGAGGCGCGGGTGAAGGGCGGCTTGAGTCAGGGTAACCGCGACGAACAGCAGGCCGAAGAGCCACGCTTCGGCAGTCAGCGAAGCGCGAAGGCCGGGTGGCCCGTCGTCCGGCGTCGTGACGCCATACAGTCGTGCAAGGCCCTCGCGGAATGAAAGCATGTCGAGGGGAATGTGGCTCAGCACGGCGACGGCAACAAGGAGGTACGGGACTGGCGAACGGGGTCGGAAGGTCAGTCCAAGCAGGGTAAGCGCGCCGGCCAAGGTGGCCCCCGTGAGCACGGGGGAGTGGGTCACTTGATGGGATGTGAACGATTCCGGGAGTGTGGCCGTGAGAGTCCACTCCACAAGGTCGATGAGGTGGGCGCTCAGGACGAGCAGACCGGGCCAGATGGCAGGCAGAACGCGGCCCGGCAGCCCCATTGACGAGCTGCTCCAAAGTGAAAGACCGGTGAGCGTATGTCCGATGGTCGCCACGCGTGTTTGCGCTACCTATCAATACTGCCGTGCGGCGTCGCGCCGCCGTAACCGAACGCACAGGGCCGCCCGCGACGACGGCCCTGGGAATTCCGGAACGTGTGCCCGGCTCCAGCCGGAAAGGTCGATATATCCCCGATCGCAGATCGTGGAAAGTTCGGCCGGAAGGTGAGTTAAGGTGCGTAGAATCGAAAAAGGGCCTTGTGACCGGGGAGGTGTCGATTGGCGGCTGGCAATACTGATAACGATGGGGCGCTGGGTTCGAACGAGGTGGCGGCGGTCGAGAAGCTCTCCAGGAGCTGCGACCAGATACGCCAGGAACTGGCCAAGGCGATCGTCGGCCAGCAGGAGGTTATCGACCAGCTTCTGATCTGCCTTTTTTCGCGCGGGCACTGCATCCTGGAGGGGGTACCGGGCCTTGCGAAGACGCGGGCGATACGGGCCCTGGCCCAGACGCTGAGCCTGTCTTTCAACCGGATCCAATTCACGCCGGACCTGATGCCGAGCGACATCACGGGAACGGAGATCATCGAAGAGAACAAGAGTACGGGGGTCCGCCAGCTGCGCTTCGTGAACGGACCGATCTTCGCGAACGTGATTCTCGCGGATGAAATCAACCGGACGCCCCCCAAGACACAGGCGGCGCTGCTCGAGGCCATGCAGGAGTACCAGGTGACGGCGGCGGGGTTCACACACAGGCTTCCGCAGCCGTTCTTCGTGCTTGCGACCCAGAACCCCATCGAACAAGAGGGGACGTATGCGCTGCCCGAAGCGCAGCTCGACCGGTTCATGTTCCGGGTTCTGGTGGATTACCCCAGCGAGGAAGAAGAGCTGAAGATCATCAACCTTACGACGTCGTCGCCGGACGTGGCCCTGCAGCGCATCTTTTCTGCGGATGATATCCTCGATCTTCAAGAGATCGTCCGGCGCGTCCCCTGCGCCGATCATATCATGCGGTATGCCATGCGATTGGCACGATGCTCCCGGCCGCAACTGCCGGATTCACCAAAATTCGTGCGTGATTATGTGAGCTGGGGCGCCGGGCCGCGGGCGTCGCAGTACCTGGTGATTGCCGGGAAAGCTCGGGCGATCCTCCTCGGGCGCTATCATGTCACGACCGAGGACATCCAGGCCGTGGCGCATCCGGTTCTGCGTCATCGCATTGTCACGAATTTCAACGCCGAAGCGGACGCGATCACTTCGGATGGGCTTGTCGACCGGCTTCTGGACGAAGTGCCGACGAGCCCGACGCCGGCGCTGGATGCCATCGGGGCGGCCCGCGTGCTGCGCGGCCCTGCCGGCGGGGGAGGATGACGCGCGGTGGTTCAGACGGTTGAGGACTATCGCAAATACCTGGATCCGCAGGTTCTCGCCCACATTGGCGGGCTGGAGCTTCGCGCGCGGCTCCTGGTCGAGGGGTTCATCAGCGGGATGCACCGCTCGCCGGCGCACGGGTTTTCCGTGGAATTCGCGGAGCACCGCAAGTATTCTCAGGGAGATGACCTGCGGTTTCTTGACTGGAAGGTCTTCGGCCGGACCGACAAGCACTATATCAAGCAGTACGAGCAGGAGTCCAACCTGCAACTGGTCTTCGCGGTGGACAGCTCGGAGTCGATGAGCTACCGCTCACCGCAATCTCCCTGGTCGAAGCGCGAATACGCGATGACCGTCGTCGCGGCGATGGCGTACATCGCCCTGCACCAGGCCGACTCGGTAGCGCTGACGACGTTTGACACGCGACTGCGGCGGGCCGGGCGCGCGTCAAACCAGCCGGGCCGGTGGAAGTCGATGGTCCACGAACTCGCGGCCACCGAGGCCCGCGGGCAGACATCGTTTCGCGCGGTGCTGGATGAACTGGCGGAGTCGATGCGGGATCGGCATCTCGTTGTCCTCGTGAGCGACTTCTTCGGACCGGCAGAGGAGATCATCGCGGGGATGAAACATTTGCGGCACCGCCGACATGAGCCGGTCGTGATGCAACTCATGGACCACGCCGAACTGACGTTTCCCTTCGAGTCGCCCCTGCAACTCGTGGGGCTTGAGTCGATCCCGCCGGTGTCCGTGGAGCCGCGCGTCCTGCGCGCGCATTATCTTCGCGAGATGCGGGCTTTTACCGAACAGCTTCGCCGCGCGTGTCATGAGCAGCAGTGCGATTACGTGCTTCTCGACACGTGCGAGCCGCTTTCCGGCGCGCTGAGCGCCTTCCTTAATGCGCGATCGTCGAAGGCACGCGGGTAGCACAGGTGTGAATTACGCCCAGGGTCGAGGGGCTGGACCAGGAACGAGCCGTGAATTTCATACATCCAGGTATTGCAATGGCGGCGGGCGGACTGGCGCTAGCGCCGCTGCTGATCCACCTGCTCAGCAGGCAGGGGTACCGCCGCGCGCCCTGGGCGGCGATGCAGTTTCTCGCGGCCGCCGAGCGACGATCGCGGCGGAGGCTGCGGCTCGAACAGTGGTTGCTCGTCATGCTCAGAGCGATGGTCGTGCTTGTTGCCGGGCTGACCCTGGCGCGGCCCTTCGCATCCGGTGGCACGTTGCTCGATGCACTCGGGGAATCGCGGACTGACCGCGTTATCGTCATTGATGACAGTCTTTCGATGTATGCCGAGCACGCCGACGGCTCATCGTCCATTGAGCGGGCACGACGGTTCGCATCCATCCTTGTGGAGCAGGCCGCCGCGCGGGATGGAATTGCCCTGGTGCGGGCCGGGCGACCGGCGCGGGCGTTGGTCGATCGACCCACGCGTGATCGACAGGTCGTCGAGCGGCTTCTGGGTGAATGGACGGGTTCGTCCGCGATGAACGACCTGCACGACGCGATCCACATCGCGGCGCAGATGCTCGCACTGTCCGATGTGCCCCCCGGTGGGCGTGTTTGTTACGTCCTGACGGACTTTACGCGATCGGCAATCGACGACCGCGCCGGCGCCGGAGACTCGCGCGAACCTGGGCATATTGATCGGCTCGTGTTTATCAACGTCGGGCCGCCGCAGCGCGACAACCTGTCGATTACTGGATTGGCGCTGATGAGCCAGGTCGTCGGCGCGGGCGTGCCCTCGCGGTTTTCAGTGGAGGTGTCCAACAGCGGCTCAGCCGCCGTGGAGGACGCGGAGCTTGAGATCAGCCTGGATGGGGTTCCCATCCGGTCCATGCCGACGGGTCCGATTTCCGCGGGCGAATCAATTACGAGAGATTTCGACGCAGCCTTCGCGCGTGCGGGTTCGCATCGTCTGCGTGCGAAGCTTACTGCCCCGTCCGCGGATGTTCTGCCGCGAGACAATGAGCGCTTCCTGGCTGTGGAAGTGACGGATGGAGTACGTGTCCTTGGAATCGAGGAGACGCCGGTCGGGGGACACGCCTATTCAGGTCTGTTCTATTATGCGGCGGCGGTCTCTCCGGATACCGCAGGCGAAAGCGCGCGGGGCATCGCGTTTCGGTGCATCGAGCCGCGCGGAATGGATCAGGAAGCACTGGATCAATATGACGTCATCGTCGTGTGCGATCCGCGGCAGTATGCAGGCGATTGGCTCAACCGCATCGAGCGATTCGTACGCGGCGGCGGCGGGCTGATTGCATTTCTCGGCAAGAATGCGGACCCGTCCGCGCTCGGGCGCTCCGATACAAGCCGCGCACAAGGTCTCCTGCCCCTGGTGATTAATGGCGTGACCCACTTTGATGAAAAGGCAGGTCTGCCGCGATTTGAGATCGCCGACCCGCGCGACCCGGTGACGGCGGACCTCTTCGGAAACCCGAGCGGCGGCTTGCAGCGCGCGTGGGCGCGGGCCTGCTGGCGCGGCGTTGCACGCGATGAGGACCGCGGGACGGCGACGCACCTTCAGCTTTCGACCGGCGAACCGGTCGCCGTTAGCGGTCCGCTGGGTCGTGGAAGAGTAGTCGCATGGCTGGCCGGCGGTGACATGTCCTGGACGAATCTTCCGGCCAAGCCCGACTTCGTGCCGCTGATGTTGAACCTGACGCTGCGCGCGGCCGGGGATCGCACGGCGGAGCGCAACATTCTCGTGGGTGAGGTGCTGCGGACGCGGTATCCCGCACGGCTGGCGCGGGGCGTGGCACAAATCACAAGCCCGGAGGGTCTGAAGTTCCGTTCGGAGCTTGTTTCCGATCCGGACGGAGCGTGGCTTGAGCTGGACAGCCTTGAAGAGCCGGGCTTTTACGCGATCCGGGTCGCCGGAGATCGGCGCGACGTCGCTGTAAACGTCGATGTAAAAGACCGAGACCTGAGTCTTGCCGACGCCGACTCGGTGCGGAAGTCCTTTGGGAACAAGGTCCAGATTGTTGATGAGCCTGAGGAACTGATGGTCCGCCGCGCGAGGTCCGGCGGTGGGGCCAGGGAGTTCGCGCGGGTGCTTATGGTGTGCCTGCTGGGACTGGTCGTCGTCGAGACGCTCGTGGGAGCGTGGTTTGGGGGCCGGCGATGAACGACGTCTGGCAATGGCTCCTTGGATTGCATCGAATTCGGCTGATGGATGATTCGCCGATTTCGCTGCGGTTCGGCACGCCGCCGGCGCCTTGGATCATGCTGGCCGGGGCCGTGGTGTCGGCGGCGGCGGTGTGGTTTCTCTATCGGCGCGAGAACCTTTCGCGCGGGATGCGCGCGGCGCTGATGATTCTGCGGTTCGGAGCGATCATGACCGTGCTGTTCATCTTCGGCCGGCCCATGCTTGTCCTGAGCCGCACGCAGACGGAGCCGTCCTTCGTTGCCGTGCTGGTAGACCGGTCGTCGAGCATGGCCGTCTCGGACGCGGTGTTCGAGGGATCTCCGGCCAGTCAGGAAGCGCGCGATTCGCGGTGGGCCGATGCGGTAGCGCTTCTGTCGGGCGAAGAAGCTGGCCTTTTGCGTCAACTTGCGGCGCGGCATGGCGTTGGCGTCTGGACGTTTGACCGCGTCGCGCAAGCGATTGGCGAGGCCGCGCAGGCCCTCGCACTGAAGTCGCTCGACATCAAGCTTGCCAGCCTCTCCGCGGATGGGTCGCGGTCGAACCTCGGCCGGGCGATGAAGCAAATCCTGCATGAGACGGCGGGGCGCCGGGTTGCCGCCCTCGTCGTCATCAGCGATGGGCGACAGACGGAGCCGATCGACCTCGAGCCGGCCATTGCGCAAGCCGCGGGCCGTTCGATTCCGATTCATACCGTGGCCATCGGCTCTCCCCTGGCGCGCCGGGACCTTGCCGTCGTTTCCCTCTGGGCGCCGGAAGACGTATTCGTTCGCGATACCGTGCGCGTACAGTTCGACATTTCCGCGAGCGGAATCGACGAGAAGACGGCCGCCAGGGTCGAGTTGATGGCGGAAGGCCGCTCCGAGGCGCTCGCACGCGCGTCGTTCGACCTGGAGCCCGGTCAATCGCGTATTCAGGGAGATCTTCAGTATCGCCCCGAAAAGGTGGGTCGTGTCGAGTTGACGCTCCGTGTCGCGCCGATCTTGGGCGAAGAGAACACCGATAACAATGAGGCCGGCATCCTGATTCAGGCGCACGACGAACGCATTGGCGTGCTCTTTGTCGAGAGCACGCCGCGATTCGAGTATCGCTATCTGAAGAATCTTCTCCTCCGTGAATCCAACATCCAGAGCAGTTGCATACTGCTCGAAGCGTCGCCCGGTTTTCCGCAGGAGGGCACGCTGCCGATCCGGCGATTCCCCCGGAGCGTCGAGGAACTGCTGCCCTATGACGTAGTAATTTTGGGTGACGTCGATCCGCGCGCCGACTGGCTTTCGCCGATGCAGCAGGCGATGCTCATCGATTTCGTATCGGTGCAAGGGGGCGGGATCGCCTTTATCGCCGGCGAACGGCACATGCCGGGCGGGCTTCGCCGAACGGTTCTTGAGAAGCTGCTGCCTGTTGAGATCGATCCGCGGTTCTCCGGCTGCTACTCGACGCCGCCGACGGACATGTTTCTGCCGCGACTGACGCCCGACGGAGTGATGAGCTCGATCTTCCGCCTTGAAACCGACGAGGATGCGAATCTGCGGACCTGGCGCGCGATGCCGGGCGTGCTGTGGTATGCACGGGTGTCGGGGGCGATCCCGGGCGCGACGGTGCTTGCGGTGCATCCATCGGAGCAGGTCGAGAGCGGTCCGCTGCCGCTCGCCGTTCTTGGCCGATATGGCGCGGGGCGTACCTTCTACCTCGGGACGGACGATCTGTGGCGCTGGCGTCAGTATTCCGGTGACATCTACTACGAGACAGTCTGGATGCAGATCATCCGGACGCTTGCGCGCGGCAAGAAGCTGGGCGGCGGCGACACATGGAGGCTCGAAACCGATCGGCGGCAGTATGAACTGGGCGACAGCGTGCGCGTGCGGCTTTTCTCGCGTGAGGGGATGGCGGCCGACCGCCTGCACGATCCGGTCGTGCAGATCAGCGATGCGCGCAGCGCGCCGATCGGCCGCGTGACCCTCCTGCCCGCGGGCGGATCGCCGGGGACATGGGAAGGTGAATTTACTCCGCGGCAAGCCGGCAACTTGGTGCTCGCCACGCCGACGCCGTCGCAAACCGCGGTCGGTCTTCGTTCAACGGAAAAGACTCTGACGCGCGCTGTTACCGTGTCGGCCCATGATCCTGAAAAAGCCCGCCTGGAGGCGGACTACGAAACACTCGCCTTGATCGCGGCGCGGACGGGGGGCAAATTTTACCGGCGCGAGGACGACCTGTCCCGGCTCGCGGCGGAGATACCGGATCGCAGTGTTCAAATTGCCGACGACGTAGAGGAGCCGATCTGGGACACGTGGCTCCTGCTCGGCTTCCTCGTGTTTCTCGTGTCGGCGGAGTGGACGCTTCGCCGGCTGAAAGGGTTGCCATGAGGCCGGCACGGCAGACCGGGACCGATGCCTCCCTGGAGCAGGTGCTGCGGGCGCTGCGGCGTGTACGGACACGGGTGCGTCTTGCACTTGCGGTTGAGGCGCTGGCGAAGCTCATCGTCGTGCTCATCGCGGGAGCGGCGGTCGTCGCGGCGGCGGACTGGCTGGTGCGGTTTCCCTGGTTTGTCCGCGTGGTCTTTCTGATGATCGCGAGCAGCGGGACCGGCGTGTGGATGTATCGCCACGTCATTCGCCCGCTGGCTGCGCCGATTCCGCTCGGGCAGCTCGCGTTGGCGCTCGACGGACTTCCGGCGGAGACGCGCGATCTGTTGGCCGGCGCGCTCGATTACGTGCGAGAAGGGGGCGACGGATCGCGAACGCTGTGGGATCGCGTGCTGAATGATACGGCCGGCGTCGCCCCGGCGGTCTCGGCAGCGCGCCTGGTGAATCTGCGTCGCGCGGCGTCGGCGGCGGCCGGGGCGCTTGGGCTCTGCCTGTGCGCGCTTGCCGTGGGATGGTTTCTTCCGTGGGCCGTCTCCACGGGAATCGAACGCCTGGTGACGCCCTTGTCGCCAGCACAATGGCCGAGGGCGCGCCAGATCGAGCCGCTTACGGGCGACGCGGTCGTGGCATTCGGCGAGACCTTTACCGCCGAGATGCGGCTGCTCAAGGGCGATACACCGACGCTTCGGTGCTTCCTGACCTGGGAGAGCAGCGAGGGTCGGACCGAGACGAGCCTCATGCGCCGCGACACGGATGGCGTCTATCGTATGACACTTGAGAACATCCGCCGGCCGGTGCGCTACTCGTTTCGGGCCGGGGACGACGACACCTCCGGCGCGCCGTTCCTTCTGCGCGTTGCCAGGCGCCCCGAGGTGGTCCGCGCGCGGATGTTCGTGCGGCCGCCGTCGTACGTGACGCAAAGGGATCCGGTCGAGGAATCGCTCGAGGATCACGAGGCCGAGGTGATGGAAGGCGCCGAGATCCGCCTCGAGGCGCGGCCGAGCAAGCATATCAGCGGCGAGGGGCTTTCCCGGGCGGAGGTCGTCTTCGATGACGAACGGGCCGTCGCGATGCGAGGGAGCGGCGGCGATTGGCTGTTTGCTGAATTCGCCGCCGAGAAGTCGGGCACGTTGCGGGTTCGCATTGTCGACGGGTTCGGACTGGAGTCGCGCGGCGGTTCGGCGTATCGACTCATCGTAAAGCCGGATGAACCACCGACTGTCACCATCGGCGCTCCCGCCTCCGTGATCGAGGCGACGGCCAGCGCCGTCATCGATCTGCGCGTTTCCGCGCGGGACGACGCGGGCATCGCGGGTCTTCAGCTGCTTGGAGGCAAGGCGGGCGCCGCACACGACGTCGTGGCGGACCTACTGGCCGAGGCGGGAGTTGGGGCCGGCGCGGCGCGCAACGTCGAAAGCGCCTTCGTATGGAATCTGGCCTCGCTGAAGCTCGCACCGGGCGAGGCCGTCGAGTACTTCGTCGAGGTCCGCGATGAGCTGGTAAGGCACGGCACGCCGCGCGATCCGGTGCGAAGCGCGGTCGGCCGTATTCAGATCATCTCGGAGGCACGGCTGGCCGAACGCCTGCGAATGGAACTTCTTCTGGCGCGGGATCAGTTGCGGCGGCTCGTCGGGTCCGTGCGACAGGCGCGGCAGAAGACGACCGTGCTGGATGCCGGACCAACGGCCCGGATCCCGCTGACCGAGGCGCAGTCCGCGGAGGCGCGGCAACTTGCGGGCGAGGTGGCGCGCCTCCGCGAGGGTGCGGGCGCCGGCGCTCGGTTGCTGTCGGAACTTTCGAAATACGCGGCACGCAACGGCGCCGGGGACACCGTGACCGCTCAAAAGGCCGACGCGCTCTCCCATCGCCTCGGCCGGCAGGCGGTCACGCTGCTCGGGCAGGCCTCGGAACAATTGAGCCGGGCGGCGGGCGCGGCGGACGCGGAAGGCCAGCACGAGGCACTTCTGGCTTCGGCGAACGCCCAGGGCGACGTTGCTATGGCACTCGACGAGATGCTCCGGGAAATGGAGCAGTGGGATGAATACGAAGACATGGTTCGCCGCCTGCGCGATGCCCTCGACCGGCAGGAGGGACTGGAACGCGAAGTGTCGCAACTGACGCGCCGGTCGGGCGAACGATCGCTCGATCAGCTTGAAGCGGTGCTGCAACAGGATTTGCTTCGCAGCGGGGTGGCCCAGGGTCAGCTCCGCGGCGAGACCGACCAGCTCCTGACATCCATGCAGACGTGGGCCCGCCAACGCGCCGAAACGGACCTCGCCGCGGCGGCGTCACTGCGCGACGCAGCAAGCGTCGGGCGTCAGCAGGGCGTTCTCGAGCGCATGGACCAGGCCGCGGGAGCCATCCAGACAAATCGGCTTTCGGCGGCGTCCAGCGCTCAGCGCGAGGCCGCCGCCGCGATGAGAGCCATTCTTGCGGCACTGGACGACCGGCCGGAGCGGCAACTTGAGGAACTCTCGCGCGAGCTCAGGGAGCTATCGGCGCGGCTCCGCAGGCTGATTGAGACGCAAGCAGCGCTCATCGAGAGGAACCGAAGAAGCCGCGAGGCGGATGATTCCGCCGTGGAGGCCGAACTGGCCGAGCAGGCCGACCGGCAGGACGGGCTTCGGTCGACCGCCCGGCAGACGGCAAAGCTGATCAAGCCGGAAACCGACGACGGCAGTGCGGCGCGGGAGGCGATGGACGCGGCGGTCGGCCACATGGGCGGCGCGGCGGATCTCCTGTCTCGAGCGGAGGGCGCGGAGGCGGAAGAATCGCAGAAAAGCGCGCTGGAGGAACTTCAGGAAGCGCTCGTACGCGTGGAGGACATGGAGGAGCAGGTCGACCGCGAACGAGGCGAGCGGTCGCTGGATGCCATCGTTGAGGCACTAAACGAACTGGTCGTGCGCCAGAAGGCCCTTCGGGCCGAGACTGCGGACATCCGGGCCCGGCGCGACGAACAGGGTGAGTTCGGCCGCGCGGATGCTCTGAGGCTCGCGCGAGCTGCCCGTCATCAGCGGGAACTCGTCCCGCCGCTGACGGCCGTTCGGGAGCAGGCCGCCGAAAGCGTCGTGTACTCGTACCTTCTGGAAGGGGTGGCGGAGTTGATGAACGCGGCGGCCGCGAAGTTGACGAGCCTGGACGCCGACGGCGCGCTGGCGGACCAGGACCGTATTGTCCGCGATCTGAATCGCCTGATCGACTCGGCGAAGGAGCAGCGCGACAGGAAGGATCCTCGTTTTGTGCAGGATCAGGGCGGGGGCGGCAGCGGGGGGGCGGGACAGCCGACGGCGCGAAAGCCGGTCCCGGCCTTGGCGGAGCTTAAGGTTCTGAAATCGCTCCAGACGGATGTCGCCGTTCAGACGAGATCGCTCGGCGAGCGTCTCGTTGAGTCGGCCGCGCGGACGGAGGAGCAGCGCCGACACGTCCGACGGCTTGCGGATCAGCAGGACAAGATTCGCGAACTGGCGGGCCGGATGCTGGAGCAGGCGCGGGAGGATCGACAGTGAACCTAAACCTCATGCTGCTGGTCGTGACTGCGACGATCCTTTCCGATCCCCAGTCCCCGGCCTCGGCCAGCGGGTCCCTTGGCCCGCCGCCCGCTTCGCAGCCGGCAGGCGCGGTCGATCCGGAACTCGTGAAGCGACTGCTCGACGGGGAATCGAGCACGTTGGATGCGGCCGAGGAGACGATCGCTCGCATGGAGCGAGCATCGCGCTTACTGAAGACCGAGGAGGACTGCGGCGAACGCACGCAGAAGGCCCAGGCCGATGTCCTCGCGGGAATCGACAAACTCATTGAAGAGGCCAGGAAAGCGCAGGTTGGGACGCGTGGGGGCTCGAATTTCAGGAGAAAAAGGGAGTCGAAACCGGGGCGCCGACAGTCCGTGCCTCAGCAGGGTGCCTCGACGGCGGCGCCAAATGCTTCGACCGGACAGGAGTCCGGACAGGCACCGGCGGGCGGAGAGGCAGGCAAGGGCAAGGCGCGGCGGTCCGACAAGGCGGAACTGTCGCGCGGCTGGGGCTTTCTGCCGCAGCGAGATCGGGATGAGATAGCCCAGGGCTTTGACGAAGAGTATGTCTCCAAGTACCGGGAACAGATTGTGGCATACTACCGTCATCTTGCGGAAGAAGCGCGGCGGCGGGCGGACGAGGCGGATCGGCGGGATTAGATGTACCAACAAGCACCTCGATTGTCGGCGGAAGAAAAATGCGCGCGGCGACGCGATGCCCTGTGCAGGGGCCGGGGCGACGCGCTGCGACTTTGCCTTAGTCTCGGTTGCGTGCTGTGGGGTCAAATGTGGACCGCACGCGCCCAGGATACTCCGGCCTCGGCGCGCGGCGCATCTGAACAGTCGGCGGCGGAGCTGGCCTCGCTGAACGAGCCGACGCCGCAACTCCAGTCATGCATGGATCGCGGACTGGCGTGGCTGGCGCGGCAGCAGGAGAAGGACGGCTCCTTCGGCAGCCAGTCCCAGTACGGTCGCCACGTGGGGATTACGGCGCTGGCATGCCTGGCGTTTGTGGGGGAGGGGAGCGTGCCGGGCCGGGGGCGGTACGCGAAGAACGTGGAGAAGGGACTTGATTTCATCCTCAACTCGGCGTCGGAGCAGTCGGGGCTGGTCGCGGCGGAGACCTCCTATGGGCCCATGTACGGGCACGGATTCGCGACGCTGTTTCTCGGCGAGATGTACGGCATGTCGCCTCGGCCCGATCTTCGCGAGAAGCTGGAGAAGGCGGTGGCGCTGATCGTCCGCACACAGAACGATCAGGGCGGCTGGAGATACCACCCGGTTCGGGCGGATGCGGACCTGTCCGTGACGATCTGCCAGGTGATGGCGCTTCGCTCGGCGCGCAACGCCGGCATCGACGTGCCAAAGAGCACCATCGACCGGGCGATCAGGTATGTGCATGACAGCCAGAACCCGGATGGTGGATTTCGTTACATGCTTGATTCAGCGGGATCGATGTTTGCACGGTCGGCGGCGGGCGTCGCAGCGCTGTATTACTCGGGCATCCACGAAGACGAATCGATCAAGCGCGGGCTGGCATACCTGATGAAGTTCATGCCCGGTCGGACGCAGGAACAGACGCACTACTTTTACGGGCACTATTACGCGGCGCAGGCGATGTACATGGCAGGCGGCGATCACTGGCGAAAGTGGTGGCCGGCGGTACGGGAGGAACTCATCAGCAAGCAGACGGCCGAGGGATACTGGCACGGCCAGGCGGGCAGCGAGTACGGCACCGCGATGGCACTGATCATCCTCCAGATTCCCAAGCAGACGCTGCCGATTTTTCAGAAGTGAGTGTCATCATGAGCAAGTGCGGTGCCTGGATTCTCCTGGGGGGGGTGTCGGTCGCGGCGGCCTGGGGAGGGGAGCCGTGGACGCTGGTGTCGGTGGACGGCGCGCGGCAGCGCATGTCGCTTGACGGACTTTCGTTTCCAGGGCAGGGGCCTGTTCCGGAGGGCGGGCGGCCGGGCCCTATGAATTGGTCAGACGTGGACACGATCGAACTTGGCGCGTCCGCCGCGGAGACGACGTCGCAGGGCACATGGGAGGTGCGCACACGTGGCGGGGGCGTGCTTGCGTGCGAGGTTACCGGGGGAGGCGTCAAGTCGCTGGAAATCCGGAGTTTCGGACTGGGCGAATTGACGATTCCCATCGGCGTAATCGCCGAAATTCGGCGGCGTGGCGACACCTCGTTGATCGAAGCGGCGGACTCGGACGAGGATGTAGTCGGACTTGTGGGAGGCGATGTCCTTCGGGGCGCGGTTTCGCAGTTTTCGCGCCAGTCCATCTCCGTGTTTGATGGTGACAATGACCGCGACGTGTCATGGGACAGCGTGCAGAGAGTATCCCTGGCGGCGACAGGGGCGAAGTCGGCCGGGGGGCTCCGGGCGTTGGTTCGACTTGTGGATGGGGCGGTGTTCGCCATGAGGGAATTTCGCGTCAAGGAGAGTCGGATTGTATTCGACGATGCCGAGGCGCGAACCGTCGATGGAAAGGGCTTGTCCGTGCCGATCGAGCGCGTGCGGTGTATCGAGGTGCTCGGGGGCCGGCGGTCGTGGCTCAGCGCGCTGGCGCCCGCGAAGTACGAGTTGATACCGTACATGGACATGCGATGGCCATACCGGATGGATCGGTGCGTCACCGGCGGGCCATTGGGGCTGGGCGGGCGGGCCTACGATCGGGGGATCGGGCTTCATTCGGCCTGCCGCATCGCATGGAAGCTGGATGGCCAATACGAACGGTTTCGAGGATTGGTCGGGATCGATGATTCCGCGGGTCCGCTTGCCGATGCGGACGTGCGCGTTTTCGTGGACGGACGCGCCGCAGCGGGCTGGGAGCATATCAGGCACGCCGCGGCGCCGGTCGAAGTCGATGTCTCCGTGACCGGTGCGAAGGAGCTCGTAATCGAAGTCGGCTTCGGGGCGGGCGGCGACACGCAGGATAGGGTCAATCTTGTAAACGCGGCGCTGATTGCGAAGCCGGCGAGCCCCCGGGGCGAACCGAATTGATCGCCTCCAGAATCAGGCGCGCGCCGTCTCGGTGGACGTCGTCGTCGCTCAGGGCGACGACCCTCTCTGCGGCGCTTCGCGCAAGCGGGACATCTCCGCCGTGCAGGGCCGCGCGGGCCAGGGCATAGACGCCGATCGGCGATTCCTTGGCAGCCTCTGGAAGACTGTCCAGTGCCGAGAGGATGGCCCGCATTTCCTGTCGCTTTTCCGGCGTGACAGGATCGGGCACTTCCGGCGGGCCGAGTCGCTTTCGAACGGTAAGCGTGTCGCCCGACTTGATCGCGTCCCACGCCATGGCCCACCCCAAGAAAGGGTCGTGGAGATGCAGCCAGCGCGTACCATCATCAGAGGTGTTCAGCTGGTTGCTCAGCGCGTCGGCCCACGCCTGCCAGCCGATCGTCCGCTGATCGTCGGGCGCCGCCGCGCGATACGCTTCCCATATACCCGGCAATTCGGCGTAGCGTCTCTGCTCAAGAAGGACGATATGCAGGCCGATGGCTGCGTCGGCGTGGCCGGGGTCGTTCGCAAGCACCGCCCGGTAGTCCCGCTCGGCGGCGGCCGCATCGCCTCGTGATGCCAGAATGGAGGCACGATTGACGCGGACGATGGAGTTTTCGGGCTGCTGCGCGGCGAGCGCGTCATAGATTGCCAGCGCCTCGTCGCCGCGATTCTGGTTCGCCAGTGCGACAGCGAGATTGAGCCGCGCGGGGCCGTCGTCGGGCTCCGTGCGGAGCAGCTCGCGCAGGAGATGCTCGGCGGCCGGCCAATCGAATTGCCTGATGCGGATTTCGGCGAGGCTGAATCTTGCATTCCGGCTTCGCGGGTTGATTCCGAGGGCGATCTCGTAATGCTCAGCCGCCTTGTCGATGTTGCCGGTGGCCTGGTAGCTTCGCGCCAGGGCCATTCGCGCCGGCAGATACGACGGGGCGACGGTCAGGACATGCTCGAACTCGACGCGGGCGCGATCGTGCTGGTCGAGCTTTTCGTAGACCTGCCCGAGGCGGTAATGCGTGATCAGGTGGCGGGGCATTCGGCTGGCGGCGAACTGAAGCTCGTCCTTGGCGCGCGGCCAGTCCTCCAGCATGCGATAGGACTCACCGATGGCGGCGGCGAGCCGCGGGTTATGAGGCCACCGCTTCCGCGCCGCTTCGACGACGCGGATGGATTCTTCCGGGTCTTCCATGAAGTTGAATGCCTTGGCGAGTTCGGCATGGGCCAGTGGGCTGTCGGGGTAAACCTGCGCGACGCGCAGATCACGGCGAATCGTGTCGCGCCACGATGGCGCGAGACGCCAGGCGGCGGTCAGCCATGCCGCGAGAACCAGCAGGACGGGAACTCCGACGGCAACCCGGGCGTGGGGCTGGGGAAGCCGCGTCGCGAGTCGATCGAGAAGCGCGATTGCCATTGCGGCCACACTGAGATGCAGGCCGAGAATCGGAAGATACATGTACCGATCAGCGGCGAGGAACCGCCTTCCCGCGCCGGCCAGCAGGAAAGGGGCAAGGAGAATCGCGAAAAGGACCAGGCCCAGAAATGCGCTCGGGTTCCTTCGCCGCGTCAGCGCGAGAAGGGCAATGAAGACCGCCGCCTCACCAAACGCGACAAGCGCGGCGGGAGAACCGATTGCGACCTGTTCGGGTGGCGGCGACCAGGCCGCGAGGGAACCGGGAAGCACGTAGTTCCGCAGGTAGTAGCCGAGCGCGAGCAGGACATGCAGCGGAAGTGGGGTGGTTCGCTCAATGTCAACACCCTCGACAAAGCCGGCACGCTGTGTCGCGGCATAGACCATGCCGGTCGCGGCGATGGAGAGAACGATGAGGATTGCATAGAGGCGGCGCGCCGGGGAGGCCACGCGCTTTTGAAGCTGCCAATCGGCAAAGAGCGGGGCGAGGGGCACGGTGGGGAGGACTTTCGACAGGAGCGCCAGAGTCCACGATACGTACGCCGCTCCCTCGGCGAAGGTGAGTCGAACCGGCGACACGGTGAGACGGGGGGCGAGGGGGTCGGACGGATCCCCCTGCTGTGCCACGCCGGTCGGTGCAGGTTCAGTCTGCGGCCGGCTTGACCGGAGCGCGAAACAGGCCAGCATCGTCGTCAGCGAAAAGAGCGTCGCGAGAAGCACCATCCGGCCGCTGATCCATGCGACTGGTTCGAGAGCGAAGGGGTGGCAACCGAACATCAGCCCGGTAATGACTCCGATTCGACGGCAGCCGGCCAGGCGCGTCGCCACCAGTGCCGCGAGGACACTGCACATGACGTGGAGGGCGAGATTGGTCTCGTGAAATGCCCTTGCGCTGACGGGGTAGCGGCTGTCGGGCGTTGGCACCGACCGGGCATAGTCCATCTGGAACGAGAGCATGGGAAGGGGCTGGTAGAGGTCGTCGTGAAGGATGGCAAACAGGCGCGCGGCGTTCTCCGGCGAGGGGTGATTGACGAGGTAATGCTCGATGATGAATCGCCGATCGTCGCCGCTGAGGAAGTCCCCGTCGAGCGTGGGCCAGCCAAAGGCGAGGGCTGCCAGAGCCACGAGCGCAATGCCGCCGAGTCGAATCGGGACAGCGGGCGGTGGTGGAAGGGTCTTCATCGGCGACGGTCAACCGGGTGGCGCGTGCGAGCCGTTCGTACTGTTCACTCCGCGAATCGCAGCGTATCATCCCGCCGGGGTGGACGCCAACGACTCATGGATCATACGCCGCACGTCCTGGAAACGCCGCACGGATCGCTGGACTTCCGCGGCCGCTGCCTGGTCATGGGCATCCTCAACGTGACGCCGGACAGCTTCAGCGACGGCGGGCGCTATCTCGATCCGGCCGCGGCGATCGCGCACGGGCAGTGCCTGGTCGCGGACGGTGCGGATGTGCTCGACATCGGCGGAGAGTCCACTCGGCCCGGCAGCGCCGGCGTGGAGGCGTCGGAGCAGATTCGCCGCGTCGAGCCGGTGATCCGCGGGCTGCGGCAGGCGGGTGTGGGGGTGCCGATTTCTATTGACACGCAGTCAAGCGCCGTGGCTGCGGCGGCGATCGAGGCGGGTGCGGACATCGTCAACGACGTGTCGGGCGTCCGGCACGATCCGCTGATGCCGGAGCTGCTGCGGCGGTCCGGGCTGCCCTTCGTGGTGATGCATATGCAGGGGACTCCGGCGACGATGCAACAGGCGCCGCACTACGAGGACGTGGTCGCCGAGGTGGCGGCGTTCTTCGACGAGCGGGCTGCGGCCCTGGAAGCCGCGGGCGTGGATTGCACGAAGATGATCGTCGATCCGGGCATCGGCTTCGGCAAGACGACGGAGCACAACCTGACGCTGCTGCGGGAGATTCGCCGGTTTGTCGGGCGGCGGCCGGTTCTGGTGGGGCCGTCGCGAAAGAGGTTCCTGCGCGAGACGCTTTCGGTTGAGGGCGGCCGGGCGGCGAGCGACGAGGACCTGGCGGCGGGGACAGTGGCAGTGGCAATGCACATTGCACTCGCACGGGTGCAGATCATTCGCGTTCACGAAGTCCAACGGATTGCACGCATGTTTCGAGCTCACTGTTTCGTCGGTTCGTAATGGGATGCTTCATCTCAGAATAGATGCGAATACAGACGATTGCCAGAAGGCCGGCGCAGCTCGCGATCGTGAGGATCCGCATCGTTGTGCCGGGGATACCCAGGGCGAGTGCGGCTTCGTACGGCTCACTGTACCAGTTCTGCCCCCACACGATCGAACGCGGCAGACCCCAGCTTGGGAGCGTGTAGGTCAGCAAGTCGAACCACCAAAAACTGAGCGTAATCAGTAGCGGCCTTCCATACCGGCCCCACCTTCGCATCAACAGCAGCGCCGTGGCGATTGCTGCTACGGAAAACGTGCTCAATGCACCTCCCAGAGCCATAACGGCTTTCCCCCGGGGAGTCGGAATCCCAGCGACTGCACAGGCGCCATACCGCCCCGCCCACGGCATCATCTCAAGTGTCGGCCACACTTGAAAGGAAAGTAATTCAAGCCTCTCAATCCTTCCGCCGCACAATACGCCGACCAACCCGTGGCCTACGAACTCGTGACAGAAAATTCCCAGCGGCCAAAGGAGAATCGACAACAGTAGGTACTTCGCTGTGACTCTCACAGCGTGTATAGCCCGGTTTTGACACTTCTTCCGATTACCTGAGTCCAAGAGCGTTTGCCGTCGTTTCGCCGATGGTGGCGGGGCTGTCGGCAACGTGGATGCCCGCGCTTTTCAGGGCGGCGATCTTGCTCTCAGCCGTGCCCTCGCCGCCGGAGATGATGGCGCCGGCGTGGCCCATTCGGCGGCCGGGCGGTGCGGTTCGGCCGGCGATGAAGGAGACGACCGGCTTCTTCACGTTCTTCTTCACGTACTCGGCGGCCTTTTCTTCGTCGGTGCCGCCGATTTCGCCGATCATGATGATCGCATGGGTCTGGGGGTCGGCCTCGAACATGCCAAGCAGCTCGATGAAGTTCAGCCCCTTTACGGGGTCGCCGCCGATGCCGACACATGTCGTCTGGGCGATGCCGCGGCTGGTGCACTGCCAGACGGCTTCGTAGGTCAGGGTGCCGCTGCGGGAGATCAGGCCGATGTTCTTCGTCGTGCCGTTGGCCGGCTTGTGGATGTACCCCGGCATGATGCCGATCTTGGCCGCGCCCGGAGTGATGATGCCGGGGCAGTTGGGGCCGACGAGGACAGCGCCGCACTCGGTGATGAACTTCTTGGCCTTCACCATGTCGAGCGTGGGGATGCCCTCGGTGATCAGGACGATGGTCTTGATGCCCGCCGCGGCCGCCTCCATGGCGCTGTCGGCGGCAAATGCGGCCGGGACGAAGATGAGCGAGCAGTTGGCCCCGACGCCCTTCACAGCCTCCTCGGCGGTGTTGAAGATCGGCAGGCCGTGTTCGCTCTTCGTGCCGCCTTTGCCGGGGACGACGCCTCCGACCATCTGGGTGCCGTAGTCCATGCACTGCCGGGTGTGAAAGGCCCCGGCCTTGCCCGAGATTCCGTGGGTAATGACGCGTGTGTTCTTATCGACGAGGATGCTCATTTCAAAGGCTCTCGAATCAGGTTGCCGTGCCGCCGACCCGGTCCGTCCATTGTCGGGGTGGGGATTGTAAGGGCAGGGGTGTTTTCCGGCCAAGGGGGATGGGGAGAGGGACGCCCGTGAAACGGCGAGGCGGGAAAAGGGAATGGGGAACAGCGGAGAGGGAACAGAGAAGGCAGGCGCGGGGCGCTTACGGCATCTGCGGTTGGAAGTGGCGCGGCGCGCGCGGGCGACGCAGGACGGCTCAGGGCGGCGCGGGGGGCGGCGCGAGGGTCCGGATAAGCAAACCTGAATGAAGGCATGCACAAATTATTTTTATCCTGAAAAACCGCGTTCCTTGCGCAGGAAGGCTGAATGGAACCTGAACAACGTGAACGCTCTCAGGTTTGGTACAGGGCGGGGCGCGAACGGTGATTCGCGGATTTCGTGAGAGAAACATTCGGGCGTCCTCCGGGCGCGGAGCGGGCGGGGCGATGGGCGCGGGGGAATCCGCGCGGTCGCCGGGCGGACTTCGCGCGTTATGTCTTACGTCCTTGCTCCATGTGCGCGCGGGAGGGGGGCGCGGCGGCGCGTGACACCGGGAACCAGAGTACAGAAGAATGCAGAGGTGCCGCAGGGGAGGTGCCTGATGGAAAAATCTAGTTGCGCGCGGCCTTTCCAACCGACGCCGGGCAGAATGTAAACGGCACCCGCACTGGGGAGGTTAGAGTGCGGTTGATTGACGCGTTCTGGATGCATGTGATACACTGAAGATGGTCAGCCGTGTCGATCCGGCACGAGACGCATGTTATCGAGTGTGCGTATGCGAGTGTACGCGGACAAGAGACGATTCGGGATCACGGCAAGCGTCTTGAGCGTCTTGCCGCTGTTTGCCGGGGTGTTCGCGTCACATGGGTTCCTGATTCACTCTCACGACCATCGCACTACTCACGTCCATCTGATTCCGGTGGCTCATCCTTCCGGGTCGTCGGGCCACGCGAGAGCGCCGGTTGCATTCCATATTCGAGACCATGCAATAACGAAAGCCCTCGCGGGGTCTGAATGCAGGCCTGTTGAGGGCGCTGTGGCGGGGCTATCCGGTGATACCGGCCACGCGCTTGTTGATCTGGACATCGGGCCGGTCCTTGTGAGGAGTCGCTTTGTCCCCGGCGGATCGCCCTCCTTTCCGGGCCGGAACATGGAGCATCTCCTGACGCCGGCGATTCCCGCGAGCGAGCGAGATGACCTGATCTCATTCGTTCTTCAAGGAAGAACGGCTGCCGCCAGGAGCGGTGCGCGCACACTGGTTGCAACTCGTTCGACGCTTCTGATCTGATTCGACCGTTTCCCCTTTCTTAAATTCTTTTTTCGACTGAGCGGAGGGTCTCTGCCACCTGCAGGGGTCCCTTGATTGCGCGATCCGATCAAGCAGTCCATCGAAATGGAACAGATCATGAGCATTTATCGACTTCATGCGATTGTCGGGTTGTTTGCCGTCGCAATTGCCGCCGGAGCCTGCGACAGGAACAGTTCGAAGGGGAATGAAGCCCGGAGCGGGGACTCCGATGAACACACGCGCGCGGAAGCCACGACCGACACGACCGGTGCCGAGCCCATCCAGGTCACGGCGTTCTCGGAAAAGCTTGAGTTGTTCATGGAGTACCCGGCTCCGATTGTTGGGCGATCAACGGAATTCCTGTGTCACTTCACGATCCTCGAGACGGGGCAACCGGTGCGGATTTCGTCGCTGACTGTGGAAGCTAGACCCGCGACCGGCCAAGCGCAGCGCACGGTAGAAACACGTCCGGTTCGAGACGGCATTTTCAAGCCGCGCCTGACGTTCGCGGAGGAGGGCCGGCACGACCTGGTGCTGCGAATCGCCGGTCTGGAAGTCGAGGACGAGGTCATTGTCGGCGACCTTCTGGTGCGGGCGGGAGAGTTCAGTGCCCCAAGCCCGAAGGGGCCTGAGGCGGACCATCACCAGATTCCGTTTCTCATGGAGGAGCAATGGACAATCGGAATGCTGCTGACAACGGTTGAACGTCGATCGCTGTCCACGTGGCTGGAGGCGCCCGGCCGGGTGGTGAGTCCGCCCCACGCACGTGCCGAGGTTTCGTCGCCAATGATCGGCCGGCTCCGCCGGCGTTCAGACGGGGCGTGGCCGAAACTGGGCGACAAGGTCGCGGAGGGGGAGGTACTGGCGCTGGTGGAGTCGCCGTTGCTGTACTCGGCCGAGGTGGCCGAGCGGTCCTTCGACATTCGGCAGAAGTCGATTGCTGTGCGCGAAGAGGTCGCGCGTGCGCGGGCCAGTCTTGACTTCGCGAAAACGGAACACGCGCGTCTTGCGCGTCTGCACTCCAGCGCCACCGCATCTGAGCGGGAGGTCAACGAGGCGGAGCGCGAACTGGCCATCGCGGAAGCGGAGCATGAAGCCGCTCTGGCGCTGCAGCATTGGTTTGATGCGGTCCTGGCGGACTATCCCGAATTTCAGGGCAGCGGGGCGCAAACCGACGGCCGCGAAGCCGGGCGAATGAGCTCGCTCACCGCGCTGACCGCCCCAATCTCCGGCGAGCTCGATCTCGTAGCGGGGGTTGAGGGCGAGACAGTCGAGACGCACCAGGTCCTGTTTCGGATCATCGAAACCCGGCAACTCTGGATCACTGCCCAGGTATCGGAGTTTGACTGGCCGCGGCTTCCCGGCGAGATCGTCGCGGATTATTCCATGCCCGGCGCGACGCCGGTGCGTCGCGCGATTTCCGCCGCCGGAGGCCGCGTCGTGCATGTCGGCAAGGAAGTCGAGCCCGATTCGCGAACGCTTCCGATTACGTTCGAATTACCGGGCCACGTGGACGGCCTTCGCAGCGGCATGTTCGTGGACGTGCACATCCGATCGGGACATGCGGACGCCGCGACGGCGATTCCGGAATCCGCGGTGGTGATGGATGGCGGTCGCCCCGTGGTCTTCGTACTGGTGACTGGCGAATCGTTCGAGCGGCGCGACGTACCACTTGGAATACGGGATCGCGGTTGGATCGAAGCGCTCAGCGGGGTGTCGGTGGGTGAGCGGGTCGTTTCGCGCGGGGCGGCGGCGCTGAAGATGGCGCAGTCGGCTCCCTCGGACTTCGGCCACGGTCATGTTCATTGACCCGGGAGCATTGGGATGTTGAATCAACTGATTCGCTGGTCGCTGTCGAATCGCGCAGCGGTGGTTGCATTGAGCGGCGTACTGCTCGTCGCCGGGGTTCTGGCGGGACGGACAATGCCTATTGACGTCTTCCCGGACCTGACCGCTCCGACGGTGACGGTGCTCGTCGAGGCTGAGAGCATGGCCCCGGAGGAGTTGGAGACGCTCGTGACGTTTCCGATCGAGACGACTCTGAACGGGGCGGCGGACGTTCGCCGCGTCCGATCGGCCACGGCCGTGGGCATTGCCGTGATCTGGGTGGAGTTTGAATGGGGAACCGAGATTCACGTGGCCCGGCAAACGGTCAGCGAGCGGTTGGCGAGCGTCGCCGGCAGCCTTCCACCCGAGGTCGAGCCGCCGGTTCTCGCGCCAACCTCCTCGATCATGGGCGAGATCATGTTCATATCGCTGACATCCGAATCGCATTCGCCGATGGAGTTGCGGACAACCGCGATGACCGACGTTCGGCGGCGGTTGCTTGCCGTGGGCGGGGTGTCGCAAGTGGTCGCAATCGGCGGCGACGAAAAGCAGTACCAGGTGATTGTCTCTCCATCGCGTCTTCGCGCCTATGACCTGAGCCTCGAGGCGATTGTCGCGGCGCTGAAGTCGTCCAATGAAAGCGTGTCGGCGGGGTTGTTGACGGAGTCCTCGCGCGAGTCCGTCGTTCAGGGGCTTGGACGGTTTCGCGACGCAGATGACATCGCCGATTCCGTAGTGGCGGTGCGCAACGGCCGGCCCGTCACGGTGTCGGACTTCGGCGTTGTGCGAATCGGGGCCGCGATCCGCCGTGGCACGGCCTCTTCGTCGCGACGCGATGAGACCGGTGCGGCGCTATCCGAGGACGGCGTGGTGCTCGCCATACAGAAGCAGCCGGGCGCCAACACGCTTGAGCTGACGCGTCGAATCGACGCGGCGCTGGATCAGATTGCGGACTCGCTGCCCACGGGAATGCTCATTCACCGCGACCTGTTCCGTCAGGCGGCGTTTATTGACGCGGCGGTTTCGAACACGCTGGAAGCAGTCCGCGACGGGGCCGTGATCGTGATCGTGGTCGTGGTTGTGTTTCTTGCCAGCGTTCGAGCCAGCCTGATCACGCTGCTGGCGATGCCTCTTTCGCTGGTGGTGGCTGTGCTCACGCTTCGGGCACTTGGCTCGGGCATAAACACGATGACGCTGGGCGGGATGGCTATAGCCATCGGCATGCTGGTGGACGATGCGATCATCGACGTGGAAAACGTCGTTCGCCGGCTGCGTATCAACCTGGATCTGCCAGTTGAGAAGCGGATTAGCGCCCTGGAGGTGATCTTTCAGGCGAGCGTCGAAGTTCGGAGTTCAATTGTTTTTGCCACGTGGGTCATTCTGGTGGTGTTTTGCCCGATCTACTTCCTTGGCGGTGTGGAGGGGCGCCTGCTGAAGCCGCTCGGACTGGCGTTCATGATTTCCCTGGCGGCGTCGTTGCTGGTGGCGCTGACCTTGACGCCGGTTCTTTGCTATTACTTGCTGGCCGGCTCGGCTGCCGTTCGACAGTCCGAGGAACCGCGATTCCTGATCCTGCTGAATCGGATGTATGGGAAACCGCTCGATGCGGTGCTAAAGCGACCCGTGGCCGCGCTGGTCGCCACGGCGGCGATGCTGGTCGCCGCAGTCTTCGGGCTTGCCGGGTTTGGAATCGATTTTCTGCCCCCGTTCAACGAGGGCGCGCTGGTAGTCGGAACCGTGACGATGCCGGGAACCTCCCTCGATGAGAGCAATCGCCTGGCGGCGATCGTGCAAGATACGCTGATGCGTCAGCCTGAGGTGGTGGCCATCGGACGGCGTACAGGCCGTGCGGAGCTGGACGAGCACGTTCAGGGCGTGGAGGCAAGTGAGATCGATCTGACGCTCGACATGGATGCGGCCGAGCGAATGGGGCGCCCGCGGCGCTCGCGCGAGGAGCTTCTGGACGCGATCCGCCGCGATCTCGCCTTGGTTCCCGGCATTCGTGCCACCGTCGGACAGCCAATCAGCCATCGGATCGATCACATGCTGTCGGGCACGCGGGCAAGCATCGCGGTCAAGGTCTTTGGCGAGGATCTGCGCCGACTGCGCCAGATCGCGGGCGCGGTTCAGTCGATCATGGCGAATGTCGAGGGGATCGTAGACCTGTCAACGGAGCAGCAGTCGGAAGTAGCGACGGTTCGGTTTGGATTCGACCGAGAGGCGATGTCGCGGCATGAGATTCGTCCGGAGGCGGCGGCGGAGTCACTTCGGGCGGCCTTTCGCGGCTGCGACGCGGGGCAACTGTTTGAGGGACGAATTGCGTACGATTGCGTCGTGAAGCTGGGCGACTGGAAGGGCTGGCCGGCGGACCAACTGGGCCAGATTCCCTTGAAGTCGCCGAAGGGCTACTTTGTTCCGATGCAGTCGATTGCGCGCATCGAGGAAGACGTGGCACCGAATTTCATTGGTCGCGAGAACGCGCAGCGCAAGATCGTGGTGATGTGCAATGTGGCCGGCCGTGACATTGGCGGCGTCGTTGAGGAAGTGAGGCGACGCATTCATAAGGAGATTACTCTGCCGCAGGGCTATCACATCGAATACGGAGGGCAATTCGAGAGCGCCCTCGAAACGCGAAAGACGCTCATGCTCCTTGCCGTCCTGATCGTGGGAGGCATCGGGTTTCTACTTCATACCGCGTTCCGCTCGGCGGTCGACGCGCTATTCATCATGTTGAATGTTCCGCTGGCACTGATCGGCGGAGTGGCAGGCGTTCAGTTGTCGGGCGGTACGCTCACGGTCGCATCGCTGATCGGCTTTATTTCGGTGTTCGGGATATCAGCCCGAAACGGCATCATGCTCGTTTCCCATGTGCGTTTCCTCCAGCGGCACGAAGGGGTGACGGATTTCCTGGAGGCGATTCGGCGAGGATCGAGGGAACGCCTGGTTCCCATTCTGATGACCGCACTGTCATCCGGACTGGGGCTTTTTCCGCTCGTGCTTGGAGGGGGCGAGCCGGGCAAGGAGATTCTCACTCCGATGGCCTCGGTGATTCTCTGGGGACTGTTGTCGGCGACGCTCCTGAACCTGTTCGTGATTCCGGCACTGTTCGGGCGCTTTGGGCGGCGGGTTCCGCCGCCGGAACCGGATGGAGCCTTTCCCCAACTCGGGAGAACGGTTCCTGGCGGTTCCCACTGATACCCGCGCGCGGGCGGATTCGTGAGTTTACGGATACAATCTCTGGTATGTCACTGCCTGTCGTTGCCATCGTCGGTCGGCCGAATGTCGGAAAGAGTTCCCTGCTGAACATGCTCGCGGGGAAGCGGATCAGCATTGTCGATCCGATACCGGGCGTCACGCGCGATCGCGTGACCGCGGTGATCGACGTCGACGACCGGTATTTTGAGCTGATCGATACGGGCGGATACGGCGTTGAGGATCAGGATAATCTGACCGAGCACGTCGAGCAGCAGATTCACTTCGCACTGTCGGCGGCCGACCTGGTCCTCTTCGTGGTGGACATTCAGCAGGAGATAACGCCGCTGGACCAAGAGGTGGCGGAGCTGCTCCGGGGGGTCAGGAAGCCCGTACAGCTGGTGGCGAACAAGGCGGACACCGAGAGGCACAAGTACGCGGCGGGTGTTCTGACGGCGCTGGGCTTCGGTGAGCCGATCTGCGTGGCGGCGCTGCACGCGCGGGGGCGGCGGGACTTGCTGGAGTTGATCGTTCGGCGGCTGGGAGAGGGCGTCGGCGAGGACATGCCGGATCCGGTGATGAAGGTCGCGCTGGTGGGGCGGCGAAACGTGGGGAAGAGCACGTTCATCAACGAGCTTGCGGGGCAGGAGCGGGTAATCGTCAGCGAAGTGCCGGGGACGACGCGGGATTCAATCGACGTTCGGTTCGAGCTGGACGGGCGAACGTTCATGGCGATCGACACGGCGGGGGTGAGCAAGTCTCGGCGCCGCGCGAACAATAATCTCGAATTTTACGGTTATACGCGGGCGGTGGCGTCAATCCGGCGTGCGGACGTGGTGTTGTTCCTGGTGGATGCGACAGCGCCGATCAGCGACGTGGACAAGAAGCTGGCGCGGCTGATCGTGGACGAGTACAAGCCGTGCATCCTCGTTGTGAACAAGTGGGACCTGGCCAAGGGTAAGGCGTCGGCGGAGGATTACGGGGAGTACCTGGCGAAGACGCTGCCGCAGATCAGCTATGCGCCGGTGGCGTTCACGACCGCGATCGACGGGAGGAACATCAAGGGAACAATTGAAGTGGCGCAGAGCCTGTTCAACCAGGCGCGGCAGCGCGTGACGACGGGGCAGCTCAACCGGGCGATCGAGACGACGCTGGGAGAGTTGCAGCCGTTCGCGGACAAGCACGGGGCGAGTCCGAAGATCTACTACGCGACGCAGGTTTCGGTATGTCCGCCGACAATCGTGCTGTTCGTGAACAATCCGGCGTTCATGCGGGAGCAGTACCGGCGCTTCGCGGAAAAGCGCATCCGCGAATCTTTACCCTTTGAGGAGGTACCGGTACGATTGCTCTGGCGAGCGAGGAAGAGCAACCTCGGCGGGCGTCGCGCCGCGTCGCACGATCATGACGTGGACGAGGAGACGACGCCGGTCGACTCCTGATCGCGGGAGCGTGCCGCAGCTGAGCATTCGCTTTCAGCGGTTCGAGCGGGGAGGGCGGGCAGAATGTGCGGCATTGCGGTCGAACGCTTTGTTTTGGCGATAGGGCAGACGGTTAAGGGCATCATCTCAGCGCGACCCTTGGGTGACTGAGAGGCGGAGGCACCTGCCGTGGCGATCGAGTTTAATTGCGAGCATTGTAATCATTTGGTCAAAGCGCCGGATGAGGCCGCGGGACGGCAGGGGAAATGTCCGCACTGCGGGGGTGTGAATTACATCCGCCGCCCGCCCGAAGACGGGGGCGAGCTGGAGCTCGAGCCGCTTGATGAGAACGAGGAGCAAAGGCGGCGGCAACAGGCGGCCGCGGACGCGGCGGTCCAGTGGAAGCTGCTCCATGAGCGGAATGTCCCGGGCGAGCCGGGGGGGCGCGGGGGGGCCGGCGGTCGCGGGGCGCCGCCAGCGCCGCCATCGGCGAAGCAACTTGCGTCACTCGTGGTTCGGTATGTGGAGTCGATGTCGCAGGGCAAGCTGGCCCAGGCTGACGAAGTTGCCGAGCAGCTTGTCAGATACCGGACCCAGGTTGCGAGCCTTTTGGACGAAATGGTGAACGAAGACCTGTCCGCCTATGGGCTGGGGTCGCTGCCCCGCCCGGTGCTGATGGGGTTCCTGAAACAGCTTCGAAGCAAGTTGTAGCATGCCTTAGCTGATGGGTACCATGTGCCTCCGCACGGGTACGGGTACCTGCGGAGCGGCTCTGAATTCCACGCGTAATTGGGAGAGTGGCGGGCGGTTTTTCGGCAGGAAACGGACCTGGCCCTCCGGCAGGAAAGTCGGGCGGAACGCGACCAGGGGCGATTGCCACCCGGAAGGCCCGATAGCCAAAAAATCTCCGGGTTTCGCTTCGCGAATGGCGGGGCGGGGATATGATTGACCAGGGGGCTATTGCGCGGACAGGGCGCTCGCACACCGATGGATCCCACGCTAAAGCAAGACGAAACGACCGAACCGCACCGAAAGGTGGCGGTGGCGTGCCCGCAGTGCCGGCAGGGGTATCGTCTGCCGGTTCGGCTCCTGGGCCGGAAGCTGGTGTGCCGGCACTGTCGGACGGAGTTTCGCGCGAAGGAGATCGATTCGTCGGAATTGAATAATCTGCGTGCGAGTTCGACAGAGCGGCCGTCGGATACGCCGCGCATCACGACGTCGGATTCGATCGGGGGCGGAGACGCATCGGATTCGCCGCCGCGCGCGGGAGCACGGTCGATTGCAATCGACACGCGGTGGGTGGGTCAGAAGCTGGGCCGATACAAGATACTTTCAATCCTGGGCCAAGGCGGCATGGGGGTAGTGTGGCGCGGGCATGACGATTCGCTGCGTCGCGATGTGGCCCTGAAGATTCTGAATCGCTCGAAGAACAAGAACGGCAGCATCGGCGGCCTTTCGGCGGAGCTGTTCATGCAGGAAGCCCGCGCGGTGGCGAAGCTTCAGCACCCGTCGGTCGTGTCGATCTTCGAGGTCGCCGAGGACCAGGGGCAGGTGTTTCTCGCCCTGGAGCTGATGGAAGGCGGGACGCTGAAGGAGTACGTCGATCGCAAGGAGAACCGTCGGCTGAGCCCCCGCGAGCTGTTCAACCTGATGGTCGGGCCGGCCAAGGCGCTTGCACTGGCCCATGACCGCGGGATTATTCACCGGGACATCAAGCCGGGGAACCTCATGTTTGACGACCATGGGCATTTGAAGCTCATGGACTTCGGCCTCGCGGACGTTCGGGATGAAGAAGCCAGCGAAAAAATCCGCGGGAAGGCGGTGGGATCGCTAGGCTGGATCGCACCCGAGACGGCGCGCGGCCAGGGAACGACCAAGCTGAGCGACATCTACGGAATGGGGCTGGTCATGCTGTACGCCCTGACCGGGCGACCGCTGGTTCATGCCTCCAGCCGAACGAAGCTGATTGCCCTGCACCAGAATCCGCCGGAGCCGGATTTTTCGAAGGTCAGGGGACTGACGGCGATGGGCGAGGCGGTCCTGCGGAAATGCCTTGCCGTGGACCAGGCGGATCGATTCCAGACGGCGCACGAACTGGTTGCCGCGCTTCAGGCTTGCGCTGACGAAGATCCACAAGCCGTCACGCGGCAACGGCGCAGCCATGCGACCGTGGCGGTCGTGGCCGTGGTGTTCGGCGTCCTGATCGGGGTCGGCGGGGTCGTTTATTACTTCCTCGACCTGATCGAGCGCGAGAACCAGGCCCAGATGCCGGTGGCCACGTTTCGCGAGCAGTCCTTCGTGGAGCCCGCGGTTGATGAATCGCAAGCCGGCCGCGCACCGGGGCCGGGCGACGCGCCCGACATGCCCGCACCGATGACACCGGTGCCGCCGGTGGCGACGACCGAGCCGATGACACGGGTTGAGTTTTCGTCGCTCGAGGATGCACGGGTACCGTGGCCGCGGGTGCCGCACCTGGTGGACGCGTCCAAGCTGAATCTGGTCGGCAGCGCGCATGGCAAGGTTTATCATCTTCCGACGACGGAATGCGGCCAGGCGATCCGGGCATCCAACCTGGTGATGTTCGCGACGGCCGACGAAGCAATCGCATCCGGGCGGACATTCTGCCGGCAGTGCGCGCGCTCCCTTCAAAAGGAAAAGTCCAAGCTTGCGGCGGGCTCGGACGAGGGGAACTGAGGGCAAATGCCCAAGTCCGCAGGCGCAAATCCGGGTGCGCAGGTAGGCCCTTCCAGTCTCACACAACCCCAGCCCAATCGTCCATTACAGCGAGGCGAAGTTTTTTAACAGCTGGAGACCGGCTTCGCCCGATTTTTCGGGGAGAAACTGAACGCCGAAGACGGGGCCGTTCCAAACCGCGGCGGAGAAGTCGATCCCATGGCTGCACGTGGCGGCGACGAGCCGGTGGTCGAGGGGCTCGGCGTGGTAGGCGTGGTCGAAGTAGAACTCCTGCCCTGACTTCAGGCCGGCGAACAGGGGGCACCCGTTCAACCAAGTGACCTGGCTCCAGCCCTGGTGGGGGACGCGGGTGGATCGGCCGACGGGATGGCCGGCGAAGTCGAAGCCGGTGACCTTGCCGGGGATGACGCCGAGACCGGTATGCTGGCCTTCTTCGTAACTGACATCAAACAGGAGATGAAGCCCGTGGCCGATGCCGAGGAGGGGGCGCCCCTGGTCGATGGCCCGCATGAGAGAGGGGATGATCCCGGCGTCGCGGACGGCGCGGATGGCCCGCGCCAGCGAGGCGGCCGGGGGAAGGACGATTCGGGAGGCGCGGTCTACGCGGTCGATGGATGCCACGATATCGGCATCAACGTCGATTCCGGCAAATGCATCGCGGATTTCCTGGGTGCGTGCAGATTCGTAATTGACGATGGCGATCAAGGTTTCACCGGAGCCGGCCGAAGCCGTTCGGGGCCGTGGGTCCAACGCGCTGAATCAAGTCTACATGGACCCCGGTGTGAATCAACCGTGAATCGTGGAAAGCACGGCGGCGTTTGCCGCGATGATCGCCCCGCCGAGGGGGACACCGCGCCAAACGCCGCCGAATCACCGCGTGCAATGTGCTGGCGGTCAAAAGAGACTCGTCGCAGCCACGGACGCATTACTCATCCGTGGAGTTGCGCAGCGCCGAGGCCGACGGATCGAGCGAGTTCACGTTGCGCTTGACGGCGTAGAACTCGACGCGGCGATTGCTGAGGCGGCTCTTTTCGTCCTTGCCCTTAACCTTGGGGCGCCATTCGCCGCAGTTGGCCTGGACAAGCGACTCGTTCGGGACGCCCTGATCGCGGAGGGAGCGAATGACCGTGAGGGCGCGCTGCGCGCCGAGTTCCCAGTTGTCCTTCCACTTGCTCTTGCGGATGGGCTGGTCGTCGGTGTGTCCCACGACGTAGATGTCGCGATCGGCGTAGCGGCCGCGGATGTCGGAGGCGATCTGGCTGACCTTGGAACGGCCGGAGGGCGAAAGCTGCGCGCTGCCGGCATCAAACAGGACCGAGCCGGGCACCGAGATCATGGCGAAATTATCAAAGGTGGCCCACTCGCCTTCCTTTGCCGGTGTGGTCTTTGGGCGTGCCGCAGCCTCGGCACGGAGCTTGGCGAGCTGGCGGTTGAGCTCATCGATGGTGGCCTGGGAATCGCCGTCGCGGACGAGGCCGTCGTTCAGCCGGCGGTCGCGCTCCTCCAGCTCCTTTTTGAGTTGGTCGTTTTCGGCGGTGAGCTCGTCGATCTTCTGCTGCTTGGGGTCCGGCCCGCAGCCCGTCGTGATGAAGGCGAGCGCCAGGAATCCGAGAGTGATACGGAAAGCACGGTTGCGTGACATCCCTGCCATAGACAGTTCCTCCAGTGTTGAACTACGCATGTACGCTATTCACATGTCAGCCTGACACACCCGTCAGGCAGATTTTGCGCATACGAAATACCACATGCACCCATCGGCGTCAACGGAAAATACGCAATTGCCGCGACCAAGACGCCCCCGGGTACTACGGGCCGGGCGCGAAGACAGTTCGCATCAGGACGGGAGAACATTTCACAGGCAGGGAAGGCTGGCTCAGCGTGGAATCCCGGTCAGCAGGGTCCAAAGCATCGCGCCAGCGTCCTGAAAAAAAAGAAGAAGCTTGCGCTCCATCGCGAGCACGCAGAAGGACCCGAGGGCGAGCCACGGGCCAAATGGGATTGCCCGGCGCGCGCCGCGGATGAGCGTTGCGAGGACCCCAATGAGGGCGAGGATCGAGGCGACAAAGAAGCCAAAGAAGCAGTTCCAGAGACCGGCGGTTGCGCCGATTGCGGCCATGAGATAGATATCGCCGGTGCCGTAGGCTTCCTTTCCGAAGGCGAGGGTTCCCAGAATCCGGACGGTCCAGCCGATGGCGGCGGCCCAGACCATGGCAGCGATTGCGGCGGTTGCGGGGATCAGGCGGCTTGCCAGCCAAACCGGGACGCCAGCCGCATTGACGGCCTCAGACCATGTAGCGTTGAGGCCGTTACCGCGGCGCAGCAGGGCGAATGCGACGACTCCGACGATCAGGGCGGGGGCCAGCCAGGCAAGTTCATGGAGGGCGGTGCGCCGCGCATGGGGGCGTGTCTCCTCGATTTCGGAATAGACGGCGTCGTCCACGTCCCTCGGGGCCCACGCGGACATTATCAGGAGAAACATGAGGATTGAAGCGGCGAGGATGGCCCGCAGAGCGCCGGCGGGGATGAGCCAGAGTGTCGGCTTGTGCGGAGCGAGAACCTGCCAGAGGGCGAGGCCAACCAGCACGGCGATAAAGAGCAGGATCGGAGCGCGGCTAAGGGGCTTTTCCGGCGGCGAATCTGATTCGCGCGGCGGGGTTCCTGCATCGGCCGTGTTTGTGTCGGTCCCCGGCTCGCCGTCCGGTGGCGGTTCGGCGAGGATCGAGGGCCGGATCGCACGGCCAATGAAGAACGTGGCGGCCCATGTCAGTCCCATCGCAGCGCCGATCATGACGATCGACGGGGGCAAGTCCCCGAGGTGTGAACCGGCGGACGGGCGGGCGTGCGGCAAACCGTGGGCGGCGTGTACGGTGACACCGATGACCATGGCGAGGATGCAGAGACGGATGTCGATAGTGTACGAGTCGATGTCCATGGCGGCCGAGGCGAGGAGGCAGCCGAAGAGAGTGAAGTATCCGAGGGCGAGCATCCAGTCGGTGGCGAGCTGCGACGCCTGGGGGACGGACCGCACGACGAAAAGCTGATCCCAGACCGACATGAAGACGAGGGCGGTGGCGGCCTCGACGAGGGGATACCGGCAGGAGATGGGAATGCCGCAATTATGGCACCTTCCGCCGAGCCAGAGCCAACTGAGCAGCGGGATGTTGTGATAGCCCTTAATGGTGACGCCGCAGGCGGGGCAGAAGGAACGGCGCGGTTCGTGGACGCCCATTCCGCGTGGAAGGCGGTAGATGACGACGTTCAGAAAGCTGCCGACCGCCGCGCCGAGCAGCCCCACGAAGACAATGACGGTTGCGGCGGGTTCCAAGAGTCTGCGTCCTTATCGGCGGCCGGAACGCCCCCCACGAGCGCGGGAAGCCGGGGTCGGCCATTCCATCGGTGATACAGCCCCCGCGGCCCATTGGTTTCGTATCGGATGACCGGGTGTCAAACCGCTGGTAAACATTCGCATGTGCGGCCACGCACGGCGCGGTCAGCCCGCCTCGGAGTCGTTCGCGCGGTACCACATTTCGAGGGCCTCGGCGATCTGTTCGGGTGAATCGGTCGTGGTGTCGACGATGTGGGCGGCGGCGGTTTCGTAAATCGGCTCTCTCTGGCGGAGGACGGCTTCGACTTCGTCGAGTCCGCCGACGGGGGTGAGGTTTGGGCGTTTGACTCCGCGCGCGGCATCCGCCTGAATCCGCCGCCAGAGCACGGCGGCGGGGGCCCGGAGCCAGACGACTTTTCCGACGCGTTTGACGATGGCGCGGCTCTCGGGGTCGACGATGGTGCCGCCGCCAAAGGCGATGACCTGATTTTTTGATTTTCGGAGCTGGTCGCAGGCCTCGCGTTCACGCTTGCGGAAGCCGTCTTCGCCTTCGGTGGCGAAAATTTCGGGAATGGACTTGCCCGCCTTTCGGCTGATGAGGGCGTCGGTGTCGACGAAATGCCAGCCGAGCCTTTTGGCGAGAAGCTCGCCGACGGTGGTCTTTCCGCTGCCGCGATAGCCGACAAGAATGAGGTTCACGCTTCCCATCCGTGCTTGACTTCGAGAACCTTTCGCCCCGCGACGTCGATGCGCACGGTCGCGTACTGGAGCCTGTGGCGATTCTGTCCGGGGTTTACGGCGGTGGTCCGTCCGATGACGTCTTTGAAATCTCCGGAGACGTCGGGCGACTCGTGAATATGCCCGTGCAGCGAGAGCAGGGGCTGGTGCTTTTCAATCGCGCCGCGGACGGCCCGGGAGCCCCATGCCTGATCGCCGTAATACCGATCGAGCTTGCTCTGATGGGGCGGCGAATGGGCGACAAAGACCCATGGCTCGGGCGGAGGTTTCAAGTCGGCCAGTTCGTCGGCCATCGTCTTGACCGTGTTGAAGAGGTAAGTGGAACTCTGCTGCGATGGCCGGGAAAATCGGAAGTCCCACCGCGCGCCGCCAAGGAGCGGGGGCTTGTCGCCGGGCATGTCCAGGCGCTCAAAGTCCTTCACATACCAGGGGGTCGGGGGCGTGGAGGAGTATCCGAGAAAATGGAGGCCGTCCACTTCGAAGGAATGGTCCAGTTCGAGGACGTTCAGGAGGCCCTCGGTTTCGAGTTCCCTTGTGGCGCGGACGCTGCTGCCCCAGTCGTGGTTGCCGAAGATAACGAGGACATTTTTACAGCCCGACGCCGCGCGCATGGCGGCCACATGATTGCGGAACTGATTGCGGACATAGGTCGGCTGGCCGACGCCCATGGACCGCGGGTCCAGGGCGGAGTCATCGGGCAGCATATCGCCGCCGAGAATGATGACGTGGGGCCTCAGCCTGCCCGCGACGGTGATAAGCCGAGCGTAATGACTTTCATCACCGTGTACATCTGAACAGAAGAGCAGGTCCATACAACGTTGGGCTAGTCCCCGCTTATTGCCGATCCCCGGGGCCGTTTACACCCGCCGGGGCGGGCAACAGGCCGCCAATGTGGGTTGCGGACCCACCAACCGGGCGCGGACACCACCGCCACCCTGGTACACACGCGGCCCCGGACCCCCGGGGCCGACCTATCGGAACGCTCCGAGGGTGCATCTTGAAGGCAACCGGCCGGATGGTCAATCGGCGATTTCGGGGCGGGACGGAGACCGGCGGCTCGCCAATGGAACGGCGGGAGTTGAGGGGGCGACAGGGGTTGCGGCCCGTCGATTCAGGATGACTGGAAGCCCGACGCAATGACACTCTCGAACTGGTCGAAAGAGCCCGCACGACCGGTCCAAATCTGAAACTGGGTCAACGCCTGGCGGGTGAACATGGCCACGCCGTCGACGGTGGCGCAGCCCCTGGATCGCGCCTCTCGGAGAAGTCGGGTTTCGCGCGGGCGATAGACCGTGTCGAAGACGATCAAGTCGGTACAAAGCGCGTCCGAGGGCAAAGGGGACTCGTCGTCGCGCGGGGTCATTCCCACGCTCGTGCAGTTCACAACGAGGTTCGCGGTGTGACGGGCGCGATCGTTCCAAGGGAGTGCGCGGCCGCCGAACTGAGCGGCGAGGGCCTCGGCCCGGTCGTGCGTGCGGTTGTATATGGCGACCTCCGCGCCGAGGTCGCGCAGGGCGGCCACGACGGCGCGGGCCACGCCGCCGGCTCCGAGGACCGCGGCGCGGAGATTCGGGGCGGTTGGTTTGCGGTCTTTCACGGCTTCCGCCAGGCACTGTGATGCGGCCGCGTAGTCGGTGTTACAGGCGGAAAGCGCACCCTCCGGCGAAAGGCAAAGGGTGTTGACCGCGCCGACGCGCTGAGCGGCGGCGTCGATACGGCCGCCGGACTCGAGAACGAAGCGCAAGGCATTCTCCTTGTGCGGCAGGGTAATGGAGAACCCGCGAAAACCCAGCCAAGGTCGGGCGATTATCTCGACCATGAACGCCTTGAATGCTTCGTACGAGGCGGTGACATGGAGCGGCAGGTAGATTGCGTTGAGCCCGGCATCGGCGAAGGCGGCATTGTGAATCCGTGGGCTGAGCGAATGGCTCACCGGATCGCCGATTACGCCGTAGAGTGCGGAGTCGGAGTCAATCGTCCTCCAGCGGTAGGTGTGGGTGAACTGCTCGATTGTGAGTTGGCCGGGTGCGGTGGCGAGGTCGGTCTGAAGAGCGGCGAAAGTGCCGAACGCGTTGAACTTTTTAGCCACGACGCGGGAGAGGATTCCCTCGGCGCCCATGCAGAGGGCGATGGCCGGGCGGGGGCTATCGCGGAGCAGGTCGAGTGCCTCGAAATTGTCGCGGATAGAGCGTGCGCGCCAGGCGATCTTCGGCGCATGGCAGGCGGGTTCGGCGAGCATTTCGAGCCACAACTTGTGAAGGGCGGCCGGACGGGACTTCAAGTCGTGGTGGGAAAGAATCAGGCGGCGCCGGGCGGCGAATCCGACCTGTTCAACGCCGCCATCGTGCGAAACCTCGTCGGCGCGGTGCAGCGCGAGCTCAATCTTCTGGCGGATGTTGGCGGAGCGCCGCCAGAGGGCGAGTTCGACGTCAATGAAATCGGCGAAGGGGCCGAATTCGATAAGGCGGCTGACACGTTCATCGTCGTCGCCGTCCCAGTGTCCCCCTTCGGCGGCGGAACGGATCGTCAGGATGAAGGGGATTTCGCGCGCGGTGTCGGAGCGGAGCGAGCGTACATCGTCGGCGGACAGGGGACCCATCAAGTCGAGGCGCAGCTCGATGGCATTGGCGCCCGCGGAGAGCGCGGCGTCGATTCGAGCGCGGACTTCGTCAATGTCGTCGCCGGATACCGGTACGATGAGAAGGCACATGGCGACATGATAGCGAAGCGCGGGCCCGCCGCGAGCGGCGAATGCGCGCGGGAGACGCTATGATTCCCGCGCCTTTGCGCGGCGGCGTGACGCCGGCGCGGCAGGAGCCCGGCGGTGCAGGATATCTCCTATCCGATCAATGACTTCGGCCCGGTCATCAAGGGAATGGTGATCGGCGGGCTGGGCATCTTCCACGTCTTTCTGGCGCAGTTCGCGATCGGCGGCGGCATGCTCATGTGCTACTTCCAGTGGCTGGCGCAGAAGGGGAGGAGCGCGCCAGCGCGCCGGTTTCTGGACGGGTATTTCAAGGTGCTGGTGCTGGTCAGTTTTGTCGCAGGGGCACTGACCGGCGTGGGGATGTGGTTCACGACGATCCAGATCAGCCCGCGGACGATCGGGGTGATGGTGGAGGAGTTTCACTGGATCTGGGCGACTGAATGGACGTTTTTCTGCCTTGAGATCGCGGCGGGGTATGCGTTTTATCGATGCGGAAAGGGCCTGACGGACGGGGCGCGGATGACGCTGCTCATGCTGTACACGGTCGCGGCGTGGTTTAGCCTGTTCTGGATCAACGGCATCCTGTCGTGGCAGCTTACGCCGGGAGGGTGGACGCACGACCGGTCGGTGTGGTCGGGCTTTTTCAACCCGAGCTTCTGGCCGTCGCTGTTGTTCCGAACGATCGTCTCGCTGACGATCGCGTCGCTGGCTGCGTGCGTTGTCATCAACGCGATCGGAGCCTTTACGCGGGAGGAGCGGGCGGAGCTGATTCGCCGCGCGGCGAACTGCCTTGCGCCCATGGTGCTAATGCCGCTGCTGGGGGTCTGGTACCTCGCGGTGATACCGGAGGACAGCCGGTCGTGGGTTCAGGGAGGCAGCGCGGCGATGACGATGTTCATGGGCATCTCGGTCGCGGCGTCGGTGCTGATCGGCGGATATGCGCTCGTGGGGCTGATCTGGCAGCGGCTGTACGTCAGCGGGGCGACAGCGACGCTGCTGCTCTCCCTGGCGTTTGGGGCGACGGCGGGCGGGGAGTTCGTGCGCGAGGGCGTCCGCAAGCCGTTTACGGTACGCGAATACCTGTATTCGAACGCGGTCAAGGCGGACGAATTGGCTGCGCTGCGGCGTTCGGGCGGCGTGACGGCGGATCCGTTTCCGCTTCGGAACGCCGGCGCGTATCCCACTGAACAGCTCCGGCTGGGGGCCAAGGTGTTTCGCTTTCAGTGCAGCGTGTGTCACACGATGTCCGGCGTCAATGGTCTGACACATCTGGCCGGGACGTGGACCACGGAGCAGAAGCGGATGAACATTGCGAAGCTCCAGCACACCAAGCCGTTCATGCCTCCTTTCGCGGGAAACGCCGAGGAATTGGAGGCGCTGGTGCAATTGCTTGAGTGGCAGACGGCCGGGCGGCCCGGCCGGTGGGATCAGTCGACGGACCGGGCCGTGATCCGTGAGGTTCAGGAGTGGCTCGACGAGGCGGGGACCGCGCCGGGCACAGAGCCGCACACGGTCGGCGGGGCGAGCCCGGCGTCGCCGGACACCCGACAGCCGGGCAAACAGGAGGGGCGCTGATGGACCGGATGCTGCCGTTTGGGTTGCCGGGTCCGACGGCGTTTTACGTATCGCTGTATGTCGCCACCCTGGCGGTGCACGTGGTGTTCATGAACTATGTGCTCGCGGGCGTCGGGTACCTGGCGGTTGCGTCGTTTCGCGGCAAGCGTAAAGGCGCGGACGGTGGGCCGGTGGAGTTGTCGGATGTGCTGCGCGACTGGATGCCTTTTGCGACCAGCGCGGCGATCACGGCGGGCGTCGCCCCGCTGCTCTTTGTGCAGATTCTGTACCGGAAGGAATTTTACACGGCCAACCTGCTGCTCTTTCATCGGTGGATGGCGATTCTGCCCCTGCTGATCGTGGGATTCTACCTGCTCTATCTGCTCAAGACGCCGTGGATCGGAGGGCAGAGTGCGGTCGTTCGGGGTGTTGTCGCCCTGGGCGCGCTGGCGTGTTTTTCATTCACAGGCCTTTCATGGACGGAGAACCATCTTCTCAGCACGGATCGCGCGTCGTGGCCGGGCCTGTACGAGCGCGGCAGCATGGTTTATTACCATCCCCAGCTGCTTCCGCGGCTTGGGATGTGGGCCGTGGGGGCGATTCCGACGATGTGCGCGCTGGCTGCGTGGCAGATGTATTACCTGCAACGGAAGGGAGCTGGAGTTGATCCGCGTCAGCCGCGAAACCTCGCGCGGCTGGCGATCGCGGGGGTACTGCTCAGCGTGGCGTGCGGAGCGGCTTACTGGCGGCAGCTCGATGCATCGGCGCAGGGGCACATTGTCGGGAAGGCGGCCGGGCCGTATTTCGCGGCGGCGTGTTTCGGCCTCGTCTTGCAGGTCGGATCGTGGCTGGCACACGCGCCGCGGTCGGATTTTCGCCGGCAAGCGCTGATGGTATGCACATTGGGGCTGGCGCTGACGATTGCAGGAATGACGGCGGTGCGCGAGGCGATACGGCTGTCGGTGATCGATGTCTCGCCCTTGTACGCACAGCATGCCGATGCGGCGCGGAAGGGCGGACTTGTCGTGTTCGTCGTCTTTTTCCTTGTTAACGCGGGGCTCATCGGCTGGTGCCTGTGCCTGACGCGGAAGCGAAGTGAGTCGGCGACTGTCGAATAGAACCGGGCAGGACCGTCTATGGCGTTTCAGTCTCGCACGCAGCGTACGTTTCTGACGATGTTCATCGTGTGCATCTGCTCTTGCGCGCTGGGCGGCGTGGTCATCCTGTTGACGGACCTCAGGGGGATGTTCATCGAGCGCACCCTCGTGACCCTGGCGGCGATCGGCGGGTCTTCGCTCTTGGCGCTGGGCGCGGCGATACCGACCGAACTTCGGCGGTGGCATCCGCTGGGGCCCGGCGCGCTGGGTGTCATATGCGTAACACTGGCGGTCTCGCTCGTTTCGATCTGGGTATCGTACCAATACTGGCCGGACGACCTCGAAAAGTTCATGGGCACCGGCTGGCTGTGGTCCGTGGAGCTGACGGTAACGGGGCTGCTTTCGCTCGCGCGACTGCATGCGCGGTGGAACTGGGTTCGCACGACCACGGTTGTGCTGCTCGCCATCGCGGGGTTGCAGATCACCGCGACCCTGTGGATGGATATTCACCAGGGCGATGATTGGTTCCGGCTCATGAGCATCCTGCTCATTCTGGGGCTGTGCGGCGTGTTGGTGACACCGGTGCTGCATCATCTCAGCCGGACGCGGCTTCGCGAGGACGTTCGAACGACAAACCTGACGCTGTCCCTCACGTGTCCCCGTTGCCAGAAGACCCAGGAGATGGCCGTTGGGCGATCCAAGTGCGCCGGGTGCGGCCTGAAATTCGACATCGACATCGAGGAAGAAACCTGCCGCAAATGCGGGTATTCGCTGTTCCAGATTCAATCGTCGCTGTGCCCGGAGTGCGGGACGCCGATTTTCTCGCCACCCCGGTCGGCGGAAGCGGGGTCGCCTGCGCCTCTGCCGCCCGGGGCATCGGGTTGATCAGAGCCGTATGCCGAGCCGGGCGAGCTGCTGCATGGCCTGAGCTTCCCAGCCGCGGTTGGCGACTGGGCTGGCGGGGCTGGGGTGGAGAATGCTCCCAATCTGAAGGTTCATGCCGTCGAGGGCGATGCGGGCACGCTTTTCGGCAAACGAGCCGATTCCCACGACAAGTCGGGGCGCGAAATACTCGACGGTGCGGCGCAGGGCGCGGTCGCAGGCGGCGAACAGCGGATCTCTCTGAACGGCGGGCAGCTTGTCCGGCGTCAGGTTTCGGCCCGTCGGTTCGATGAAACAGAGCGGGCAATAGTTGGCGATATAGAATCGCTCGAAGAATCGCTCCGGCGTCTTGAAGGAATCCCGGGCCCAGCCCCACAGACGCCGGCCGCTGACTTCGCTGCGAGGGCAATGAAAGCCCGAGATCGGCCGGCGCGGGTGTTCGCGCGGCGGCTTTTCCACCGGGGCTTCGACCTGAAGCCAGTCGCGGGCGAGGGCGACTTCGCCGAAGGGAATGCCGGTCTGGGCCATGCCGAAGGGGCCGGGGTTCATGCCGACAAGCAAAATCTCGCGGGGGGCGCGGCCGTAGGTGCGGAGGTACTTCGCATGCGGACGCCGGGCATATCCCAGGGGGTTGTAGACGCAGGCGACCGGGGGGCCGAAGTTCAACTGGTCGACGTCGCGGGCGAGGTCGGCGGTGATTTTGGCAAGGGACAAATTCGAACTGGCTCTCGGCATGCGCGCTTTATCGCGGATTGTGCCCCGAAAGAAAAGGGCGCGTGCCTGGTCCATCAGAGCTGCATGACAAGCAGCACGAAGGCTTCGAGGTCCAGTTGATTGACCAGGAAGTCGCCGTTGGTGTCACCGCGGCGCATGTTGCAGCCCGGATAGGCGAGCGCGTAGGCGGACGGGTCGATGGTTGCCAGGGTGAACGCGGGTATGTCGAGGGCGTCAACGCTTCCGTCGCAGTTCATATCACCGAGTATGCCCGGGGGGCAGATAATGAACTTGGACCGGCAGAATCCGTTGTCGCAGGAATACGCGACGCAGGGGTCTCCTTCGTCGTCGCAGTCGTCCGCGGAGTCGCACATGCCGGGCGCGGGGAAGCCGAGCCAGCCGATCTGGTCGCCGGAGGGTCCGGCGGTCCATGCCGGCGAACCGGGGGCCGGCGCGAAGTTGTTGGCGCCCGAGTCGCTGAAGAGCGGGTCGGTGGATGCGTTCCCCACGCCGCAGCCGAGATGACCGGCATTGCCGACGATGGAGTTGTTCACGGCTCCGCAGCAGGTGGGGATCGAAGTCGTCCAGAAGATCGAGCTCTGAACGACGCTCGTGGTGCAGTTCTGGCCATCGAGCCGAGAATCCCGCGAAAAGGTGCAGTTGGTGATGATGGCCGGGGCGCCGGCGCATCGAACGTTGCCCGGCGCGTCGAAAACGAGGCAGTTGGTCATGGTAATGACGCCGGTGCCGTCCAGGCTGACAACCTTGTCGCGGGCGTCGTAGAGTATGGAGTCCTCTACGATCGGCGTGGCGCTGGTGCTGTGATCGATCAGATCGTCGCCGCAGTCGGTAAGAATGCTGCGCCGCACAATGGAGGTGTTGCCCGGGCGGTCGAAGTGGAAGATGTCGCCGTCGACGCCGTTGGGCTCCGGGGCCCGGCCGATTCGCGTGTACCAGGAATCCTCGATGATGACGGTGTAGCCGGTGCCGACGAATTCGCCGCCGATGCCGCAACGGGAGAAGAGGTTGCGCTGAAGCAGGTACGTGCCGCTGGCCCCAAAGTAGGCGACGATGCCGTTGCCGGGGCAGTCGGCGACGACGCAATCGAGAATGTCGATCGAGTGAGAGTTCTCAGCTCGAAAAATCGGCGGCCGGGGGTGCGTAGCCGTGACGCCGTTTCCGGCTCCCGCGACGATGACCCATTGATAGGTGGAGTGGCCAGCGCCGGAGTGATAAAAGCCGCGCCACGATTGCGGGTTGTTTTGAGCCGCCTGGGGAAGGGTCATTGCGGCGGGGCCCGCCGTGGGGAAGAAGGCAATCGGTTCGTCGGGCGTGCCGATTGCATGGACGACGCCTCCGGCGGCGAGAATCGCGGTTCCGGCGCCGGCGGCTCCTGAATCGACCATGACGAGAGTGCCGGGGTTGATGGTGAGCGTTTCTCCCGTGGGGACAGTCACGTTTCCCGTAAGGCGTATGACGCCGTCGCCCGGCGACCAGGTCAGATCCGCGCCGCCAAGCGTGCCGGACAGATTGCGAAAGAGCCCGGCGTCCGCGCCATCGAGGATGGACACCACTTTCGACGCCGAAGCTGAACCGGCGGTGACGGCGATGAGAATGTCGCCGGGAGGCTCGGAGGCTCCGTTGTCGAGCGTGAGGGAGACACTTCCGACACCGTTGTAGAAGCGAATTGAATCTTCGGGGGGAACACCGCCACCGACGCCGGCGGCGAGCGTTTCGAAGACGGTAATAGAGATCGGGACGGGGCTTGCGTCGGAGACGCGCGTTGCGGAAACGGAGCCGAGCAGGTTCCACGTTTTCCAGTCTATTCGACCGTGCACGTCGAGCAGTTCGCCCCTCAACGTCAACGTCCTCGAGTTCACCATGCGAGACGGGACGGTCAGACGAAGCGAGAGCGGATTCGTCGCGAGCGCGGCCGGGGCTGACGCCAGTGCCAGCACGACGGCTGCGCAATGGGTTGCGGGTAGAGACCGGGTACGGCTGAATCGAGGTTTGAACGCAGTGAACATTGCAGGCCCTTTCCCCGTGCGGCTCGAATCGGGTCGACGTTGAGTCAACGCCGGAATGGGTGCGGCATGACAGGCAGTCTCGGGCCGTGCCGTCGGATGCACGCTCCGCGCCCGGCGCGCGGCTTTCGCCCGCGGCGCTTGATGCCGGGACGTATCGTAACAACTTGTGGCGCGTTTCGGCAACGAGACACGGGGGTAATCGGCGGTTTTTTGATCGTGAAGGCTCCTGCACCGCGGGAAGGCGGGGGAAAATCGGGGTGAGCCAGATTCGCTCATGCAATCTCGAGGGAGATGAGCAGCGAACGTTCAAATCGAACAAAGTTGATTCAGGTTTGAAAGTCCTTTTTCGCGGGTGCTGGCCTTCGCATGCGGGTTGACCGCACGCGAATGAAGCGACGCGGCGGTTGCAGGACCGGAGTCCGACGCGCGCCTGATAAATCGTCACGGGTTCGCATGGGCCAACACGATCATCGCCGGGATCAGGGTTGGTTCCGTACGTCGATGGAGCCTCGTTCCCAATCGCAATGGCGGCGCGGCTCCGGAATCGGTCCATTGGGCACGTGCCGCCGGCTTCGTGAGGGCCGGGAATCGCTCATTCCGGGGCGAAACATCGCGGTCCCGGGACCAGCGGGTGACAAGGCACGCGGTGGGTAGATATATTAGACGGCGGCTGACCGATGCCCGCCCATGCCGCCGGAAGCGCGGATGGAGGGAGCAACGTCGGCCAGGGGTCGGCGCGGGAAAGGACCATGACCATCCTGAAATGCTACCAGGTGCTCGGTCTCGCGCCGGGCGCGACACTGCGGCAGATTCACCGTGCTTACAAAAAGCTGGTTCTCCAGCACCATCCTGACCGCAATTCGGGAGACCCTGCGAGCCTCAAGGTGTTCGTGGAGGCGACGGAAGCCTACGCGCAGCTGAAGCGGGCATACGCCCTGCGCGAGGCCGGCAAGGGTTTCGGCGTTTGCCCGAAATGCGAGCGGCTCGCGCCGCTGCTGCAAGGCATCGGGGGGCGCGCGTATTGTTCGGAATGCCTGCTGGCCCGCCGGAGAAAGTTCCTTCCGTTGCCGACGTACGAGCAGATCAGGTGCGTTGGGGTGATCTCGCTTGAAGGCGCGGCGCTGTACCTGTTGGTTCACTCCATCGTGGCGCGAAGCGTCCCGCACGGGTTGGTTGCATTCGCGCTAGGCATCCTTGCGTTCTGCGTGATGGCCTACGACTTCTGGACGGCGGACGTCATCGAGCGGTAATCGGGGCGATTCGTCTGCTGCCCGCGGCAGCCAGGGCCGCCGGCTACTCGTGCCCTTGGCTGCCAGCGGGAAGCAAACCGTGCTCCGTCCCGAGAACTGGGCGGCGGAAGTCTATTTCTGCGGCCGCAACATCCGGGGGCAGCGGGGGCGCAGTCGCCCCCGGCCGCTGCCCGGAGGGGAGTGGATCAATTCAATGCCGCGGGGAAAGCCGGTCCGGCATACCGCCGGGCGGTTGCGCAGTTGTCCGGCCGCTTTGACCGGCGGCGTCAAACCGGGGTCCTCCGAAAAAACCTTGCTTCGTGCCTTGGTCGTGTCATAGTATTGGGTGCAGGCATCACCCGGCCGGGCGAGTCGAACGCATCGGACTTCGCCGGACCAGATAGGCATACGAAAACCATCCGCCGTCGCCGCAAGGGCAAGATCAGAATTTTCCGCAATCCTCCTGGGGGCAGCACGAGGTGGTCCCATGCACGCCGACTCGCAACGGGTGAAAGACCTGATTCCGGTCGTTTACGACGACCTGCGCAAAATCGCCGGGCGTTTCTTTCGGCAGCAGCCCGCGGGGTTCACGCTTCAGCCGACCGAGCTCGTCAACGAAGCCTGTATTCACCTCATTCAGCACGGGCGCGGCCCGTGGAAGGACCCGCAGCATTTTCGCGCCATCGCGGCCCGGAAAATCTGGCAGATCGTCGTGGACCGGCTTCGCGCCAAGGGGTCGCTGAAGCGCGGCGGATCGTGGACCGGCGACGCAAAGCCGCCGGCCGGGACGGGCGAACCCGACGCGCCGGAAGGCAAGGTGCATGAGAAGTGGCACCGCATCCCGATCGAGGCCGCCGTGGTCGAATGGCAGGACCAGCGCGTCGAGCTTCTGGACCTGGCGGAAGCGATCGAACGGCTCCGCGGGGAAAGCGGGCGGCTGTACGACGTGGTGATGCTGCACTGGTTCGGGGGGATGAAATACGCCGACGTCGCGACGGCGCTGGGGGTCAGCGCGAGCACGGTCGAGAAGGACTTCCGCTATGCGCTGGCCTGGCTGAACCGGGAACTGACTTCGGGGACCCCGGATGCGCACTGACTTTCACAGTCGCGTGCACGCGGTTCTTGAGGCGGCCAGCCGGCTGCCCGCGCCGGACCGTGCGGCCTATGCGAGGCGGATGTGTGCCGGCGAGGCCGTGCTGCTTCAGGAAGTCCTTTCGTTGCTGCCGCATTTTCAGAGAGCGAATGCGTCGCGGGCGGTCTCGCCGCTCGGGACGACGTGGCGTGCGGAGGGGGGGACGACCTTCATCCGCAGGCTCGCGGAGCGGAACGCTGTCGAGCTGGAAGAGCCAGAGTACCTCCCGAAATACATCGATCAGTACCGGATTCTCGAGACAGTCGGCCGCGGTGGCATGGGCATCGTCTATCGCGGCGTCCATGTGACCTCGGGCCGCCCGGTGGCGATCAAGGTGCTACAGAAGCGGCTGTCGTCGGCGGAGGGGCGTCAGCGTTTCGCGTACGAGGCGGAGATCCTCCGTCAGCTTCGGCACCCCGGCATAGCGCGCATGATCTACGCGAACATGGCGAACAACGCATTTCGCTCGTGCAACTATTACTTCGTGATGGAATACGTGCGCGGGGCGTCGCTCAAGGCCTACGTTGAGAAACACAAGCTGGACGTGCGCGAGCGGCTGGAGCTTCTCGTGCGCATCTGCGACGTGGTGGAGTACGCCCACGGGCGCGGGATAATTCACCTCGATCTGAAGCCCTCCAACATTCTGGTAATGGAGGTCGGCGGCGAAGAGGGGCCGGGGGGCGTGGACGGAGGCGTCCGCGACGACTCGCGGATCGGCTGGTTCACGGCGCCGCGCGCGCATCGGTCTCCGAAGCCGAAGATTCTCGATTTCGGAATTGCGCAGATCGTCGCGGCGGGATCGAGCATGATCGGCACGCGGGAGAATGTGTTCGCAGGGACGCCGCAGTACGCAAGCCCTGAACAGCTCGCAGGGCGCGTTTCGGATCTGACGGCCCGATCGGACGTGTATGCGCTCGGGCTGATCGCGCACGAAATCCTCGTTGGCCAACTGCCAGACATGCACCGCGGACGGCTGCGGCTGTCGCTGGGCAATATCCGCGCCGGTTCGGCGCGGCGCGGCGGGGCCTTTGACGATCGCATGTTTCGATATTTTCTCGGCACGGTGATTGCCCAGGCGGTGCATGCCAACTGCGAGAAGCGATTCGCGTCGGCGGGCGAGCTTGGGGCGGAGCTCGCAGGACTGGCGGCGACGCTCTCGCCGCGGTCGCGCTGGGGGCGGTTCTGCGCACGGCTCCGGTCGCTGGCGGGCGCGGCGTCCCGCACGGGTTCGGCGCCGCCTGCACCGGGGAGACGAACGGCCAGTCCGCTCGCGCGGCCGCTCTGGGCGGTCGTACGCATGCGCGTGGCGGGGTCGATGAAGTCGCGGGGCGGCGGATGAAAGGCGGGACCGGCGACAGGAACGGCGGCGTCGGCGCCGTGGGGGACTTGGGTCAGATGTGTACCTTGAAGAATGGCTTGAAGAGCAGGGCGAAGACGATCGAGAGCACCAGGAGCGAGATCAGCCAGTGCACATCGACGCCAAGGATCGGGGTCGATCGGGCCGGATAGAACACTTCTACGGATTCAAAAGCGGAAGCCGCGGGAATGGACGGCTCGGCCGAGTAGAGCAGGCGGTCGAAGAACGGCCCCCCACGCAGCTTGCTGATGCGCATAAAGCCGTCGCCGGCGTGGACGGGCAATTCCACAACATCGGAACCGGCGCCGAAAGTGACGCGGAACGAGCCCGGGTTTCTGGGGGTCACGCGCCAGTCGATGGTTCGAATCGGAATCGCGCGGCAGGGGTCGTTGGCATCGGCCATGAGTCCATCGGGCAGAACAATCTGGTCGCCGATGCCGCGCACCTTGGACCTGTCCTTCATGGTGACTTTTATCCGGGTCGGCTCGCCGACCGGCATGGGTCGGAACTCGTAGCGGAGTCCGATCTGCACCATGATGAGGACAAAAGGGACCGTCATGATGATCATCGGGCGGATCGAATGGCCCATAAGCCGAAGCGCCTGCCAGACGATCTGACGCTGGGCGCGGAATGTGACAGAGAGGTCGTCCTTGAAGAGGCGCGACGCGAGCAGGTGGGCGGAAATCTGCTTTCGGACGTCCTCGATGGCGTCCTGATTGGAGGTGTGCCGCCAGATGAGCAGCATCGCTACGCCGGTGAGCGCGGAGATGATGACCAGCGCCCAGGCCGGCGAGAGCAGGCCAAGGACGGCGAACACAAGGTCGCCGAGAAACGTCATGATGCGCGTGACGATGTCCAAGGGGTCGATCCCGCGTTGCGATTATTCGATGTATCCCAGGCCGCGCAGGCGCTCGAGGACGGCGGGATCGGTTTCCGAGCCGGCACCCTTGGCCTCGTCGAGCTTGGCAAGCTCGTTTTCGAGGGCGTGTGCGATGAATTCATCGACACTGGAATAGCCGGCGACCTTTGCGTAGCGCGCGGCGCGCTCCAACAGGGCCTTGTCGAGCTTCACGTTTCCACCGAACACGTCTGTTCTCCTTCCTGTTTCCGCCGCGGTGCGGCGGTATCCCTATCGGCCGGATCGGGCGGCGACCTGGTCCTTTGATTCGGCGAAGATGCTGCCCCCGGTCATGTAATCGGGCTTCTCGATTCCAAACTCGGCGAGGAGGGTCGGGGCCATGTCCACCAGGGCCGGGGCCGAGGAGTTGATCTTCCGGTTGCTCAAGACGATTCCGGGCACGACATCGTGCGCGATGCAGTGATCGGCGCTCCAGGGGTTGTCATTGTCGAATACCACTTCCTTGTCAAACTCGCCGAGGCAGGTGTTCCAGCTCGCGCGGTAGTCTCGCTCGTAGCCGATGATCAAGTCGGGGGCGTTCTTCGCCTCGGGTCCCTTGTAGCATTCATCGGCGCGATAGACGCGCCGGACGACGTTTCGGCCCGTTTCGGGGTCCTTGAGGGCCAGGAGCTTCTCGCTGATCTCCTTGAGCAGCGCGTCCCTTTCGGAGGGATCCACGATACCAAGTTTCTCGCGTCCCTTCAGGTTGACATAGAGGCCGTTCAGCCCCAGGCCGTAGGCCTTGCTTTTTGACCAGTCGGCGTCGACCAGGACGCCGCGATCGGCGACAAGATACCCTTCGTTTCGCAGCCATGTGCAGAGCCCGACGCACCGGCGGAAATTACAGAACCCGTGGTCCGACATCACGATGTACGTGGTGTCCTCGCCGAGCTTTTCGCGGCAGCGGGCAAGGGCCTTGTCCATTCGGATGTAAGCTTCCTCCACGACGCCCATGTATTTCTTCGCGTCTTCCGGGGGACGAGCCGGGTGCTTGTCATCGGAGTCCCACCAGAAGATGTGGGCCTGAAGGTCGGTGCTGGAGTAATAGAAGAAGAGAACGCCTTCCTGGAAACGGTCGAGGGCGTACTCCATCATTTTTTCGCTTTCGCGGAGCACGTTGTCAGACTGGATGCGGTATTCCTCGTCGCTGAGCAACTGGTGCTTACGGGCGTTGAAGGCCTCGGCGAAACCCTGGGTGTGATACGGGCCGATGGCCTCCGCGATCTCGGCCGCGAACTCAGGCGGTTCGCTGATGACGGCCTCGGGGGCGTCCGGCACAAAGTTTAGCGGAGTCATGTAGATTTCGACGTCGGGTCGGACGCGCTGAAGCAGGAACCGCGCCATGACGCGCATGCCCGGCCCGACCGGCGTCTTGAGGAAGTGAATCTCGCTCCAGTCACTGACCTGCCCGACGTTGAGGACCAGCTCAACGGTCTCGTCGCCGGTGAGGCCCTTGTTGACGTACACGATTTTCGCGACCGGCTTCTGGGGGTCGGGATAGACCTTCATCTCGACGAACAGGTCGGGGTGCTTTTTGACCAACTCGTTGGGCGGTCCCCAGATCTTCGCTGCGTACGCGCCGGATTCTTTGTCGGGCGCGAGTCGGAGCTTATATCCATCGGATGCCTTGACCTCGCGGCGCGGCCGGGTGGAAAACTGCTGGTAGATTCCCTGTGATCCGAAGGCGTCGGGCACTCCCATGCCGGCGAGGCAGCACATGTGGTCGTGCTTCGACTCGCTCGGGGGATAATTGGCGGGGAGCTTGTACATCTGAATGGGAATGCCGCGTTCGTCGAGGAAATCCCAGAAAGGGGTGCCTCGGCGGAGGAGCTCGTTCTCCGCGCCCTTTACCCACGGGAGGACCATTTCCTGTGGGATTTCGTAATCGCCGACCTTGATCGGGGGTTTCTCCTCGGCGCTGATGATGCGGTTGGTGCTGAAATAGGGCGAGGCCTGGCGCGTCGGGTCGCGATGGATGAAGTCAAATATGCCGTGCACACCGGGGCCCGCGCCGGTGATGAAGTTTGACCATGCGACGGGGCTTTGGGGGGGGATGCTGGTTTCGAGGGGCTTGAAGCCGCCCTCCTTTTCGAGCCGGGCGAGGTTGGGCAGGCGGCCCTCGTCGATCATGCGGCGGACGAGCTTGGGGTCCATGCCGTCGCAGCCGATGACGCAGACGCGCTTGCCTCCGGCCCTGGCGACGGCACGGCCGGCCTCGGCGGACCGGTCGCAGCCGGCGGGCGAAAGTGCCAATGCAATTGACACTCCGGCCGAAAGGACGAAGGCAGGGAATCGACGGAAGGGTGCGACGCGCGGGGTCCGCGAAGTCATGCGGCGGCTCCTGTTTGAATCTTGAGGGGCACGCCGTCCATGTTCTCGGGGACGGCCACGCCGAAAAGCTCCAGCGCGGTCGGTCCGAGGTCCATCAGTCGCGGCGAATCGGACAGGACCTTGTGGCTGCAGAAGAGGACGCCCGGTATCAGGTCGGGATCGATGCAGTGATCGCCGCTCCAGGCCTTCGTGTTGTCGTGGAAGACGTCGGGCGTGATCTTTCCGATGGCCGTGTCCCATCCGACGCGGTAGCCGCGGTTGTAGCCGACGACGAGATCGGGCGCGGTGTCGCGGAAGGGGCCCTTGTAGCAGATTTCCTTGTCCTGGACGCGTGTGACGGCCACTTCGCCGGTCTTGGGGTCCTTCATGCCGGACATCTTTGAGATGATCTCGGCCTTGAGCTGTTTCATCTCGGCGCCCGGCTCGACGATTCCCTGTGCCTCGCGGCCTTTTTGATTGATGAACATACCCGCAAGGCCGAGCGCGTAGGCGCGGGTCCGCGACCAGTCGACCGTGGCGAGGAACTTCGCGTTGGGATCGGCGTCGGGCTTGAGTTTCATGTATCCGTTTTCGATCAGCCAGCGGTTGAGGTCGATGCCGCGGCGGAAAGGCGAAAAGCCGTGATCGGAGACCACCATAAGCATGGTGTCGCCATCGCCGTTCAGCACCTTGGACATCGTGTCACCAACGAGCTTGTCCATCCGGGTGTACAGATCCTCGATGGTCTTTTCGTGGCGGCTCGGCGTGTAGTCGGGATTGAGGTTTCTCGGGTGGGCCGGGTGGTGCGGCTCGAGGTAGCGCCAGAACATGTGCTGAATGCGGTCGGTACCGTCAAAGACGCAGACGCACAGGCCGCGGCGGGTGTTCTCCAGGGCGTCGAAGAACTGTTTCTCCCGTTCGTTGTCGATCGAGACGCACTGCTCGAGAAAGGCGTCGTCGTCAATGAGTTCCTCGTTCAGCGCCCAGGTGTCTTCCGCGAGGCCAAGGGTCGCGTAGCTGCCGTATCGCTTGGCGAGGTAGGTGCTGTAAGCGGTCGGGAAGGAGATCGGCATGGCCGGCTTTTCGGGGTCGAGATTGATCGGCGTCACGTACAGCTCGAACTCGGGCTTAACCGACAGAAGGAGGAAACGGCAGATTCCGTTGACCGTTACGCCCGGCCCGGCCTTGAACTTGGCGATGATCCAGGGTGTGTAATCGCCGATCTTGAGGTCGTACGATTCGTCGTCGATGGTGAGCAGGGCGTCGGCCTTGCCTTTGCCGATTTCGACGGTGAAAGGGACTCTCATGGCGCCGGCGCCTTCCTTGACGCTGTTGTCGGGGCCGACAAGCTCCGAGCGGACGATGTCTCCCTCGCGCTTTACGACAATCTGCTCGCCGCCGGTCCGTTCGGGCCCGGCCGGGCGCGTGCTGTAGAAGGAAAACAGGCCCTGGGTGCCACGCAGGTCGGGCACGCACATGGCGGAAAGGACGACGCCGCGGCACTTCTCCGGCGGCCAGGTGATCGGCACGCGGATCACCGAGGTGAAGATACCGTGCTCGCCGAGGGTGTTCCAGAACGGCTTTCCTTTGCGGAGCAGGCGAATCTCCGGTTTGTTGAGCGGGATGGTGTACCTGCCGAGCTTGATCGTCTTCGTCGGGGCGTGAATCGAGACGCTGGAGAGATTCGGCAGGTAGGTTCGCCGGTCGCTGTTGAGGAAGTCGTAGATGTTGTGCTTACCGGGGTTGACGCCGGTCAGAAAGCTGGACCACGCCACGGGTGACAGGGGAGGTGTCACCGTGCCGAGCTTCTTGTAGCAGCCTTTTTCTGCGAGCATCCTGAGGTTGGGCAGCTTGCCCTCGGCCATGAATTTCTCGGCGAGGCTCGGCTCCATGCCGTCGAGACCGAGGATGACGAGCCGCCGCACTCGCGCCTTGGAGAATGCCTTGCGCCCCTTGATGGAGCGGATGACCCAGCGGATGGGCCAGAGCAGGAGCGTGAGCATCGCGAGGATCATGGTCCACACGATGACGATCAGGCTGGACGCGATGGCGAAGCCTGCGCCGGGGCCGATGTAGGCGTGTGCGGGTTCGGGGGCGGCAGCGATAACGACGGCCGTCAGCGCGCCGATGCCAAGGAACCATCGGACCGGAATGCGGAACTGAGCTTGATTAGGGCGTTTATTCATATTTTCAGAATGCGGTTCATTCCCGCCTGAACTGTCCCCCCAGTCGAGGCGGAGTGAAACGATAGAACTGGCCGAACGTCCCCCGTCCGGAAATAGATGGGGTTTGCTGAGAGGCCAGCAACCAATGGCAAGTATACTCTCGGCTTGGACGGGCGTCGAGAACAGCTCCGTGCTGCGGGGGTTTCTGGCATTTGTTTCTTCGGGGGACGTCGCTCCCGTACTTATGGGCCTTGAGCGCCTCTGATTCAGTACGATGACCGAGGTCTGCCGGATCGCGGGAGTCAGCAATCCGTGAATGGGTGTATTCGCCCCGAATCCTATGGCGGCGACGGCCCATCGGGGGAAATCGGCAGCGCGTCTGTCGCGCCGAGCGATTGCGCGGGCAGGGGATGCCCGCGTATCACCTCACACTTGGAGGAGCGGTCGAGTCGCGCACGATGAGGTTTGCGGGAAGGCGGATCTTGATAGGCTCCCGCCCGGCCACTTCGCGCCGCTCGCTGATCTCGTCAAAAAGCAGGTCGAGGGCGGTCTCGACCATTCCGCGAATGTCGATGCTGAGCGTGGTGAGCGCGGGCCTGAAAAAGCCGGCGAGCTTAATGTCGTTGGAGCCGACGATGGAAAGATCTCCCGGAACCTTCAGGCGCATTTCATGAGCGCCGGTGATGGCGGCGATGGCGATTTCGTCGTTGATGCACATGACCGCCGTTGTTTCGGGGAAGCGCGTGAGCAGCTGCTGAATCGCGGCGGGACCAAGGCTCGCGTCCGGGCAGGCCTGCTGGCGCAGATTGCCCGGGCTGACGTTGAATTCAGCAAGGGCCTTTTCAAACCCGCGCCGCCGCAGCTCGAACCATCGGGGTTCGTCTTCCGCGCGGGGGCCGCCGAGGTAGCCAAGGTGGCGGTGGCCCAGTGCGAGCAGGTGGCACGCGGCGTGGTAGCAGAACGACGATATGTCCGGGCTGACCTCGTTGAAGACGGACTGCTCGACAGCGCTGTGGATGAGGACGGTGGGGGCCTGGTAGTGAACGCCGAACAAGCGCTCGCCGAAGGGATCGCGGTAGAAGTCCTCGGGCGGGGCGATGACCACGGCGCCGGCGAGGCGGAAATTCCGGAGGGCCTGGTGAAAGCTGCTCATCGACTGGCAACTGATCACGCCGTACTTGCGGCGCTCGATGGAGCGCGACACGTAATCGACCAGCTCGGCGAGGTAATGGTGGCTGGAGATGTACTCCGCGAACATGACGATGGTATTGAGCTGCTCGCCGCGGAGGCTCCGCGCCATCAGGTTTGGGGCGTAGCCCATCTCGCGGGCGGTATCGCGGCAGAGCCTGGCGGTCTCCGGGCTGACGAGATTGGCTTTTCCTGATAGCGCCCGAGAGACGGTCATGGCGGACATGCCGAGCTTGTCGGCGATGTCCTTGAGCGTGACGGCTTTAATACGTTTTTCGGACATTGACTGTCGCACTTCTGGCACTGCGACCGGCGGCCTCGCCGCGGAGAAGTCGCCCGCGTAACTGTTATATCACGCGTCGCCCTGTAGATTGTAACATAGATTCGCGGACCCGCATACCCGAATCGGCGAAAAACGAGTGGATTTGGAGGGTCTGAACGGATCGCACGGTTTCGGAATCGAGACATTGCCGGCTCTCACCGGAGTCGGCGACTCTGAATGCGCGCTACTCGTAGTTTCGAATCACCGTGTGGTATGTGTCCTCGCCGATCTGCACGGCGAGGCGCAGGCCGCGCGACGCCTTGTGCTTTTCGAGGAGGCGTTTGAAGTCCGCGAGGTTCTTCACCTCTTCGTCGTTGACGCGGCGAATGACGCACCGGCGGCGAAGCTCGGCATTGAACGCTTCGCCCAGGGGATCAACGCCCGTGACGAGAACGCCGGAGGTAATACCTGCGGCGACGTTGTACTTGTCGCGCAGGTCGGACGTCAGATCGGCGACGTGCATTCCGAACCTGGGGAAGTACTCGGAGCCCGGCTCGGCAGCGGACTTCGACGGCTGGGCGCGCGTCGTGCGATCGGTCGGCTGCATGTCGCGCGGCGACTCCTTGCCGCGAGGCGACAGGTCTTCCTGTGTGCCCTGTGTCCGGAAGTGCTCGGGCTGCCGGCCGATCTCGACGGGAATCTCCCGCACGGCGCGCTTTCGCCAGACGCGGAACATCGAGCGCGTTCCGGGCGTCATGTGCGCGACGCGTTCCTGGAGCTCTTCGAGCCCTTTGATCTCGCGGCCGTCGATGGCGAGGATGATGTCTTCGGCCTGAAGTCCCGCTTTCTCGGCCGGCGTATCCGGGCCGATTGTCTGGAGCATGGCGCCTTTCGCTTCGTTCAGCCCGTAGCCTTCGGCGATCGTTGTGTTGACGGCCTTGATGATCACGCCGAGGTATCCGCGGACGACCTTTTCGCCGCGCTTCAGGGTCTCTGTGACGCGGGCGACGGTGTTGGACGGGATGGCGAACCCGACGCCCTGGTAGCCGCCCGATTCGGTGGCAATTGCCACGCTGATACCGATGATCTCTCCGCGCGTGTTGATGAGGGGACCGCCGGAGTTTCCGGGGTTAATCGCGGCGTCGGTCTGAATCCAGTTCTTGTAGTCAATCTCCACGTCGACGTTGCTTCGCCCGACCGCGCTGATGATTCCGTGGGATACGCTGTGACCGAACTTGAAGGGGCTGCCGATCGCGAGGACGAGATTGCCGACGCGGACGGCATCGGAGTCGCCGAAGTGGCACGCGGTCAGGTTATTTCCGTCGATCCTTATGACCGCGAGATCGGTCATCGAGTCGGTTCCGACAACCTCCGCCTCAAGTTCCCGTCCGTCGGCAAGCGTAACGCGCACGACATCGGCGTCTTCAACGACGTGGTTGTTGGTCACGATATAGCCGGCAGGGTCAAAAATGACTCCGCTGCCGGTGCCGGAGACGGGAATGGGCTGAAAGTCGCGGTCGCCGAACATGCGGCGCAGCTCGGCGTTCATTTCTTCGTTGATCGCCATGGATTTGATGCTGACGACCGACGGCTTGACGCGTTCGGCGATTTCGGCGAACCCGTTGGAGATACGCTCCAGGTCGGAGGCTGCCGCGCCGGTGGGCAGGAGCTTGCCGGTCGGCTGCATCTGCTGAAACCCGGACGCGGCACTCGGAAGCAGCCCGGCGGCCAACGCGATCGACAGTGAAACGGCAATCCGGCGCGATTCCATGGCGTAACGGCTGCGTCGCATAGACACTCCTCGCGTGTTGGCAAACCGGTCTGAATCCTGCCCGTACACTTGATCGTAGTCGGCGTGGCCGGACTTTCCCTCCGCGATCGGCGGCTTGGGGGCCGCGACCGAGAACGTCCTGAACGCCGCATCGTGGCGGGTTCTCGGACGGCCCATGCTATTGTATCTCCTTGTCGGCGTGTCCGTTGCAGGATTGTGTGGGACTCCGGAAGAAGCCCCGGCGGTGAGGGGGTCGAGTCGCCGCAGCGACGAGTCGGTATGCGCAGGGCCTGCCCGAAAGGCTCGCCACCCGACTACTGGCGCCGGCGTGATGTACATACGATACGGCGATGAATACGACTCGAATTGTGCTGGTCGGAACCTTGATTCTTCTCGGCGGCGAGAGGGGGCTTGGCAAGGAGCGTCACCTGGAGCAGGTTCGGACGCTCCTGGTCGTGCGCGAGGCGCGGTGCACGTCGTGTCACGAATCCCAATCGAGCGAAGAGCTTAATGCCTACGGCCGGCGCCTTGCGAATCGGCCAGCGGGCATGAGCTGGGCCGAGCGAATCCTTCAGATGGAGCAGTCTGATTCGCGGCTGGACGGCGGGGAAGAGAAGCCGGAGGAACAGGCGAATCGGCCCTCGACACCGGACAGCGACGTGGATGGCGACGGCGTTGCGAACTGGGTTGAAATTCTCGCTCACACGAGCCCGGCCAATAAGAAAGACACACCCGAGGCGGCGCTCGCGGCGCGCATCACGGCGGCAGTCAGTTGCAGGATGTGCCACACGGCGACACACCAGCTTGGGGTGGGACAGGAGGCGAATCCACACAACGAGCTTGGTGCGCTCCTGGCAAAAACGGTCGAGAAGAAGAGTTCTAATCGCCCGAAGGATGCGGATGCGATTCGTCAACAGGCGGAGGCGGTCCCGATACTCCGGCGGCTTGCGCTGACGAAAGTGAAACGGCCGCCGAAGAGCGCGGCGAGCTATTGGCATCGCATTCGGCTGTATCGGTCAACGACGGACTCCGGCGACGCGCCAACACGCGAGGCGGTTCAGAAGTTCAAAAAGGAGACCGCTCGACGAAAAAGGGAAGGTCGTTCATCGCCGACGACCGGATTCGAGCACCCTGCCCACCCAGAGGATGGATTCCTGAGGGATGGGAAGGGGTTGGATTGACGGGGCGGTTCGAGAGTACTCTGTCTATAAGTTAGTTATTTATAGTAGCTTACGATAATCTTCGGAGCGTGGCCAATCGCGGATGGCCGTGGGGGGTGGCAATCTGGATGCCGGGCGTGTGGGTCGGCCCGAAAAAAGCTGATTTTTTTCTGGCGTAGGAGGAGCTTAGGGTTATACTTATGGGTCTCGCCGCCGCGGAGGCGTAACTTGGTCGATCGGGTGTGGGACTGGTCGACTTCATTCTGGATGGCCTCCGCAGCGGGCAGTCCCCTGGGCACACAAACTGGTTGACTGCCGCGCGGGCCGCTTGATGACGCTTCCGCAGGGAACACCCTATCTTTTCAGCCGTTTCGGCGGCGGACGAACTCGCGACGGAGGGACCGCGCGCCGCGCCGGCTGCGCGGTTTCGGGTCGCCGGGTCAAGTGGGTGACGAACCAGTGGCACTCGGCGGCCGCGTAAGAATTTACATACCCCCATGCGGGCATCCGTGTTGAAAGGTCGAAGATGATCGTTCCAAAAGAAATTCGGAGTTTTGGAAAGCTCGGCGATGCCATGCCGATTCCGAACCTGATCGCGATTCAGGTCGAGTCGTATAAGCGCTTCCTTCAGGCGGACACCCCGCCCGAGCAACGGACGCCGACGGGCCTCGAAGGGCTTCTCCGCGAGGTGTTTCCGATCACCAGCTACGACGAGAACATTCTTCTGGAATACCTCGATTATTCACTCGGCAAACCGCGCTACACGCCGGACGAGTGCCGGCAGCTCCGGCTGACGTACGGAATGCCGCTGCGCGTGCGCGTTCGGCTCACGCGAAAAGACAAGGGCGAAGTCTTCGAGGACCGCATTTACCTCGGCGACATCCCGATCATGATCGGCGGCGGCGAATTCATCATCAACGGCGCCGAGCGCGTCATTGTCTCGCAGCTTCACCGCTCGCCGGGCGTTGACTTCATCAAGGAAACGCTCGAAGCGGACCGCCCGCTGCATGCCTGCCGCATTATTCCCGAGCGCGGCAGCTGGATCGAGATCAACATCACCCGCAAGGACGTTCTCGCCGTCCGGATCGACCAGTCGAGCAAGATTCCGGCCACGACTTTCCTCCGAGCGATGGACCCGAAGTATGGACGCGACGAGGACATCATCAAGACTTTCTATCAGACCAAGGTGGTGCGGACGGCGAACCTGAAGGCCGACATGTTCGTCGTATTAGACGTCTGGCCGGAGGACACCGCGGACGTCACCGAGCCGCTTGTCCGGGCCGGCGCGCAGATCGGCGACGCCCTTGGAAAGATCCAGGCGAGCAGCGTCAAGCAGCTCGAGGTCATTGAGAAAGTGCCCGACCCGCTCATTCTGAACACGCTGCACGAGGACGGGTCGCATTCCCACGAAGACGCGCTGATGCGCATCTACAAGAGCCTGCGCCCCGGTAACCCGGCGCAGCTGGACAAGGCGGTCAAGCTCTTCCACGAAAAGTTCTACGACCCCAATCGATACCGCCTGGGCCGGGTGGGCCGATTCCGAATCAACCGCAAGTTCGGGCTTGCCCTGCCGACGTCGCTGAACACGCTGACCGGCGCCGACTTCATCGCCTGCCTCCGGTACCTGATGGATCTGCGGAGCCAGGACCGGGTCGGCTTCTCCGTGCCGCTTCGGATGCCGTTCGAGCTGTGCATGCTCAACTGGACGCGCGAGCTGGCGGAACAGATCAATTCGTACCAGGCCAAGGGCAATCCGCTGAAGGACCCCAAGGAAGGCGTGGTCCTCGGTTCGCTCGACGCGCTGAAGGCGGGGCGCAAGAAGCTCCAGCCCGGCGACGTGCTCGTCGAACTTCTGCGGCAGCTGCGCAGCCTGCACGACGTACCGGGCGAGTGGGTTCCCACAAGTTCGCTGGACCTGGAGAAGATGCGCGTCCTCCTCGGACGGACGAAGCAGGATCGCGACTCGGAACTCAACAAGATGGCCCGCGACTTCGTCGTGGCGAACATCCGCACGCGGGCGCTGCGGCTGATCGAGGGGATCGAGGCCTATCTCCAGCACGAAAAACAGAACCACGCGGATCTCGCGCAGATCGACTATCTGAACTACTTTCCCCACCCGGGCGTCATTTACTCATTCAACGAGGCGGAGTCGAAGCGACTGGCCGACGTGCGGGCGAGCGAGATCGAGTCGCAGTGGCGCGAGCTTTTCGGCGCCGGCACCAAGCACGTCGCCTTCGACTCGTTTGAGCACGTCGAGAGCATCCTTCAGAAGCATGGGCAGGGCGACCTTCTGTCGGTCGGTAACGTGCACGAGTACGGCTGGCGGCCGACCCGGGTCATCGTCCAGGAGGACGACATCGACCATCTCGGCAACCGGCGGCTTCGCACGATCGACGAACTGGCCTGTGACGAAATCCGCAAGGGGTTCCTCAAGCTTCGGCGGACGGTGCAGGAGCGCATGAGCATGCGCGAGCCCGACCAGCTTGGAAAGCTGGCGGAACTGATCAACTCGAAGGCGATCTCCGGCGCGATCGAGTTTTTCTTCGGGCGCGGCGAGCTTTCGCAGGTGGTCGATCAGACGAATCCGCTGAGCCAGCTTACGCACGAACGGCGGCTTTCGGCCCTCGGCCCCGGCGGTCTGAACCGGAAGCGGGCGGGGTTCGAAGTGCGCGACGTGCACATCAGCCACTACGGCCGCATCTGCCCGATCGAAACACCGGAAGGCACGAACATCGGCCTTATCGCGTCGCTGAGCATCTATTCGACCGTGGACGAGTATGGTTTTCTGATCACGCCGTACCGCAAGGTCGGCAAGGCCGGCGCCGTCAACGACGGCTGCGAGTTTCTCCGGGCTGACGAGGAGATGAAGACCGTGCTGGCTCCGCCGGACGCGGTCGATCCGAAGCAGAACAAGGTGACCGGCGATCACATCATGGCCCGAATCCGCGGCGACCTGGCGATGGTCACCAAAGAGGAGGTCGAGTACATCGATATTTCGCCGAAGCAGACGGTGGGCGTCTCGGCCTCGCTGATTCCCTTCCTCGAGCACGACGACGCGAACCGGGCCCTGATGGGCTCGAACATGCAGCGGCAGGCGGTTCCCCTGCTCATCACGGAACCGCCGGTCGTGGCGACGGGCATGGAGAAGATCGTCGCGGCGAACAGCGGCATGGTCATCCGGGCGGAGCGCGACGGTACCGTGACATTCGTCGATGCGTCGCGCATCGTGCTGGACAACACCGACGAGTACCCGCTTCGCAAGTTCCAGGGGCTGAATGAGCGCACCTGCCTTAACCAGACGCCGCTCGTCAAGATCGGCGACAAGGTCAAGAAGGGACAGATCATCGCCGACGGCCCGGCCTGTCGGAACGGGGAGCTGGCACTGGGCCGGAACGTGCTCGTCGCGTTCATGACCTACGACGGCTACAACTTCGAAGACGCCATTCTCATTTCCGAGCGGCTGCTCCACAAGGACACCTTTACGAGCATCCACATCGAGGAGCACGACATCGAGATTCGCGAGACGAAGCTCGGCCGCGAGGAGTTCACGCGCGACATTCCCAACGTCTCCGAGCGGGCGCTGCGCAACCTGGACGAGGATGGGATCATCTGCACCGGCACCGAAGTCAAGCCCGGCGACATTCTGGTCGGCAAGGTGTCGCCGAAGAGCAAGAGCGAGCTGTCGCCGGAAGAAAAGCTGCTCCATGCGATCTTCGGTCGCGCCGGCGAAGACGTGAAGAATGATTCGCTGGAGGTTCCCGCCGGGATCTACGGCATCGTCATTGATACAAAGCGGTTCAGCCGGCGCACGCAGATGACGGAGGACCAGAAGAAGCAGCTTCAGAAGCGGATCAAGGAGTTCCGCTCGGCGAGCAACGCGCGAACCATCGCGATCTTCCGCAAGATGATCGAGGAGATGGAGGCGATCACCGGCACGCCGATCGTGGACCCGAACACGAAGCAACTCGTCGGACGAAGCGAAATCGAAGACGTCGTGATGGAGCAGATCGGCGAGCCGAACAACTGGGCCTTCGACCTCAAGTGGATCAAGCCCGCAACCAAGCGCGACGAATGCCAGGCGATACACGAGCGCTACTGGCCGGTGATCGCCGAGCAAATCGAGGAGCGCGAGCGCAAGATCGCGCAGATCAAGCGCGGCGACGAGCTGCCCAGCGGCGTGCTCGAGATGGTGAAGGTGTACATCGCCACCAAGCGGCGCCTGTCGGTCGGCGACAAGATGGCCGGACGCCACGGCAACAAGGGCGTGATCGCCAAGATTCTGCCGGTCGAGGACATGCCTTTCCTCGAGGACGGCACTCCGATCGACATCATGCTCAATCCGCTGGGCGTGCCTTCGCGTATGAACGTCGGCCAGATTCTGGAGACGCACCTCGGCTGGGCGGCGAAAATTCTCGGCTTCCAGGCGGTGACGCCGGTCTTTGACGGCTGCAAGGAAGAAGAGCTGCACGCCGCCGTCGCCGAGGCCAATGCCTACGTGGAGAAGCAGGCGACCGACCTCGAAGCCATCCGCAACGCGGCACGGGACAATCTCCTTCTCTGCAAGATGCCCTACGGCGGCAAGATCAAGCTGTTCGACGGCCGTACCGGCGAAAAGTTCGATCAGCCCGTCACGATCGGCTACATCTACATGATGAAGCTCCACCACCTGGTGGACGACAAGATTCACGCCCGTGCGACCGGTCCGTACTCGCTGATTACCCAGCAGCCGCTGGGCGGAAAGGCGCGGACCGGCGGTCAGCGCTTCGGCGAGATGGAAGTGTGGGGCCTCGAGGCGTACGGGGCCGCGTACATTCTCCAGGAACTCCTCACCGTCAAGAGCGACGACGTGGAGGGTCGCACCAAGATTTACGAGGCGATGGTCAAGGGCGAGAACACGCTCGAAGCCGGGACGCCCGTTTCGTTCGACGTCCTGTGCAATGAAATCCGCGGGCTGGGAATGAACATCCAGCTCGAAAAAGGGAAGCTGATCTGAGTCGCCCGCGTGACGCGGGCGCATGGGTGGATGCCGGGCGACCGGCGCGACGGAGAGCGAGGTGAGGTATGGACGGCGTCAGGTGCGAAGTCGTGAACAAAGTGGACGTGTCCGAGCTCCGGGCGTTTTACGACTCCCAGGGCTGCGTGATGCCTCAGTCCGTCGACAAGCTTTCCAAAATGATCGACAACTCGGTCTGCTTCGTGACGGCGCGCGACCCGGACGGTCGGCTCATCGGCATCGCCCGGGGGCTGGCGGACGGCGTTCGCGGCTACCTGACCGAGTGCAAGCTCGACCCGGCGCGGCAGGGGCCGGGGGCGGTGACGCACATCGACGGGCGCATCGAGCACGATCAGTACGGGATCGCTCGCCAGATGGCCGAGCTGGTGCTATCGGCGCTGGCCGAGTTGGGCTGCGAACGGATCGACGCGGCAGCCTACGGCACGGAAGTGGATTTCTGCGAGGAAATGGGATTCAAGCGGGCCGCGGGTGTCGTGCCAATGTCTCTCGACGTACGCGCGTTCATGGCCCGCCGGCAGCAGGGCGGCAGCTACGTGGGGGCCCAGGCGGCCGCATCGGTGTAAGGGAATCGCGCGGGCGGCCGGACTTGTCCGGCGGCCGCAAGGCATGAGGCCCGGATGGTTCAGTGGACCGAGATTCGCCCCGTCGCGGCGGGGTTCATCAGATAAACGAGGAAAACGACGCTCATGGCAGAAAGCATCTACGATCGCGTGAACGATTACGGATCGGTGCGGATTTCGCTGGCATCGCCCAACGACATTCGCTCCTGGTCGTACGGCGAAGTCCGCAAGCCGGAGACGATCAACTACCGCACCTATCGCGCCGAGAAGGACGGCCTCTTCTGCGAGCGCATCTTCGGGCCCGAGCGGGACTGGGAGTGCTTCTGCGGAAAGTACAAGGGAACCAAGCACAAGGGAATGATCTGCGACCGCTGCGGCGTAAAGGTGACGCACAGCCGGGTGCGGCGCAAGCGCATGGGCCACATCAACCTGGCCGCGCCGATCGTGCATATCTGGTTTTTCAAGGCAATGCCCTCGCGGCTGGGCGCCCTTCTGGACATGAAGACCTCCGATCTTGAGAAGGTGGTCTATTTCCAGGATTACGTCGTGACCGATCCCAAGGACACGCCGCTGAAGTTGTGCCAGATCCTCTCGGAGGAGGAGTACCGCAGCGCAATCGACAAGTACGGCGACAGCTTCGAGGCACAGATCGGAGCCGAGGCGGTCAAGACCCTGCTCTCCAAGCTGCAACTCAAGGCGCTGTCGGACGAGCTGCGCGAATCGATCCTGAACACGAACAGCAAGCAGAAGATCAAGGAGCTTTCCAAGCGGCTCAAGATCGTCGAGAGCCTGCGCCACAGCACCAACGACCCGACGTGGATGGTGATGGACGTGATCCCGGTCATCCCGCCGGACCTTCGCCCGCTGGTCCTGCTCGACAGCGGCAATTTCGCCACGAGCGACCTGAACGACCTCTACCGGCGTATCATCAACCGCAATAACCGCCTCAAGAAGCTGATCGACCTGAACGCGCCCGAAGTCATCATCCGGAACGAAAAGCGCATGCTTCAGCAGGCGGTGGACGCCCTGTTCGACAACGGCCGGTGCCGCCGGCCGGTGCTGGGCTCGTCGAACCGGCCGCTCAAGAGCCTGACCGACATGATCAAGGGCAAGCAGGGGCGCTTCCGCGAAAACCTGCTCGGCAAGCGCGTGGACTATTCGGCGCGCAGCGTGATCGTCGTCGGGCCGGAGCTCAAGCTGCACCAGTGCGGTCTTCCCAAGAAGATCGCCCTTGAACTGTACCAGCCGTTCATCATCCGCAAGCTCAAGGAGCGCGGCTTCGCCGACACGATCAAGAGCGCTAAGAAGATGCTCGAGCGCCGCGACCAGGAGATCTGGGACATCCTCGAAGAGGTGATCTACCAGCACCCGGTCCTGCTCAACCGCGCGCCCACGCTCCACCGCATGGGTATCCAGGCGTTCGAGCCGGTCCTGGTCGAGGGCAACGCAATCAAGATTCATCCGCTCGTGTGCAAGGGATTCAACGCCGACTTCGACGGTGACCAGATGGCCGTTCACCTGCCGCTTTCCGTCGAGGCCCAGGTTGAGGCCCACGTGCTGATGATGGCCACGAACAATATCTTCAGCCCGGCCAGCGGTTCGCCCATCATGTCCCCCAGCCAGGACATCGTAATGGGCATCTTCTACCTGACGACGGAGTACAGCCCGACAGGAAGCGCGGATGTCTGGAAGACGTTTGCGGATCCGTTCGAGGCGCTGATCGCCTACGAGCTCGGACACATCACGATTCATGACCCCATCCGCGTGCGCCTGAACCGCGACGCGATGGTGGAAGGTCAGAAGAAGCGCCCCGTCCCGGTGCCGAACAACAAGTTAATCACGACGACCGTAGGCCGGCTGATCTTCAACGACATCCTCAATCCGAAGATGCCGTTCTACAACTATCCTCTCAGCCAGAAGGGCGCCGCACGCGTGATCGCAGACTGTCACGCGCTGCTCGGCCGCTCGGAGACGATCGACCTTCTCGATCGCATCAAGGAGATCGGCTTCAAGTGGAGCACGCTGGCCGGCCTGTCCTTCGGGCTGACGGACATGCGCATCCCGGAGAAGAAGAAGGGCATCATCGACGAAGCCCAGAAGAAGGTCGACCGCATCACCCGGGCATTTCAGCAGGGGGCCATTACGGACCTCGAGCGCTACAACGCCCTGATCGACATCTGGGTGCACGTCCGCGAGGCGGTCACCGAGGCGATGATGGTGGACCTGAAGCAGGACTACCGCGACGAGAACCTGAAGTATGCCAAGCCCGGCCAGGAGGGCGCGCGAAAATATCTGAACCCGATCTACCTGATGACGGATTCGGGCGCCCGCGGAAGCGTCGATCAGATTCGGCAGCTCGCCGGCATGCGTGCCCTCATGGCCAAGCCGAGCGGCGAGATCATCGAAACGCCGATCAAGGCCAATTTCCGGGAAGGGTTGTCGGTGCTCGAGTACTTCAGCTCGACACACGGCGCGCGAAAGGGTCTTGCCGACACCGCGCTTAAGACGGCGGATTCGGGTTACCTGACGCGCAAGCTCGCCGACGTGGCGCAGAACGTGATCATTGCCGAGATGGATTGCGGCACGATCAACGGTGTGACCAAGGAAGCCCGATACAAGGGCGAGGAGATCGACGTCTCCCTGTCGGAGACGATTCGCGGCCGCGTCGCGCGCGATACGATCCGCCACCCGGTGACGGACGAGATCATCGTCCGCGAGAACGAGATCATCACCGAGGATATCGCGCGGCGCATCGAGAGCCCGCCGGCCGAGGGCGGCCTGGGCCTCGAGAAGATCCGCGTGCGCAGCCCGCTCACGTGCGAAAGCGGTCTCGGCGTCTGTTCACGCTGTTACGGCGTTGACATGTCCACCGGCCAGATGGTCGAGTCGGGCATGGCGGTCGGCATCATTGCGGCACAGTCGATCGGCGAGCCGGGCACGCAGCTGACGATGCGTACATTCCACACCGGCGGCGTCGCCAGCCGCGCGGTCATCGAAAGCGAGTACAAGTGCATCAACGCGGGCATCGTCCGTTACGACGACCTCAAGGTGGTCGAAACGGAGGATCAAGAGACCAAGGCGCCGTATCTCGTGGTGCTCAACAAGAAGGGCAAGCTGTCCATACTTGATGAGAAGGGCCGCGAACTGGAAAGCTGCCCGGTGCAGTACGGCGCTCGCCTGCTCGTCAGGGACGGCGAGTCGGTCAAACCGCGGACGACGATCTGCACGTGGGACCCGCACATGACGCCGATTCTCGCCGAGGCGGGCGGCTTCATCCGCTTCCAGGACGTGGTGGAAGGCGAAACGGTGCGCATGGAGGCCGAGGCCAAGTCGACGAAGTACGTGGTCGTCGAGCACCGCGGCGACAAGAACCCGCAGATCATCATCGAGGACAAGAACGGCAAGATCATCGAGTATCACTACCTGCCGGCCAAGGCCCGCATCGAAGTGGTCGAGGGTCAGGAGATGAAGGCCGGCTGGCTGCTGGCCCGGCGGCCGCGCGAGCTTTCCGGTACGCAGGACATTACGGGCGGCCTGCCGCGCGTCACGGAAATCTTCGAGGCTCGCAAGCCCAAGGAGCCAGCCGTCATGTCGGAGATCTCCGGCACGGTCGAAATCCGCAGCGACCGTCGCCGCGGCAAGATGACGATTGTCGTCCACCCGGACAGCAAGGACCTCGAGCCGCGCGAGCATCATGTGCCGCAGGACAAGCACCTGCTCGTGCACGCGGGTGACCGCGTGGAGGCGGGTGATCCGCTGTGCGACGGTCCGCTGGTTCCGCACGATATACTGGCCATCAAGGGCGAGGAGTCGCTCTACACGTACCTGCTCCACGAAGTCCAGGCGGTGTACCGGTCACAGAACGTCAGCATCAACGATAAGCACATTGAGATCATGATCAACCAGATGCTCCGCAAGGTGAAGGTGGAGCAGCCGGGCGACACGAACCTGTTGCCGGGCGAGGTGATCGACAAGTTCCGCTTCCGCCAGGAGAACGAGCGGCTGGCAAAGAGCCTGAAGATCTCGGACCCCGGCGATTCGAAATACACCGAGGGGCAGATTGTCACCAAGGAAGAGCTGTCTTCCACGAACGAAGAACTCGAGGCCGCCGGCAAGGCGCCTGCCAAAGGCAAGAAGCCCCGGCCGGCAACGGCAGCCACCGTGCTGCTTGGCATTACGAAGGCAGCACTGCAGTGCGAGTCGTTCTTGTCGGCGGCGAGCTTCCAGGAGACCACCAAGGTTCTCACCGAAGCGGCCCTGTCGAGCGCGAGCGACCGTCTGTCGGGTCTGAAGGAGAACGTGATCCTGGGCCACCTGATTCCCGCCGGCACCGGGTTCCGGGCACACCAGAGCCTGGAAATCCAGCATCTTGGTCAGCCTATTGAGGAACCGCCGACAGAGGTCCGGATGCCGGAAATCCCGGGCCAGGTGGATCGAGAAGCCCTTGCCGAGCTTCAGAAGGCGACCGGCATGACTCAGTCCGAGGGCGGTGTCGCAGAGGCGGGCGGCGTGGCGACCATGACCCTTGAGGGAGACGCGGAACGGGGGTCCGCCGGACCGCAGGACGCCGGGTCCGACGACAAGGCCTGATTGGGTTGACGGATACAGGGCTCCGGCCTTAATGTACGGGGCTTTTCCGCCCTGCTGCGGCAGAGGGAGCCTGCGAAGGACGCGTGCTCGGCAGCCGATATGCCGGACGCTCGGGAAACTGAGGCTTTGGCCGTGCGCCGCATGGCCGGTGAATGCACTGAGGTTTGCATGCCAACGATCAACCAGCTGTGTGCGAAGCCGCGCCGAAGCGTGCCTTCCAAGTCGAAGTCTAAGGATCTCGAGGTCAGCCCGCAGAAACGCGGCGTGTGCCTCATCGTCAAGACGATGACCCCGAAGAAGCCCAACTCGGCGCTTCGGAAGGTCGCCCGTGTCCGGCTATCGAACGGCCGCGAAATCACGGCCTACATCCCCGGCATCGGGCACAACCTTCAGGAACACTCGATCGTGCTGATCCGCGGCGGGCGCGTGCGCGACCTGCCGGGCATTCGCTACCACATCATTCGCGGCGTGCTGGACTGCGCCAGCGTCGAGGATCAAGACAAGTTCGGCGTGCGGCGCGGCAAATCGCGCAGCAAATACGGCACGAAGCGGAAGAAGGGCTGATCGATTGACAGCTTGGGGGATCGACGGCGGAGCGGGGCTTCGCCGCGGGAAGCGACAGGTGCGTTTATCTCATCGGCCGCGACGGTGCGGTCGAGTATGGGGCTCGATGCGATCAATGCATCGACAATCGTGCGACGGGGAGCAACCTCGGCGCACCCCAGAATAGGAGACCCGGGTTTATGGCATTCAAGAAGTGGACGCGTTCGACGGACCAGCTCCGTCCCGAGGCCAAGTACAACAGCCGGCTTGCAGCGAAGTTCATCAACTGCATGATGTGGAACGGCAAGAAAACCGTCGCGCAGGAGATCTTTTACGACGCGATGGACATGATCTCCAAGAAGGTGACTGATCGGCCGCCGATCGAAGTCTTCGAGGTCGCGGTCGATAACGTCAAGCCGCACATCCAGATCCGCAGCAAGCGCGTCGGCGGTAGCAACTACCAGGTTCCCATGCCGGTCAACTCCAAGCGAAGCACGTCGCTGGCGATTCGCTGGATCCTGGAATCGGCCCGCGGCAAGAGCGGCAAGCCGATGTACCACCGCCTCGCCACCGAACTGATCGACGCCTACAACAAGCAGGGCGGGGCGATCACCACGCGCGAGAACGTCCACCGTATGGCCGACGCGAACAAGGCCTTCGCGCATTTTGCGTGGTAGATTTCGGTCGAACTCCGACCGGAACGACATTGCCAGTCACTGATTTCACAGGACCCGTTCAGCGGCGCTGGGCGGGTCCTATGCCTTACGGAGCCTGACACATCGGCAGGTCAATCCAAGACGTCTGCCGCTCTGGCAGTCGAGGCTAGTCTACTCGCCGTCGCATTAGATTCGTAACTTGCTCTTCTGTCGAGAGTTAACGATTGGATAGGACCGGATGGGTCCCGGCACGCCCCTTGCATTCGGACAGGTCGGAAACAGTCCGCCCGCGTTCGGGCGATAGACAGACTGCGTGGTTCGAATCACACCAGGGATTGCCACAGGAGGCACAACGATATGGGCGCCAAGCAACTTTCGTTTCATCAGGATGCTCGCACGTCCCTTTTGGCAGGAGTGGAAAAGCTCGCGGCCGCCGTCAAATCGACGCTGGGCCCGCGCGGGCGCGTCGCGGTCATCGACAAGGGCTGGGGCTCGCCATCGGTCACCAAGGACGGCGTGACGGTCGCCGAGGAGATCGAGCTTATCGACAAGTACGAAAACCTCGGGGCGCAGCTCGTGAAAGAGGCATCGTCGAAGACCTCGGACGCGGCGGGCGACGGCACGACGACCGCGACGGTGCTGGCCGAGGCGATCTTCAAGGAAGGTCTTCGCTGCGTGGCCGCCGGCAATGACGCGATGGCGATCAACCGGGGCATTGAAAAGGCGGTGAGCGCGATCGTGGAGGAGCTGAGGAAGCTTTCCCGCCCGGTAAAGGCGGATGCGAAGAACGTCGAGGACATAATCCGCGTGGCCAGCATTTCCGCGAACAACGACCGCGAGGTGGGCGAGCAGCTGGCCGATGCGTTCAAACGGGTCGGCAAGGACGGCGTCATCACGATCGAGGAGGGCAAGAGCCTCGAGACGGTCGTGGAGGTCGTCGAGGGCATGCAGTTCGATCGCGGCTATCTCTCGCCGCACTTTGTGACCAATCCCGACGAGATGGAGTGCGTCCTCGAAAAGTGCTTCGTGCTCGTTTATGAAGAGAAGATCAGCAGCGTCACGAAGCTCGTCCCGCTCCTGGAGAAGGTGGCCAAGACCAAGCGGCCGCTGCTCCTCATTGCCGAGGACATCGACGGCGAGGCCCTTGCGACGCTTGTGGTCAACAAGCTGCGCGGCATTCTTCAGGTCGCCGCGGTGAAGGCGCCCGGCTACGGCGACCGCCGCAAGGCCATGCTGGAGGATATCGCCGTCCTGACCGGCGCGAAGCCGATCTTCAAGGATCTCGGCATCGAACTCGACAGCGTGGCGATCACCGATCTCGGCCAGGCCAAGAAGGTCACCATCGACGCCGACAACACGACGATCATCGAAGGCGCCGGCTCCTCAAAGGACATCCAGGGCCGCATCGAGCTGATCCGCCGCGAGATCGAGGCGACGACCAGCGACTACGACCGCGAGAAGCTCCAGGAGCGGCTGGCCAAGCTGGCCGGAGGCGTGGCCCAGATTCTCGTCGGCGCGGCGACCGAGGCGGAGATGAAAGAGAAGAAGGCCCGTTACGAAGACGCCCTGCACGCGACGCGTGCGGCGATCGAGGAGGGCATCGTGCCCGGCGGCGGCGTCGCGCTGATTCGCGCCCGCAAGGTCGCGGAGAACCTGAAGTTCCGAAACGAAGGCGAACAGGTGGGCGCGGAGGTGGTCCTGAAGGCCGTGACGGCGCCGCTCATGGCGATTGCCCGGAACGCCGGGCTTGAGCCGGGCGTCGTGCTGCACAAGGTCGAGAGCAAGGACGGCGCGTTCGGCTTCAACGCCCTTACGGAGGAGTACACCGATTTGGTGAAGGACGGAGTAATCGATCCGACCAAGGTCGTTCGGACGGCGCTCCAGAATGCCAGCAGTGTGGCACGAATACTTCTTTCCACCGACTGCTGTGTCACGGAAAAGCCCAAGGCCAAGGACGACGGACATGCCGGTCACGATCACGGCATGGACGACGAGATGGGTGGCATGGGCGGCATGGGCGGCATGGGCGGAATGGGCGGCATGATGTAAGCCGCCGCGCCCGGCGGCGACCGGATCGCCCGGCCTGGATTGGGAATGGAAACGTCAAGAATCAATACGCAATGGAATTGAATTTGTGAAGGAGCTGACGAGATATGGCACGGCTGAATATTCGACCCCTGGATGATCGTCTGGTTGTGGAGCAAAGCGAGGCTGAGGACCGCACCGCGGGCGGCATCATTCTTCCGGACAATGCGAAGGAGAAGCCCACACGCGGCAAGGTGCTGGCGATCGGCCCGGGCAAGATGCTGGACACGGGCAATCGCGCTCCGCTGTGCGTGAAGGTCGGCGATGAAGTGATCTACGGCAAGTACTCCGGCACCGAGGTCGAGCTGAGCGGCACGAAGTACACCGTGCTCCGCGAAAGCGACGTCCTGGCCGTGGTTGAGAAGTAGCCAGTGCCGCTTAGGCGCGGCGCTCAGGCGACAAGCGTGAGTCGGATTCGGCAAGAAACGTGATGAAATCGGCGGCCGGAAAAGCGCCGCCGCCAAGCACCGAGGATGGAAAATGGCTGTCAAACAGATGCTTTTTGATGTGCGTGCCGCCGAGAGCGTGGTCGCGGGCCTTTCAAAGCTCGCGGCCGCGGTGAAGGTGACGCTCGGCCCGACGGGCCGCAACGTGCTGCTCCAGAAGTCCTGGGGCTCCCCCCGGGTGACGAAGGACGGCGTCAGCGTCTCGAAGGAGATCGAGCTGCCCCAACCGTTTGAGAACATGGGCGCCAAGATGGTCAACGAGGTGGCCAGCAAGACCAGCGACGTCGCCGGGGACGGAACCACAACGGCGGTGGTCCTGGCCGAGGCCATCTACAAGGAAGGCCTCAAGAACGTCACGGCCGGCGCCAACCCCATGCTGCTAAAGCGCGGCATCGACAAGGCGGTCGACGTCGCCGTCCAGCAGATCAGCAAGATGAAGGTGGACGTCAAGGGATCGGGCGATATCGCCAAGGTAGGTACGATCAGCGCCAACGGCGACGCCGAAATCGGCCGGATGCTGGCCGAGGCAATGGAAGAGGTCGGCAAGGAAGGCGTGATCACGATCGAGGAGGGCAAGAGCCTCGAGACTGAGAAGCGCGTCGTCGAGGGCATGCAGTTCGACAAGGGCTACGTCTCGCCCTATTTCATTACCGACGCCGCCGAGATGCAGTGCGTGCTGGAAGACTGCTACGTGCTCCTCTACGAGAAGAAGATCAGTTCGCTCCGCGATTTTGTCCCGCTGCTTGAGAAGATCGCCACGTCGAGTAAGCCGCTTCTGGTGATCGCCGAGGACGTGGAGGGCGAGGCCCTTGCGGCGCTCGTCGTCAACCGCCTCCGCGGGATTCTCAAGGTCTGCGCCGTCAAGGCGCCGGGCTTCGGCGACCGCCGCAAGGCCATGATGGGCGATATCGCCGTCGTGACTGGCGGCGAGTTCATCAGCGAGGACGTAGGTCTGAAGCTCGAGAGCATCGAGCTGTCCCAGCTCGGCCGCGCCGCCAAGGTGGTCGTCGAGAAAGACACGACCACGATCATCCAGGGCGCCGGCAAGAAGGCCGATGTGAGCGCCCGAGCCGAGCAGATTCGCGCCCAGATCGAGAAGACGACCAGCGACTACGACCGTGAAAAGCTCCAAGAGCGCCTGGCGAAGCTGACCGGCGGGGTCGCGGTGATCCGCGTCGGCGGCGCGACCGAGATCGAGGTCAAGGAGCGAAAGGACCTGGTCGACGACGCGTTCCACGCAACCCGTGCGGCGGTGGAAGAGGGCATCGTGCCCGGCGGCGGCGTGACGCTGCTGCGCTGCATCGAGCCGATCAAGACCGCAGCCCGGAACGCCGAGGGCGACGAAAAGACGGGCATGCTGATCGTGGTGCGGGCGCTTGAGGCGCCCGCCCGCCAGATCGCCGACAACAGCGGCGAGGATGGGGCGGTTATCGTTTCGCAGATTCTCGAGAACAAGGGGAGCTACGGTTACGACGCGCGGCGCGGCGAGTTCTGCGACCTCGTCAAGGAAGGGATCATCGATCCCGCCAAGGTGGTTCGCTGTGCGCTTCAGAACGCGGCAAGCGTCGCCGGAATGCTCCTGATGACCAATGTGATGGTGACGGAACTGAAGGACAAGGACAAGGAAGACGAGATTCCCGGTTCTGTCCGATAGATTGAACAGGTACGCACGACTAACCGGGTCGGGACGGGGCCAAGGCTCCGTCCCGATCCGCGTTTTCGGCCCGCAACAGCGACGGGTCGTCGCGGCACGATGAATCCAGGCGCGAGGGGCGGCGCTTTTTGAGGCGGCAATGCCGGTGGCAACCAAACGAGACTACTACGAAGTCCTCGGTGTCAGCCGTGACGCTTCACCGGAGGACATCAAACGCGCCTATCGGCAGGCGGCCATGAAGTATCACCCCGACCGGGGAGGCGGCCCGGACAACGAGGCCCTCTTCAAGGAGGCGGCGGAAGCCTACGAGGTCCTCTCGGATACGGAGAAGCGAAACCGATACGATCGCTACGGCCACTCGGGCCTGAACGGTGCCGGCGTGCATGACTTCTCGCACATGCGGCCGGATGACATCTTCAGCATCTTTGGCGACATCTTCGGCGATATCTTCGGTGGCGGGGGCCGGGGCGGCCGCGACGCCCGGGGGATCGACCTCCAGACCGAGCTGTACATTTCGCTTGTCGACGCCGCCAGGGATACCGAAAAGCAGATCGAGTTTACGCGCAACGACTATTGCGACCACTGCGCCGGCAAGGGCGCCGAGCCGGGCACGAAAGTCACGGCATGCTCGACGTGCGGGGGGTACGGCCAAGTCGAGCGCACGACGGGCATGGGCTTCTTTTCGACGCGGGTCGTGACGATGTGCCCGGATTGTCGTGGCCGCGGCAGCACTTTCACGAAGGCGTGCCGCGAGTGCCGCGGTTCGGGCCGTGTCCCCAGGCATCGCGTGGTGACGGTGAAGGTGCCTGCCGGGATTCACGACGGGCAGGCGATTCGGCTGCGGGGCGAGGGTGAGCCTGCGGAGGGCGGTTCGAGCCGGGGCGACCTGCATTGTTACGTCCGGGTGGAGCCGCATCCGTTCCTTCAGCGACACGGAAACGACCTGGTGTGTGACGTGCCCATCAGCTTCACGCAGGCGGCGCTGGGCGCGAAGATCGAAGTGCCCACGCTGACCGGCAAGGCGGAGGTGACCATCCCCCCGGGCACGCAGAACGGCGAGATGATGCGCCTTGCGCGGATGGGAATGCCGGACATCCGCTCGCGGCGGGTCGGCGATCAGATAATCCGAATACTGATTGAGATTCCGCGCAAGCTGAGCAAGAAGCAGCAGGAGCTCCTCCGCGAGTTCGCCAAGACGGAGGACAACAGCGTATTGCCGGAGAGCAAGGGGTTTCTTGACCGGCTGAAGGAGTTTTTCAGCACGCGGGACGCCGGTTGACGCGTTTCCATGGTGCTTTGAGCGAACGGCCATGATTCGAAAAGACCAGACGATGGAAGATCCTACCGACGCGGATATGAGCCCGGCCGAAGATTCCGTCGGCGCCGAGGGCGCCGCGGAAGGCGGGCCGGAAACGGAAGCGGCGGATGCAGTCGAGGCGCTCCAGAAAGAGCTGGCCGAGTGCAAGGACAAGCTCCTGCGCGCCCAGGCGGAGTGCGCGAACATCTCCAGGCGGCTTCATCAGCAGCAGATTGAGGCGGTCCGCTATGCACCGATGGGGCTTGCCCGCGAGGTTCTGAACGTCGTCGACAGCCTCGAACGATCACTCGCCAACATGGAAGCGTCCCAGGCGGACAAGGCACTGGTGGACGGCGTCCGGCTGATCGCAGACCAGCTTATCAAGGTAATGAAGGACCACGGCATCACGCCGATCGAGGCCGTTGGCAAGGCTTTCGACCCAATGGTTCACGAGGCGATGCTGTCCGATCCGAGTTCGGACGAGCCGCCCGGCACCGTTACCAGTGAACTGGTCAGGGGTTACAGAATGTTCGACCGGGTTCTGCGGCCTTCGAAGGTCGTAGTGGCCGCTGAGAAGCAGGGAGATCCGAACGGGCAGGCCGAGTAACGGCGCGCAACGGGCACCCGATGTCCGGATCGCTATGTGCACCTGAACAGGCGGAGTGACACATGCCGACGTACGAGTATCAGTGCAGGACGTGTGGCTCGACGATGGACGTGTTTCAGTCCATCACCGCGAAGCCGCTGTCGAAGGTCCATTGCGACAATTGCGCCGCGGTGCGGCCTGCCAAGCGGCTGATCGGCACGGGAGGCGCGGTGCTTTTCAAGGGCGGCGGCTTCTACCAGACGGACTATCGGAGCGAGAGCTACAAGGAGAAGGCCAAGGCCGAGTCCGGCGGCTCGGAGACGACAAAGGACAAGACAGCGCCGGAGTCGAAGGCGGCGGATGCCTCAAAGGCTGCGCCCAGTCCTGCGCCGGCGAGCGCTCCGCCCGGGGCCAAGCCGGCAAAGAAAAAGCCCGCATAGGCGGCGGAGTTTTTCCGTGCGGTGTGAGGCGCCGCTTCCTGCTTCGGCCGCGAAGTGTTGTATCCGCGCCCCTTCGCCGGTAGAAAAACGGAATGACGGCGCGGGTCCCGACGCAACCTCGTCTGGAAAGCACATGGCGGGCCCGTCGAAGTTCCACCGCTGCGTGCACGTGCGTCGTTGTCGCTGCCATCGCGGCGTACGTCGTTTCCTATTCGTCCCTTTCCATTTACCGCCACCACGGATTGAATTCGTCCGGCTTCGACCTTGCCATTCAGGACCAGGTCGTCTGGAACACCAGCCGCGGGCGGCTCTTTCGTTCATCCATCGAAACTGAGAACTTCCTCGGCGACCACGTGAGCGCGGTCGCGCTCCTTCTCGCGCCGCTGGCGTGGCTTCCGGCCTGGGGGGTGGAATGGCTGCTGATCGCCCAATCGGCGGCGCTGGGCCTTGCCGCATGGCCAATGTACCGGCTGGCCCGCGTTGAGGCGCGAAGCGCGGCGGTTGCGGCGGCTCTTGCACTCTCGTATGTGCTCAGCCCCTTGCCGGGCTTCATCAACCGGTTCGATTTTCACTTCATTGCCTTTAGCGCGCCCTGCCTGATGACGATGCTCTTCTACCTTCGCATTCGTCACGGCGGGCGGGCCGCGGTCTGGGCCGCGCTTGCGGCGAGCTGCCGCGAGGAGATCGGTTTCGCCGTCGCCGCCGTTGCGGTCTATGCGATGTTTAAGCCCGGAATGCGGCGATGGGGGCGGAACACGGCAGTCGCGAGCGTTCTTTGGTCGGTCCTGGCCTGCTTCGTAATCATTCCGTACTTTCGCGGAGGGCCTTCCGACTCGATCTCCCGATATGCGTGGCTCGGCGCGGACGGAATCGAAATGCTTCGTACGATGGTTACGCGTCCGCTGTATGTGCTTTCGACCCTTGTCACTGACCCCCTTCGGCTTCACACACTTTCCGTGATGTTTCTGCCCTTAGCGTTGCTGCCTGTCCTTTCGCCCGGACGGGTCCTGTGCATGTGTGTCCCCCTTGCGATCCCGATGCTCCAGAATCATCCTTCGGCCAACTCGATTTATTTCCACTACCACGCTCCCGTGGTGCCGCTCCTGTGGTGGTCGGCATGCGGCGGAGCCTCCAAGGTAGTGCGCTGGGCACGCGACGCGGCCCACCCGCGCGGGCCGGCGCTGGCGGGTTACTGCCTCCTCGCCGTTGGAGCCGCTCTGGCTCTTGCGAGGGATAATCCATTCACGAAGACGACGCGTGCTCCGCTTTGGGAGGTCGCGGTCGGCCCGCCACGAACGAACGTCGCGCAGTTTCGCGGGGCCGCCGGCTTGCTGCGACCTGACGAGTCCGTCGTCGCCTCCATGGCCTTGGCGCCGCACCTGGCCCGCCGCGAGAAGATCGGCGTCATTGGCTACGTCCGTACGTTTCAGGACCCCGATTGCTATCTACTGGATGTCACCGACTTCCGCTGGATTCCGCATCCGAGGGCGTATGGGAGCTATCTGGAGCAGATTCTCCGCCGGCCTCACTATGGCCTGGTGTACGCGGGAAACGGCGTCGTCCTGCTGCGGCGCGGCGAGAAAGATCAGCATGTACGGGCCGAGGTTCTGAAGCTCATTCGGGATGCCGTACGGCGTCACGGGGCTGCACCCGGCTGAACTTCCGGCGGCGCGACGCATCGACCTGGCGCGGCTTGTCTCACGGGACATTTGGCGTATCGTGATGCGGTCGGGAGTCGGCGGCGCGCGGACAGGGCTGCCGCGGCCAGGCCGCCGTTGTATCGACTGACAGACCTACGACACTCGCGCTGCGCGGGAGCGGTATCGGCCCATGCGGTTTTTGGCAATGCACGATATGGGCGGGGGCGCATCGGCGCCGCGGCTGGTGACTGCCGGAGTCGTGGCATTGGCGTTGACCTGTGCATCGGAAGTCCGGGCCGACGCGCTCGACGGCATTCGAGCGCGCGGCGAGCTAGTCTGGGGCGCGGACCAGGAGGGCGGCGGTCCGTTTGTCTATCCGGACCCCGCCGATCCGAGCCGTCTGCGCGGGTTTGAAGTGGAACTGGCCGACCTGCTTGCGGCCGAACTGGGTGTCAAAGCCCGTTTTTTTCAGGCCGACTGGACGACGCTCCCGGAGTTTCTTGATAACGGCACGATCGATGTCGTGCTCAACGGTTATGAATGGACGCCGGGCCGCGCCGAACGGATGCGCGCCACACGCCCGTATTACATCTACGAATTGCAGCTCATGGCCCGCGAGGATGAGACCCGCTTTGCCACGGTCGAGGCGTTGTGCCACCCGCCCGATGGCCGGACGTACACGGTCGGGGTCCTCGGCGGCTCGGGGGCGGCCGTGTGGCTGCAGGAAAACTGCCCCGGTGCCGTCGAGTTGTTCGAGTACGACGGCAATACAAACGCCATGATGCAGGTCCAGGCGGGCGTACACGATGCGACGCTTCAGGACCTGCCGATCGCAATCTTCTATCGCGGCGAACCGCAGGCGCGGGGGCTCAAGTTCGTGGGCCTTCCGGTCGGGCGAGGCTATTACGTCATGTACGTCCGCCGAGAAGAAGAGCGGCTGGCCGAGACGATCAACGCCGCGCTTTCGAAGGCGCTTACGGACGGTCGTCTGCGGACGATCTATTTGCGCTACGGCCTTTGGAATGCGACGCAGGAAGAGTTGGCGCATGCCGGCGCGCAGCTGGCCGTCTCGAAAGGGGAGCGCAGCTGGTCGGCGGTCGCACGGTATGGCCCCGTTCTTCTCAAGGCTGCGGGTATGACCGTACTCCTCTCGGTCGCGGCCATGCCCCTGGCGATGCTGATCGGGCTGCTGGTGGCCCTCGGGCGGCTTTATGGACCAGCTATTCTGAAGGCCCCGCTCACGCTGTATGTCGAAGTCCTCCGTGGCACGCCGGTCATGCTCCAGCTTTATGTTCTTTATTTCCTGCTGCCGAAGCTTCTCGGCGTGGGCCTGGGGCCGGTCGTGGCGGCGATCGCCGGGCTGGCGGTGAACTACTCGGCGTATGAGGCCGAAATCTACCGCGCGGGGCTTCAGGCTATTCCGAAAGGGCAGATGGAGGCCGCTCTGGCCCTCGGTATGACCCGGCGGACGGCGCTGCGACGGGTGGTCATCCCTCAGGCCGTTCGGATCGTCATTCCCCCGGTCACCAATGACTTCATCGCGCTCTTCAAGGATACGTCGATCTGCTCGGTCATTGCGGTCGTTGAACTGACAAAGCAGTACAATATGCTGGCCAACAACACGACGGCGGTGCTCGAGCTGGCGGGCATGACGGCGCTGCTCTACCTGGCGATGAGCTATCCACTGTCAATCGTGGCCCGGCGCACCGAGAAGGCGCTTGCCGGAGACGTCCGGCCGGTTGGAGCGTGACGATTCATCGGTCGCGCCGGGAGCCAGAGTTTCGAAAATGATCCGCGTCGATAACCTGGTCAAGCGATTCGGCATTGTCGATGTCCTGCGCGGCGCGTCGCTGGAAGTGGAGCGCGGCGAGACCGCCGTGATCATCGGCGCATCCGGCGGGGGCAAGAGCACGCTGCTGCGGTGCATTAACGCCCTTGAGTCGTTTGATGACGGCCGTATTCACGTAGATGACATGACTTTGGAGCCTCGGGCAAACGGCGATGCACGGGAGCTTCATCTGCGGCTGCGCCGGCGTGTCGGGATGGTCTTCCAGCAGTTCCATCTTTTTCCGCACCTGAGCGTGCTGGAAAACGTCATGAGCGGCCCGATTCACGCGCTGGGAAAACCGCGCGACGAGGCGGAGCCAATGGCGCGATCGCTTCTCGAGCGCGTCGGTCTTGCCGATAAGGCGCATCAGCGCCCGGCGACGCTATCGGGCGGACAGCAGCAGCGCGTGGCGATTGCCCGCGCCCTGGCGAACGAGCCGGAAGTCATGCTGTTTGACGAGCCGACGAGCGCGCTCGATCCGCGGATGACGGGGGAGGTGCTTTCCGTCATGGCGGACCTATCGCGCAGCGGGCAAACAATGCTCGTGGTCAGTCACGCCATGGGATTCGTCCGTCGTTCGGCGCATCGCGTCCATGTCATGGCCGACGGCCAGGTGATCGAGTCCGGCCTGCCGGCGCAGATTTTCGAAGAACCGCGCGACCCGCGGACGCGGGACCTGCTCGAAGAGGCGGCATCGTGAGTCGATCGTCGCGCAGGACAGCGGCGGATTCGGGCGACCGAAACGCGGGACCGTCGGCGGCGCGCGAGGCGGGGCATCCCCTCGGCCGGCCGGCGGCGTGGATTCTCGTGGCGTTCGTCGCCGGGGCCGCGTTCGTGGCATTTCTTCCGGCGCTGGAATGCGGGTTCAATTACGACGACGACGAGGTCATCCTCCGCAATGAGAACTATCGCGGACTCGGCTGGTCCAACGTCCGATGGGCCTTTACGACCTTTCGCATGGGCCATTACCAGCCGCTGACCTGGCTGACGCTGGGCGTGGATCACGCGATATGGGGAATGAACCCGCGAGGCTATCACCTGACCAACCTCGTACTGCACGCCGCAAACTCCGCGCTTGTGTTTCTGATCGCCTTTTTGGTGCTCGACTGCGCCGGACGCTCCGGGGCCGCGGCGGGCGAGATGAGCGAGTCCCCTGGCGTCCGGGGCGCGCGCGCCGGCGCGCTGGTCGCCGCGTTGCTTTTCGCCCTTCATCCGCTCCGCGTGGAGTCGGTGGCATGGGTTACGGAACGGCGCGACGTGCTCAGTAGTTTCTGGCTTCTCGGCGCGGTGGCGGTGTATCTGCACGCACAGGTCTGGGCGCGGGCCGAACGCAGGCGCACGTGGCTGGCCGTCGCACTCGGCGCGTACCTGCTGTCGCTTCTGAGCCGCGCGATGGGCGTGACACTCCCGGTCGTGCTTCTGCTGGTCGACTGGTATCCGCTGCGGCGGCTGGGCGGTGGATCGGGCAGGTGGTTCGGTCGAGATGTGCGCGCTGTCTGGATCGAGAAGATTCCCTTTGTCGTGCTTGCCGGCGTGTTCGCGGTCCTCGCTCCGCTGGCACAGGCATCGGTCGGCGCGACGATTCCCTGGGCGGTCCACGGACCCGTGCAGCGGCTGGCGCAGGCCGCTTACGGCCTTGTATTCTACATCCACAAGACAGTTCTGCCGGTCTGCCTCTCGCCCCTATATGAACTGAATGTCCCGATCGATCCTCTGGCGGCCAAGTACGTTGTGTCCGGTGCAATCGTTGCTGCCACAATCCTCGCGCTCGCGCCGGTGGGACGGCGGCTGCCCGGCGTCATGGCGGCCTCGGCCGTGTATGCGATTCTGCTGTCACCGGTGCTGGGTTTCGTGCAGAGCGGCCGACAGGAGGTGGCCGACCGGTACAGCTACCTGCCGCTCATAAGCCTGGCGATTCTCGTCGGCGGATCGATTGCGTCCTTGTGGCGCCGGCCGGGTGAGACCGCCGCGGCAGCGGGACTCGCGGCGGTATGCGTGCTCGCGACCGCGGTGTCGAGCCTGGTGACATGGCGACAGTGCCAGGTCTGGAAGACGCCGATCTCACTTTGGACGCACGGCACGGCCTGCCAGCCGGATTCGTATCTCGCGCATTACAACCTTGGCTGCGCGGTCGCGCTGGCCGGCGATCAGGAGAAGGCGATTGCCAGCTTCCGTCGAGGTCTTGACCTGAATCCGCATCACGTCAAGACGCGCTTCAACATGGCCAACGCGCTTCAGGAACTGGGCCGCGCCGATGAGGCGCTCGCGGAGTACGCACGAATCAGCGAGATCGATTCAGCGGACGCGCTGAGTCACTACGAAATGGGGCGTATCTTCGCCATGCAGGGGCGCGCGGATGATGCCATTGCCGCATTCCGCAAGGCCCTCGATCGCAAGCCGGACCACGTTAAATCTCGCGTCAATCTCGGCGCGATGCTCGCGCGCAAGGGCGATCATGCCGCGGCCCTGCCCTTTCTCGAAGAATCTGTCGTGCAGGATCCCGCGCTCGGCGACGCCCACTATAACCTCGCCATCTCGCTGTACGCGGTGGGGCAGACGGAACGGGCCATCGCCGAATACCGGCGGACAATCGACCTGATGCCGGGCTTTGCCGACGCACGCGTCAACCTGGGAAACATCTTCGCGGCTCAGGGACGCCTGAACGAGGCCCGCAATGCGTATGAGGACGCGTTGAAGGTTGCACCCGGCCACCCCGCGGCCTCCGCGAATCTGGCTGCGCTGCGCCGGCGGATGAGCGCGGGTGGCTGAGGCTCAGTGGGCCTGTATCAGCCGAACGAGGCCCATCAGATCCTCGAATTCGTGATCTGGCTGATGGGTGCCGATGTCATGAATGCGGTGAGCCCGGTTCAGCCAGGCATTGCGAATGCCGGCGATGATCGCCCCGCCAATGTCGCTATGCAGTGAATCGCCGACGTGAATGACGCGGTCCCTGCGCCAGCCGGTGTGTTCGAGAGCCCTTTCGAAAATTTCCCGATCGGGCTTGTACGACCTGGCTTCTTCCGACGTGATAATGTGATCCACGCGGATCTCTTTTCGTTCCAGTGCGCGGTCGATGTCCGCCCGGTCAGCGTTCGACACGATGCAAAGCGGATACCTTACCGCGGCGAGAAAGGCGCGGACTTCGGGTTGCAGCGGAGGATTCTCCCAGTATTGCTTGAGCTGTCGGGCATACGTCTCGGCGTCGACTTCGACACCGAGTTCCTTCATGGTTTCCCTCAGGGTCTTCACTTCAACGTCGAAGAGCGTGAGAAACCCATCGCCGTTGGCGAAATCGAGGGCGTGAAAAAACCTTTCGCCCCAGGTGACGCTGAGTTCGTAGGCGGAGATCGGGACGCCATTCTCGCGGACGATTCGCTCGCAGACCGATTCAACGGCTGCACGATCGCCGGCGGTCAGCGTGCCGTAGAAATCGATGAAAATGCCGTCGAGTTCCATTTTGGGCTCCCGGGCGGGGCATGATACCGGCGGATGCGTGCGATGTCGCATGCCGCGCGGCTACTTCCCGACGCAGAATCGCGAGAAAATGCGGCCGAGCAGTTCTTCGGTGTCCTCCCGGCCGACCAGCGCGCCGAGCGCCGCGGCGGCGGCGTGAAGTTCGGCTGCGACGAGGTCAGCATCGGCGAGGCTCGCGGAGGATTGAACCGTCAGAGCGATGGCGCGGTCGACTGCATTTACGGACTCATCCAGCGCCTCCCGATGCTCAGCCATCAGGGCAATGGCTCCATCGTCCTTGTCCATCGGGCGGTTAAACAGCGCCCGGGCAATAAGACTCCTAATGTGGTCGCAGCCCTCGCCGGTGATTGTGCTGGTTTCAATCACCGGCAACGTGGCCGATGCGCACAGGAGGTTCGCGACGGACGCCATCTGCGCGTCGCTGACGAGATCGGCCTTGTTGGCGACGATGAACCGGGCCTGGTCCTCGCGGAGAAATGCCTGCACGTCGGCGAGAAACTCGGCGATTGGAGAGTTTGCCGCTCCGACACTGTCAAACCCGGTTGCGATCTCGGCTGCGTCGATCACAAGGAGCACGACATCGGCCGATTCGACGGCCTCCCGTGCCTGGGCCTGCGCGCGCGCGTCGATCCGATCCCGCGGGGCGTCCAGGCCCGCGATGTCGAGGAGCAGACATTCGACGCTCTCCGCGCGGATCGGAGCCGATATCACGTCGCGCGTGGTACCGGGAACCGGAGCGCAGATCGCGCGGTTCATGCCCGAAAGGCTGTTGAACAGACTGGACTTTCCGGCGTTGGGTCTGCCCAGGAGGACGGCGCGCGGCAGACGCCCCCAGCGCTCGGTGCGCAGGCCAGCGGCCGATGTGTCGGCCAGGAGGTTTTTGACGCGCACGAGCCGGTCCCGCAATGCGACCGGAGTAATGAACTCGATGGGCTCGTCGGCGAAGTCCAGCGCGCCCTCCACGAGTGATAGGAGGTCGGCGATTTCTTCGCGGGCTTTCGGGGCGGTCTCCGACAATGACCCGTGCAGCAGCCGGGCCGCGGCGCGGAGCTGGGCATCGGAAACGGCGGCGATCATTCCGGCGATGCCGTGGACCTGCGACAGGTCCATCGCTCCGGCCAGGAAGGCGCGGGCGGTGAACTCGCCGGGCTCAGCGCGTCGGGCTCCACACGCGAGCAGCGCTTCGGTCACCATGCCCAGCAGGGTCGGAGCGCCGAGAAGGTGGATCTCGACAATGTCCTGCCGGGTGTAGCTGCGCGGCGCAGGGAAGACGAGGGCTGCCGCAGGCAGGCTCACTGCCTCCACGGTTACCTTTCCGACAACCCGCCGGGGCATTAGTCCAGCCTCCAGCGGGCCGACGAGGTCTGGTTTGAACACGTGCTGGGCGAGCGCCGAGGCCCGCGGGCCTGACAGCCGGATGATTCCCCGCATCGCCGGGCCCGGCGGCGAACTTACGGCGACAATAGTGTCGTCGACGACCATGGCGTGTCAGGATGAGGCGGAAAGGTATTCCTGTTCGGCCGATTTCCAGCGGTTGCGCGTGCCGTTGGAACAGTTGGCGACCTGCGGCAGACCGTGCGGCACGGCCCGGCCTTCCTCGTCGACGGTGCAAAACAGGAACGTGCCGGTGACGACCGGCTTCTGATCGTCCTTGGGCTGAAGTTTGATCCCGTCGACACGCACGCCGATGGTCGATTCGCCGATGTAGTCCACGCTGCCGGTGAGCTGGACAATGTCCCCCAGCCGTGCCGGGGAACGCATCGACAGGCTGCGAATCGACATGAAGACGAGGGGACGCGCCTTTTCAAAACAGTTCTGGGCCGTGACGTAGGCCATGTGAACGCACCATTCAACGCAGCGTCCGCCGTAGAGCGTTCGGTGGTGATTCAGATCCTCGCCTTTTACGAGGTGTGTCGTCGTTATCGAAGTCGGCTGGCTATCCGGGGAGGCCATTACGTGCGATTCCTCTCGGCTGGACCGGTCAACAGGGGAGCCTGATCATACATGCTCAGTATAACGCGGGTTGCAAGGGGCGTCAGCACGCGGCAAGGAAGAGCGACTGCCATTGAGAAACCGAGATTTCCTCCGGCCGCGCCTTCGGGTCGATTCCCAGTCCGGAGAGAGCTGAAAGCAATCGCGCGCTGTCGGCCTCTTTTCTCGCCAGGTGCGAAAGGGTCTTGCGCCGGTGCAGGAAGAAACTTCTCACGAAGCGGGCGAAGCCCGCCCGATCGATAATCCGCTGTTCCCTGTCGGGGCGTCGATCGAGTCGGAGCATGCTGGATTCAACCTTGGGCCGCGGCCAGAAAGCTTCGGGCGGAACCTTCAGGACGCGGTGTACATGCGCAAATGTCTGGGCGAGGATTCCGACCGATCCGTAGCTTCCTGAGCCGGGTTCCGCCGTGAAGCGGTCTCCAACTTCCGCCTGCACGGTGAAGCAGAGCCGCGCGAACGGAAGCGGACAGATCAGCACGTCCATCACCAAACTGGTGGCAATGTCATAAGGCAGGTTGGCCACGAGTTTCAGGGCGCCGCCGGGGGCGGGGGGAGCAAGGTCAAGCGCCGAGAGCACTCGTGGCGAGAGTGCGGACTTGCTTTTCATCGCGTCGCCGACGATCTGAACGACGTTGGCGAACGGGGCGAGCACCTGTTGCGAGATTTCCGCAAGCTTCCTGTCGATTTCGACGGTCACGACGTGCCCTGCGCCGGCGGCCAGCAGGGAGGTCAGGCTTCCGGTTGCTGTTCCGATTTCAAGGACCCTGTCCTGCGGCGTGAGTTCCGCCGAGGCGACGAGTTTTCGCATCAGATTTCCGTCGATGAGAAAGTGCTGGCCGTAGAGTTTTCGCGGAGTAAGCCCGGCCGATTCCAGGTGTGCCCGGAGCGTCGTCAGGGTCTGAAAACCGGGCATGGTTTCGCTCACACGTTTTCTCCGGGGCGCCGCCGATTATAATGCAGACCCCGCGGAGAGTTCGGCCGGGCGCGATGTCCGGTCCGCGGCAAATGGGAGACGGTCATGGAATCGCACGAAGTACTGCGGGAGGCGGCCGAGAAGGTCGGAGTAAAGGCCCTCGCCGCCGAGCTTCGCCTCAGCCCCGCGCTGATCTACAAATGGTGCGAAGAGTCCGAGGCGGACGACCCGGACGCCAGCGGCACGCGGAACCCGCTCGACCGAATCCGGGAAATCGTCCGCGTCACGGGGCATATTCCCGTCGTGAGCTGGCTCTGTCAGCAGGCGGGCGGGTTCTTCGTGCATAATCCGGAAGCCCAGTGCGACAACATCAATACGGACCTGCTTCAATCGACCCAGCACCTTGTTCGGGCGTTCAGCGAATTGCTGAACGAGGTGAGCGACTCGGTCGCCGACGACGGTCATATCGAGATGGATGAATCAGCCCGAATTCGCACGGAATGGGAGCAGCTCAAGACGACGGCCGAGACGTTTGTCGTTTCCTGCGAACGCGGCATCTATCGCCATCGGAAGAAGTAGCTTCCGGCCGAGAGATACATCCGATCGCCGCAGTGGGTGGGACCGGGCGAACGGGCATGGCGCGAAGGACGATAACGGCATGCGGAATGAATTGATGTCTGGAGGACGGACGGCGATCGGCTCCCGCGCGGGGCGGAGGATGTCCGTCGCGTGCCTCGCCCTGGCGATGTCCTTTTGGGGTGGGCCGGCCTGCAACGACCCCCAGAAGAAGGACCAGGGACGGGCCATGTCGTTTTCGTCGGGAGAGTACAGCCGCGGATACCGCGACGGAATGCGCGATGCAAAGCAGGCGATTTTCGACGATCATGCGGGCTGGATGTGGTTGTGGATGACAGAAAAGGAGTACGCGGACGGATACGATCGCGGATGGGAGGACGGCCGGCGGACGCTGGATCTCGAGCGAAAACAGCAGGAGGTTCAAGATCGCGGCCAAAGGGATGCGCTCGACGCGCCCGAGTCTCCACGTTCGCCCGCGCGCGATGAGGATGCCTCTGAGGAGTGACTACGGCGAGTGACTCCGAACCGCGAGGCGACCATCGCAACTGCCGGCGCCGCGTGACTCGAAACGACACATAGAACGAGAATCGGACATGAAACTTCACGTTGAAGATCGGGGATCGGCGAAAATCGTCTGGCTGGCCGGATCGATGACCGGCGGCGACGAGCGGGCATGGGTGGACACGGTGACCCGGCTCGTTGACGAGACCGGCGCCCACGTGGTGCTCGAGATGGGGGAGGTGGCCTACGTCAGTTCGGCGGGACTGGGCGACCTCGTGCGCATCACGGCATTGGCCAATTCACAGGGCTCGAGGCTGGTGTTGTGCAATCTCAGCGCCTTTGTCGACGGCGTCCTCAAGACCACGCGGCTCGATAAGTTCTTTGACGTGCACAAGTCGGTCGATGCCGCGCTTTCGGCCGGAAGTTAAGTTCACCGCTTGTTTCCGCCCTTATATCCGCTCCCTTTCCATGTTCGGGGGGCCGTAGCCCAACCCGCGAGCACCGTGTTTGCGCGGCCCGGCCGATCTTTGAGCGGAATCGCCCATGAGAATCGCCCAAGCCTTTCATCCGCAATCCTGTCCCAGGAGACGGCTTGTCACATGCACGAATTTCGTTTTAATGGAATCTTAATCGTCGATCGCGGCTTCTGGCCGCTTTCTCGTCAGACCCAAGGGATCGTCGGTGCCGGACTCGCATTCTCCGATCGAAAGAACGGGATGTTGGATTCGCTCGTTCCGACGGGGGAGCGGTTCGGAAGGAGCGCGAACGATTCGGCGTTCTCGTTCATCCGCGTTGGCCATCGCGATTGCCCTGGCAAGTGCGGCACGAGCGCAGCCGAATTCGCAGCCATCTGCATCGACCACCCAGCCCACCAAGGCACAAACGACGCAGTGGTACCGACCGTCCCGCGCGCAATCGGCCGGCCGAACTGCCGAACCGGTGGACTACGCGCATCCGCTCACGGTGTGGGATCCGGCGGCACCGGACTGGATGCTGATGGGCATCGAACAGCGCACGCGGTTTGAAATATTTGACGACAACTATGACAACGGCGTACCGCGCGACGAGCCCTTTTCGCTTCGCTCCCGCGCGTTTCTGGGCGTTCGCGAATTGATCGACCCGCTCCGGTTCGGCTTCGAGTTTCAGGACTCGCGTCAGTTCAATGCGACCGCCCCCCCGGAGCGCAACACCGTCGACGAAAACGACATCCTGCAGGCCTATGCGGAGTTGTATTTTGGGGAGTCACTCGGACTGAGCCAGCCGCTGAGCTTCCAGTTCGGCCGGCTAGCCAATGACTATATCGATCGCAGGCTCCGCAGCCGGAACGGATTTCGAAACACCTGCAACGCGTTTGATGGATTCCGGATTCGCGCGGGCAACCGCGAAACACCCTGGGAACTCGAGTTCTTCGCCGTACAGCCTGTCGACATCCGAACGGTTCAGCCGAATCGATCCAACGAGGAGCAGTGGTTTTACGGTGTGGTGGGGGCCTGGCGCGGATTTGCTCCCCTCGCCTGGATTGAACCGTATTACTTTATCCTCGACGAAGATAACAAAGGCTGGAACGCCGAAGACGCCGACCTCCACACCCCCGGCGTACACGTCTATGGCGATATCGGCTCGTCAGGATTTGACTACGACCTCGATGTCGCCTTTCAGTACGGAAACAACCTCGGACTCTCGCAGCGGGCGTTCGCGACGCACGCCGAGATCGGATACACCTTTGCTCATCCGTGGCATCCCCGTGTTGCGTTCTGGGTGAACTACGCCTCCGGGGATCGCGACCCGAACGACGGCATCGACAACACATTCGACCGCCTCTTCGGCTCGTCCAACGGGCATTACGGATTCCTGGATTACTTCATCTGGTCGAACATGATCCAGCCGTCGGTGCAGCTCAGCGCCTCCCCGACAAAGTCCACGCGGCTCAATTCCATCTACCGAACGGTCTGGCTGGCGAGCGATACCGACGCCTGGGCGCGCGCCGACCGGCAGGACCCGACCGGGCAGAGCGGTGATTTCGTCGGAACGGAGATCGACTTGTTCATGCACCATGACATCAGCCAGCACCTCTCGATCGAGATCGGATACGCGCACTTTTTTCCCGGCGCGTTTGTACGAAACACCGGCGATTCCCCGGACAGCGATCGCTTCTACGTGCAGACAATTCTGCGATTCTAAAAAAAAGAGCCGGGGGCTCGCCCGGCTCCGAGGTGTGTACGAGTGATCGTGTCAGGCGGCGAGGTAAACGCTGCCGCGCACGCCCTTGACGGTCTTTTTCTTGAGCCGTCCCGCCTTGATCAGCGAACCCAGGATGTTGTAGCTGCTGCCGCGCCGGCCTTCGGACTTCCAGTGGTTGGCGATTTCCGCGCCGCTGGCGCCCTTGGCCCCGTGGCGACCCACGAAGGCCATGATGGACTTCGTGCCGCTCATCCCATATCGCTTCCTCTTCGAACTGGTCGGGCGCCCCACGCGCCCCGCCTTTTTTCCGGGTTTGCGCCCCGGCTTCCGGCCGCGGCGGGGGCGATCCATGGGGCTTAGCCCAAGGTCATTGAACGCGTCATCAATGCGCGCGATGGCATCGAGGTGTTCCTGCCGCTCCGTCTGCAGCTTCTGCACGAGGCTCTGAAGGTCATTGATTGTCTTGCTGGCCATAGTTGTTCCTCTTTTGCGAGAGCCTCATTCCTCTGTTACTGACGGTACAATACCAATAGTCTGTGACAATGTTAAGTACCGCATGCGCGGTAATTCTCCAGGAGATTTTCGCGAGAACGGACACGTTCACCGGAAGTGGGGCGCCCGGCACGATCAATGCTACTACCTGTTTCAGGGGGTATTCGGAGCCTATTGTCGGCGGCCGGGCGAGCAGCGCGATTAGAGTTCATATAAGGGATTCACCTATGCCTCCCTGCGAATCCCCATGACGTCTTTCTTGTAAATCCGCGTTTCCAGGGCCTTGACCCATTCCGTCCAGTCGCTTTCCGAGTTTCGGGCCTCTCGGATGGCCGTCGCCGCCATGTTCAACTTTGCGTCGATGTTGTCCAGATAATGGATGGCAATGGCCTCGGGGCACGCCGGGAGCTTGGGACTCCCAAACTCGTACTGACCATGATGCGACAGGATGATGTGCGTCAGGACCTGTTGGATGTCCTCGGGGAACGGCTTGCCCGTATCCTCCTCGACTTCGGCTGCCTTTCGATCGATCCAGACCGCCGCCTGTGCGATGTGGCCCACCAGCTGCCCGCCGGACGTATAGGTGAAATTCGTGTCGTACGTCAGCTCGACCGTTTTCCCGATATCGTGCAGGAAGATGCCGGCGAGGATGAGATCTCGGCTCACAAACGGGTAATGACTCTCCTTTTCGTCCGACTTGCCGAAGATGCGCGTCGCCAGGTCGAGCAGGCTCAGCGTATGCTCCAGCAGGCCGCCGACGTAGGCATGGTGATTGGCGACCGCCGCGGGAGCCTTTTTGAAGCTTGCGACAATTCCTTCGTCTTTGACAAAGGCCTTGATCAGTGCGAGAAGGTGCGGGTTCTTGATTGTGCGCAGGATTGCGAGCACGCGTTCCCACATCTCGTCGACGTCGTAGGGCGTGCGCGGAATGAAGTCGCCGAGATCGTACTCGCCCGGCGCGGCGGGGCGCATGCCGTCGACGATGAACTGAAGGGCACCCTTGTAGGACTCGGTCCGGCCGCGGATTCGGAGAAAACCGCCTTCGGGAATGGAGTCGTACTGTTGCTGTGTGGCGCTCCACACGCGCCCCAGGAGCTGCCCGGTGCGATCCGCCAGCACGAGATGAATGTACAAGCCGCCGTTGGTCGTCGTACGCAGGTCTTTTTTGTGAATCAGGAAGACCTGATCGGCGATCTGTTCGCCGGGCTGCAAGGCGTCAATGAAACGGCGGGCGGCTGGCGGGGATTTAATGGGGGCGGCCATTGTGATCTACCGAGGCTGAGTCACACGCGCAGACCCGGCGGCCTGCCAGGGCGCGGAGTATATCGCCACCGGTACAGGGGGGCCAGCACTGGATTACTTTCGAGTCAGGCTGGAATGGTGGAACTCAAAGGCATCGCGGCGGCGACGGATCAGGCGTTCAGCGGAGCGGGCTTTGCGGAGTTCGCGAGAGTGAAGTTCCGGGCAGTCTGCCAACGGCTTTCGTGTAAACCGTCGGCTAGCTTCGTCTTCTTGTGCCAGGAAAGGAGGTCGGTTGGAACGATCCATTCACTGCCGAATTCCGGCCGCTCGAAGAACCGGATGCCGACGCGCCGGACACCGCGCTCAGGAGTGGTCGCGTTGACCACGATGCCGGATTCAATGCGCCGGGTGGTCTCGGCTCCGCCGTCGTTGTTGGGAATCTCGAAATGCACGTTGAGATGTTCGCCGATTTCCGGAGCGTGGTGCTGAGTCAGAAGTACGGCCGCCCCGCAGGAGGACAGGTCGACCAGGTGCGCCGGCGTTTCCGACTCCCGGCCGTCGACGAGGATTGAGATCGGCACATAGGTCGGCGTTCGCGGGTCCTGTCTTCGTTCGAGATATCGCAGGTCCATGGTCGTGTTCCTTGCAAAGCGGCGCGGCGACGAATCATTCGCCCGGCGGTCTGGGGCACGGCGAGTATCGGACAGGTTGCGGCCCGGTATTACCAATGAGATGGGATCGTGGCCCCGCGTCGGCGAACTTTGCGCAGGCCGCCCCGGCCCGGCCTACGAAACCCGCGCAAACGCACCCGATCGGCCAATTTGCCCGGCGCGAGCATTATCCTCGCGGCCGAAGCGGTGCTGCCGGATACTGTCGCATTACTATGGTTTCAACTCGCGGACAGGGGGTCGGGGACATGTCGGCAGGTCAGCTTTCCGGAGGAATCGCCCCCGCACAAAGGGCACTCAAAGCGGATGCGAATCTCCGCCGTGTCTTCAAGCAGAATGCCCAGTTCCACGTCGATCAGGCGCACCGGCTGCGGGCCGGAGGGTCCGAAATGCATGGCGACAGGCGTCCGATCGGTCTGGATTCCAACGGCGAATTCGACGTATTCGTCGCATGCTTCGCATTTTCCTTGAAAATCACCCGTGAATCGGGGCATGTCAGTCTCCGATCGCTACTCAGGATTCTCGAAGGATGGATCGATCGCGCCCGATAGGATTCGAACCTACGACCTACGGTTTAGGAAACCGTTGCTCTATCCAGCTGAGCTACGGGCGCCTTTTCGGGGATATCATAACACTGCGCCGTTATGGGGGCACGCGGTTTATAGGGCCTGACGTTTGTCGAGCACCCAGCCACGAACTTATCGGGTGTGAAGTACTCGTTTCGGCCGGGCCAGATGCATATCATCGAGTGTTGTGAAAGCGGCAGGGGGGGCGCCCCCGAGTCGTTGGAGGCGAAAGGGATGGCGACGCGCGGAACACTTGGGGCTGTACTTGTCGGGGCGTGGTTCTTTCTTTCCGCGCCGCAAATCCAGGCCCAGGCGCCGGCGGCCGTGGCCGACCTCGACCACCTTCCCAGCAGCAAGCTACTGCTTAAGTCCGGTTCCGTCGATCTCGGCCATCAACCTTCGATGCTTTCACCCAATGCGGTCTTCGATGGCTCCCAGCGATATGTCATTCACCTCGACGGCCCGATGACGCCGCACCGCAGAGCGGCACTTGTCGCTGCGGGCGTAGGGTTGCGCGAGTATCTGCCTGTCCATGCGTACGTTGCAGAACTCGGCGGAGCGGATGCACGGGCTCTCGCCGATCTGGGCTTTGTGGACTGGGTCGGCATTTTTGAGGATTCCTGGAAGCTCTGCCCGACCGTGGGGAGGGTCGCCGCCGCGTCGCGCGAGCGGCGGGAGATCGAGCGTCGCGGCCGCCGTCTACTTGCGATCGAGACGTTTTCAGGGGTCCCGGCGGGCACGGATCGGGAAGCATTGGAAGCCCGGGGGGCCGCGGTTCGCGCCGAAGCACGGCGCGGAACACGCAGGCAGTTCATCGCCGAAGTACCGCTTGTAAAGATCGCGGAGATCGGCCGCATGAAAGAAGTCATGTTTGTCGAGGAAGTGCTCGAAGCCGAGCCGCGCAATGCCTCGAATTCATGGATTCTTCAAAGCAACATCTCCGAAGCGCGGACGCTCTGGGACGCGGGACTCCATGGCGAGAACCAGATAATCGGCCTGATCGACTGGGACATGTATGACGCCCACTGCGCCTTTGCCGATCCCGGAGGCAACCCGATCGGCCCGCTTCACCGGAAGATTCAGGCATACTACGGGGCGGGCATCAATCCGACCTTCGGCGACCACGGCACGCACGTCGCGGGCAACTGCGTCGGGGATGAACTGGCCAATTCGACTTTGGATCTGAAAGGCATGGCCTACAAGGCCCGGCTGGTGTTTCAACATTATCCCGGCGTCCTCAGCGGCGGGCAGATGATCCTGAGCAACCGCCTTCCCATCGCCCATAACGACGGGGCGAGGATTCACAGCAACAGCTGGGGCAGCAGTTCCACTTCCTACGGGTCGTGGGCGCGGGACATCGATCAATTCACCCGGACCTACGAGGACGACATGGTGCTTGTCGCCGTGGCAAACTTCGGCGCAAGCGGCACACCGGAGAACGCCAAAAACTGCCTGGCCGTGGCCGGTACGAGCGACACGCCCAATCAGGGAAACTATTGCAGGGGTTCAACGGGTCCGACGACCGACGGCCGCCTGAAGCCCGAGGTGTTCGGTGTCGCGTGCGGCTCGCGTTCGGCGCTGGACAATTCCGCGTGCGGCATTAACGACACCGGCGCCGGCGGCGGCACGTCTTTCGCGACGCCGTCGGTGGCGGGACTGGCGGCGCTGGCCCGGCAGTATTGCATGGAGGGAATGTACCCGACGGGATTCGCGGCGCCGGCTCACGCTTTCACGCCCACCGGAGCCCTGCTGAAGGCGCTGGTGATCAACTCAGCGGTGGATATGAGCGGCATGCCGGGCTACATGACAAACAGCGAAGGCTGGGGCCGCGTGCTCATGGACGACGCGATCTACCTGGCGGGTGATGACCGGCGGCTGCTCATCGAGGACATACGCAATGCCGACGGCCTCTCGACGGGAGAAATCCACACGTATTACGTGGGGGTCGGCGCGGTGTCCATGCCGCTCAAAGTGACACTGGTCTGGACCGATGAACCGGCTGCGCTGAATGCGGCATTCACGCCGGTCAATAACCTCGACCTCGTCGTCACGGCGCCCGACGCCGGCGCGTACCTCGGAAACGACTTCAGCGGCGCGGAATCGACAACGGGCGGCGCGGCGGACTTCAAGAACAACACCGAACAGGTTCACCGGACCGCGCCGGCGCTGGGTGTGTGGCGCATCGATGTCAACGCGGCGGCGGTGAATGCGGGGACGCAGGGATACGCGCTGGTTGTGACCGGGGACGTCGACTGCCTCAGGGGTGATGTAAACGCCGATGGCCTCGTAAATGGCGAGGACGTCGGGGCTTTCGTGAATGTCGTACTTTACGGCGGCACGTTTTTCCAGCGGTGCACGGCCGACATGAATCTCTCCGGCGCGGCGGACGAAATGGACGTCGACGAATTCGTCGCAGCGATTCTGCAACCGTGATATAATCGGTACCGGCAGGCCAGAGATTCCCGATCCGGGATCATTCCGCAAGCAGCAAGCCATGTCGCGCCGACCCGCGCGTGGGGGCCGCGGTGCTTACGGGGGAAGCCGTCAACGCTACGGGGGAGATCGGAGACGACCGAGGTGACATGTTCCACACAAGTTCCGCGCCCGGCCCGGCCCATTACAGGAATCGCCTTGGCGATTGCGCTCGTGCTTTCCGCCGCCGGGACGGCGCGGTCGGAGATTCTCCCGGAGCAGGTGCTCGTTGTCTTCAATTCGCAGGCCGGTGATGCTTCGGCGTTGAAGGATTCGTATCTCGCGGCACACCCGGATATTCCGCCGGAAAACGTCTTCGACCTGAATCGAAACACGATCCTGACGTCGAATCTGTCGCATGCCGCGTACAAGTCGCAGATTCGAGATCCCATTCGCGATTATCTTCTTTCCGGCACGGGTCCGGGGCCGTCGGACATCCTGGCCATCGTGCTGATCCGACCCATCCCGCATCGCCTTCAGGACACCGACAACGGGCCGGTGGGGGACAATCCGAACAATGCCAACACGGAGTTCAGCGCGGGCGACGCCACGTTCGGCTCGATCGACGCCGAACTCACGTTGCTGTGGCAGGAACTGGACGCCGGCGAAGCGGGCGGCCAGATGGACAGCTTTGCCGACAACATGATCGACAACCCGTATCACACGAGCATGTCGGGGGTCGATACGTTTGACCGAACGAATATCATGACGGCCAAGTCGTTTCTGAACCGCAGTAACATCGCATGGATTCCGAATGGGGCCGGGGCGACGCTCCTGACACCGGGCGACATGTATCTCGTGTGTCGGATTGACGGCACCACGCTGGCCGACGCCGAAGCGACGATTGAGCGGGCCCGCGCGCTGCGGGTCAACAAGGCGCTCGTGCGAATCATTCTTGACGAGTTCAACGTTTCAACCAACCAGGACCTTGACGACGACCGGCTCTTTACGACGAACGACCCGTTCCGGGCAGGCGACGACTACGAAGAAACGGCGGCGATCCTTTCGGCCGATGGCTGGGACGTTCGCTACGACGGCACATTCGACTTCATTTCGTCGGCCGAGGAGACCATGCCGATCATCGCGTACGCGTCCTATGGCGAAAACCACGACGCGGTCGCGGGCCTCGGAGAGGATCCGCCCGGCACGGCAACTTATATCGACGGGTTCAACTTTCCACCGGGGGCGATCTTCAACACGATCGAGTCCTACAACGGCCGCGCGCTCAACGGCCTCGGAACCGCCGCCGGACTGGAACAGCTCGCGGATTTCATCACCGCCGGCGGAACGTTCGCCGTTGGAAACGTCTGGGAGCCGTTCAGCTTCAGTATCCCCGACAACGAATTCCTGTTCGTGAACTTCCTGGTACACGGGATGACATGGGGCGAGGCGGCCTATGCGTCGCTGCCTTGCCTCAGTTGGCAGCAGATCGTGGTCGGCGATCCGCTTGCGAAGGCGGTTATTCTGAATGATCCCGGACTGCCGAAGGGCGACCTCAACGGCGACGGAAACGTGAACGGTCTTGATATCGCCTCGTACGTGGACCTTGTCCTGAATGGACCGGCCGCATACTACGCCGCGTTTCCGGCGCTCGATCCGGTCGCGCGAGGCGACTTCACGGGCGATTATCTCGTATCGCTCGACGATCTCGCCGATTTTCTAACGGCGGTCATGGGCGGCTGACCCCGGGTTGCCGCAGTCGCCTTTTCCTTTCTCGCCGGCTGGTTTCTGCAATTCCGATGTTTCCGGACAGGGTCCGTCTCGATTGGGCAATTCTCCGGCCATCGGTTACATTCACCATTCCGCGGCGCTCCTTCGGGCCGCGCAGGGAGTGAACGGGCACAATGGCGATACAGTTCTTCTGCGTTGCATGCGGACAGCCGATCGAGGTGGACGATGAACTGGCCAATCAGGCCGTGACATGTCCCTATTGTCGAAAGGTCGTAACCGCACCGGCCGTGACGGACAGCACGATCGGCCGCCGGCCGGCCGACGCCCGAACCGCCTCGCTCCCCGGTGATGTCCCGACCGATTTCGCTTCCGCTCCGCCTGCCCTTCCGGCGACGGGCACCAACGTATTGAGCTGGGTGGCGCTGGTGTGTACGTCCGCGACGCTGGTCACACTGGCGGTCATCGCCGGTTTCATGGTGTCCGTCTTTCGCGGCGTCGATCCGAGCACCATGTCACCGGAAGAGATGAACAAGCTGATGCAGGATGCGCTGATGGCCCGTCCCGGCCTTCAAGTGCTGATCATGGCAGGGCTGTGCGGACTTCCTCTCGTGAGTGTCATTTGTGGTGTCATCGCGCTGATCCGGCGCACGCCGCCGAAATGGCCCGCAATCGTTTCCCTCTGCGTCTCCGGCGGCATGCTCCTGTGCATGTGTTCCGCGACCCTTATGCAGGCGGCGCAGATGGCCGGGCAAGCCGCGCCGTGAGGCGCTCCTCCTCGCAGGCCGGCCGCGCGTTGAACGCAACCTCGAAATTATCCCCTGAATTGTGGGAAAACGGACCGAATGTCCGGTAACGAACCACTCCCTGTCGGTCGTGCGAGTGGCCGGGCGCGCACGTTTGCATGCGCCTTGTTTTAGCGGACGCTGTGCTTTCGCGGCCGCGCGCTGTAAGGGCGCTAATTTAAGACAACGTCGAAAGTCCAGATGTTTTCGTTGACACGCGCGCCGAAGACTGGTACGCTCGACGTTTGAAGTTCTGTGCGCAGGGCGTGGTTCTGGGGGAACTCTTAGGCTTGACAAGCCGCCTGCAAGGGCATGTTTGCAGCGAGGAGATCATGGAAGTCTACGACGCACCCCAATCACAATCCCGCCCGATCCGAAACAAGCGACGCAAGCTCTTTACGCTCGAACATGCCAATCGGACGATTCCCCTCGTCAAGCGAATCGTGGCCGACATGGTCAAGCAGTACAAGCGGGTCAGCTCCCTCGAAGAGCGCTGCCATATCCGTCGGCCCGACGTTAGCCAGGAAGAGCACCACGCCGTTCGCCGGCAATACGAGATCGAACTTGATCGCCTGCGTGACCTTTACGAGGAACTCACCGCCATCGGCTGTGAACTCAAGGACTGGCGCATGGGTCTGGTGGATTTTCCCGCGATCGTCGACGGTCGCGAGGTCGAGCTCTGCTGGCGCCATGGCGAGGAACGGATCGGGCATTTCCACGAAATCGGCGCCGGGTACTCCGGGAGGCGGCCACTGGGTGAAGTGGCAGCCGCGGAGCCGGCGCACCAGGCGTAAAGGTCCCTGCGGTCGCGCGGAGGGTTGTCCGCGGCCTCAGGGGGGCACTTCGTATTGGCAGGGCCGGCCTTGCGGGGGCACGGGCCGCGGCCCCTGTCGGCCGGCGGCGCCGTCCGGGTTTAGTGCCATAGGGCGCGTCTCAACAAATCCCATTTGTGCGTTTAACATGAGCCCTCGGACAAATGTCCGCGGGCTTCTTTGTTGGCGGCGGTCCCATGTGGTCGTCCGTCATCGGGCAGGAAGGGTCGGCCAATCGTGACTGCCAGCGAAAACGCGCTCAAGTACCTTCGGCTGACCATGGTTCCCGAAGTGGGCCCGATCCGGTTTGCCAGTCTGCTTCGCGAACTGGGCGGAATTGACGCTGTGCTGGGTGCAAGCGTCGCGATGCTTGCGTCGGCGGAGCGCGTCGGGCCGCGCATCGCCGAGAACATTGCCCGGCTGCGCGACAAGGTGGATGTTGCGTCCGAAGTCGCGCTCGCCGAGCGTCACGGTGTCCGGATCATCTGTCTCGTTGATGATGAGTACCCCGTGGCCCTGAGTCGAATCGACGACCCGCCGCCGTGCATTTACATTAAAGGCAAGCTGGACCGCCGCGATGTCATTGCCCTGGCCATTGTCGGCTCGCGCTCGTGCTCCCGTTATGGCGCCGAGCAGGCGGAGCGTTTCGGCGCGCTCGCCGCCAACGCCGGAATGACCGTGGTCTCGGGAATGGCCCGCGGGGTGGACAGCTTTGCCCATCGAGGCGCTCTGGCCGCGGGCGGTCGCACGCTGGCGGTCGTCGGCTGCGGGCTTTCGCATGTATATCCACCCGATGCCGTAGAGATGTCGGAACAGATCGCGCAGCACGGAGCGGTCATCAGCGAATTGCCGATGTGCGTCGCCCCCGACGCCAAGAACTTCCCGCCGAGGAACCGGATCATCGCTGGGCTTTCGCTTGGCGTGCTCGTCGTGGAGGCGGCGAAACGAAGCGGAGCCCTTCTCACTGCCCACCAGGCCATTGACTATAACCGCGAGGTCTTTGCCCTTGCCGGTCGGGTGGACACACCGCAGGCGGCAGGCTGCCTCGACCTCATCAAGAAAGGCGCCGCCAAGCTGGCCACTCGCTTCGAGGACATCTTGGAGGAGTTCGGCGCGGCCGGAAAGGCCATGTGCGAAGCGGCAGCTCCCCAGCCGCCCGCGACCTTATCGGATTCAGGCGAGTTTGTAGCCATGGATGAGCCGGAAAAGCAGATTGTCGCGGCCCTCGCGGCCGATGCTCTGGGTGTGGATGATCTCTGCGAACAGACCGGTCTGCCGCCTTCCCGCGTGGCGGTGGCTCTGACGGCGCTTCAGCTCAAGGGAGTCGTTCGCCGGCTCCTTGGCGAGAAGTTCGAGCGAACGGCCCGAAAATGCACCTGACCGCGATGTTGGCGCTTCCTAGTCGACCCTTCGCAAATCCCCTAGAATAGTGAGTTTACCGACCGGAGCCCCGAGGAATCTACCCTTGAAGCACCCTCTTCTTGAACTTGCCGCCCAGCGCGTCGTCGTCCTCGACGGGGCAATGGGAACCAGTATCTACGCCCGTGAATTGTCCGTCGAAAAGGACTATTGCGGTTGCGAGAATTGTCCGGAAGTGATCAGCCACTCCCGCCCGGAGCTCATCGAGGAGATCCACGCCGAATTCCTCAAGGTGGGTTGCGACTGCGTCGAGACGAACACGTTCGGGGCGAACAAGATCGTACTTGGCGAGTTCGGCCTTTCGGACCAGACCTACACCTACAACCGCTCGTCCGCGCAGATCGCCCGGCGCGCCGTGGACGGCTTTTCGACGCCCGCGCGGCCGCGGTTTGTCCTGGGCTCAATGGGGCCGGGCACAAAACTGCCCACGCTCGGCCATACGACTTTCGACATTCTCGAAGACAGTTACGCGGAACAGGCGCGCGGCCTGGTCGATGGCGGCGTGGACGCCCTGATCATCGAGACCTGCCAGGACATTCTCCAGGCGAAGGCGGCGATCTGCGCCGCGACACAGGTGATGCACGAAAAGTCGCGCATCGTGCCGATCTTCGTCTCCGTCACGATAGAAGTGACCGGCACGATGCTGGTCGGCACGGAGATCGCGGCGGCCCTGACGACGCTGGAGGCCTACCCGCAGGTGCAGGTCATCGGCATTAACTGTGCGACCGGTCCCCAGGAGATGTCGGAGCACGTCCGGCATCTGTGCCGGCACAGTTCACGGCTCATCAGCGTGGTGCCCAACGCCGGCCTGCCGCAGCTCGTGAATGGAAAAACGCATTACGCCCTGACGCCCGCGGAACTCGCCCGCTGGCTTCGGGAATTCGTGGTGGCCGACGGCGTGAACTTCGTCGGGGGGTGTTGCGGGACGACGCCTGAACATTTGGCGGTAGTGGTGGACGCAGTTCGGGGACTCGTCCCCAAGCATCGCGAACCTCAATCGACGCCGAGCTGCTCCAGCGTCTACCAGGCCGTTTCACTGCGGCAGGAGAACAGCTTCCTGATCGTGGGCGAGCGGAGCAACACGAACGGCAGCAAGAAGTTCCGCGACCTGCTCCTCGCACAGGACATTGACGGGCTCGTGGATATCGGCCGCGAACAGGTGCGTGAGGGCGCGCACGTTCTCGATGTCTGCGTTGACTATGTGGGCCGCGACGGCGTGCCGGACATGGATGTCGTCGTTGCGCGGTATGTGAAGGACGTGACCGTCCCGCTGATGCTTGATTCCACCGAGTCGCGGATTCTGGAGGCGGGCCTGAAGCGCTCCGGTGGAAAGTGCATCGTCAATTCGGTGAACCTCGAAGACGGCGAGGAGAAGCTTGAAAAAGTCTGTCCGCTGCTCCGGAAGTACGGCGCGGCGGTTGTGGCCCTGACGATTGACGAGGATCCCACCGAGGCGATGGCAAAGACGGCGGCGCGGAAAATAGAGATCGCCCGCCGGCTGCACGAACTCCTGACGAAGAAATACGGCATCGCGGAGGAGAACATTCTCTTTGACTGCCTGACGTTCCCCATCAGCACGGGCGTGGACGCCGACCGCCGTCTGGCGCTCGAGACGCTCGACGGTATTGAGCACGTCATGAAGGAGTTTCCTCGCTGTGGGTCGATTCTGGGCGTATCGAACGTGAGCTTCGGACTCGCCCCGGCGGCACGGGCCGTGCTGAATTCGGTCTTTCTGCACGAGGCGATGGAGCGGGGGCTGACCGCGGCCATCGTGCACGCGAGCAAGATACTTCCGCAGAACAAGATCAGCGACGAACGCTGGAATGCCGCGCTGGACCTCATCTACGACCGCCGCCGCGAGGGTTTTGACCCGCTTCAGCACTTTATCAGGCTCTTTGGCGAGGGTGAAAAGGTCGGCGAGAAGAAAAAGACACTGGCAGACCTTCCGATCGAAGAACGCCTCAAACAGAGGATTATCGACGGCGACCGGATCGGGCTCGACGCCGACCTGAACGAGGCAATGAAAAAGTACGCGCCGCTCGAGATCATCAACACCTTCCTGCTCGACGGGATGAAAGTGGTGGGGGACTTGTTCGGGGCGGGCAAGATGCAGCTTCCGTTCGTGTTATCCTCGGCCGAAACGATGAAGGCGGCGGTTGCCCATCTCGAACCGCACATGGAAAAGGTCGCGGGCGAAAGCAAGGGAACGATCATCCTCGCGACCGTGAAGGGCGACGTCCACGACATCGGCAAAAACCTCGTCGACATCATCCTCAGCAACAACGGCTTCACGGTGCACAATCTTGGCATCAAGCAGCCGATTCAGAACGTCATCGACGCCTATGAAAAGCACGGCGCCGACGCGATCGGGCTTTCGGGATTGCTGGTCAAGTCGACGCTGGTGATGCGCGACGACCTTGAAGTTTTGAACGAGCGCGGGCTTCGGATTCCGGTCATCCTCGGCGGCGCCGCCCTGACGCGCAGCTATGTCGAGCACGACCTGCGGGCGATATACAAGGGACCGCTCGCCTATGCCGGCGATGCCTTCGAGGGCCTCGCGCTGATGCGGAAGCTCGCCGACGGGCAGCCCCTCGTCGCCGACGCGACGCCGACCACGGCCCCAAGGAAAAAGGCAGGCGCACAGATTCGTCCGATGACCGGCGCGATCCCCGGTCGCAGCGCCATTGCCACCGACAATCCGGTCCCGGTGCCGCCGTTCTGGGGGTCGCGCGTGATTGAGCACGTGAATCTTCAGACGATCATGCCGTACATCAATGAGAAGATGCTTTTTGGCGTGCAATGGCAGTACACCCCGGCGGGGCGGAAGAAAGACGAATACGAAGCCTTCATCAAGGACGAGGTCCGGCCTATTCTGCACGAGCTTGCCCGGCGGTGTGCGAAGGAGGAGATCCTCGTCCCGCAGGTTGTGTACGGCTACTGGCCTGCGTGCAGCGAGGGCAACGATCTTGTCATCTTTGAGCCGCCGGCGCAGGGCCAGGCGCCCGCGCTGAAGCGGGAAATCGCGCGTTTTACGTTTCCGCGGCAGTCGGAGCCGCCGTACTGGTGCCTGGCGGATTTCTGGCGGCCACTCGCCGGCGGCGAATTCGACGTCGCGGCTTTCCAGATTGTCACTGTCGGCCGCAGGGCCAGCGACGTGGCGCGAGAGTGGTTCGCCCAGAATCGATTCCGCGACTATCTCCACCTGCACGGACTTTCGGTTGAGGCCGCCGAGGCTCTCGCGGAGTACATGCACAAGCAGGTCCGCATGGAGCTGGGCATCTCCGGCCAGGACGCCCGGGAAGTCCGGCGGCTCTTTCAACAGGGCTACCAGGGGAGCCGCTACAGCTTTGGCTATCCGGCGTGTCCCAACCTGGAGGACCAGGCGAAGCTCTGGCCCCTCCTGGAGCCCGGCCGCGTCGGTATCACCCTGAGCGACGAGTTTCAGCTCGATCCGGAGCAGTCCACGAGCGCCATCATTACCCACCACCCCGAGGCGCGGTACTTCAACGTGCGCGGGGCCCGGATCGACGATCAGCTTTCAAAGCGGCTCGGCGAGGCCGAGGGCTGACCCGCTCCGGGACGGATAGGCAAATATTGGTGACCCCCGGCATAATACGTCCGCGGGAGGCACAGCTTCCCGGGCCGAAAGCCCTAAAGAATCGTGGGTGTACTCTCGTGGTGGAGGATGTCCAATGATGCTTGCGGAAGTGAACTGGAATGCCCTGTTTCGCGTGGAGAACATTGCAATCATCATGGGTTGCCTGATCGCGATTGTCACGTCAGTCTCCATGGCTTGGAGAAGCATCGAGAAGACCCGGTCGGAAAACGCCCTCAAGCGGTCTCTGGTGGATCGGGGTATGGGCGCCGATGAGATCGAGCGCATTCTCGCCGCAAAGGGGCCAAGGGAATGACTGCGCCACTGCCCGGCCTGCAGATCGATCGCGGTCTTCGCGGCCGTCACGCATCGCGGCCGGGGTCCTCGGCAGGACGCGTTGAAATGCTTCGCTCCAATTCCTCGATCGTTTCCCGGGCGATCGTCGTGCCGCATTCCGGGCAGCGTGAATCGTTGAGCCCGATCAGGAGATAGCCGCAGCGGTCGCAGGTGGGCCCCAGGTCGCTGTACCGGTCGAGGCGAGATTTCTGCCATCGCGACAAGATCACCATCGCGAGTATCGGGCTCGCAGCCAGGACGAACGCCCCGAATCCGTAAAGGATGCGCATCCAGTGATCGGCGTCGGCCATGAGTTGACTCGTCGATTCGCGTTCAGCGCGGATGCAGGAAGCCAAGATGCAGCTCGGCATGGCGCAGATTCAATTGAATCCACTCTTCGTGTGTCAATGGTCCGAACAGGATGTTCGGCGCCGTCGGCGGGCGATCCTGGAGCCGCGCCCACGCCCGGTTGAAGCGGGCCAGACCTTCGTCGACCGAAAGCGGCTCGGTCGCGTAGGTGCCGTCGGGTACTTTTGGAATCTTGACGCCGACCTTGAGCGGACCGCGCAGGAATCTCTTCTTCGCGAAGCGCAGAATGAACTTGATGAACCACGGCGGCTTGACCGGGTATCCGTCGTAGGCGTAATCAATCCATGCCGCGAGATGTCCGAGGATCTGGCCCGTGGTCCAGTTGCCGGTTCGGCGAAGCGTGCCAGTTCGTTCGGACGCTACGATCCGGTCCACGTCGCTATGGAGCTGCCGTGGATTGTCGAAGTGCAGTCGGCGCCGGTCCGTCACTTTCGATGTGTCGATCATGTCTGCCTCGGGCCCGTCGCCCGGACCCGCCTGGGCCACGCTTGGCACTTGACCCATTGGGAAGGCCGAATCATACCCCCTCGGCGGGCCTTCCGCTGCCCTGCGCATTGACAATTGTCAGGGATGGGACGATCCGTTTGAGGGTCAATTCGAGAATCGGGCCGTGCGAAGATGGTTCTGTCCGTGGGAATGGCCGTTTCGGTGGGCGGCCGGCAAAAAAAGGCCCCGACAGCGCGGGCCGCGCGCTGCCGGGCGTGGTATTCGATAATCGCACAAAACGTGCTATTCGTAAATGTGCGTGCTCTCGGTCTCCATCACCGGCGTATCGGTCTGGTCGCTCTTGAGCGTCACGCGGAACCGGCTGTCTGCCGCACTGATGCCGCGAACCGTGACCGCGTAAACCGCCTTGGCCTTCGGCGGAAGGGTCGCCAGCGGCGTAAACGTAACGTCCTTGCCCGCGGAGGTGCCATCGGTCGGGCCCGCGGCCTTTACGAACTCCTGCTCCGGCGGCAGCGTGCATTGAATCGCGATGTTGGTGCCGGTCTCGGTGCCCTGGTTGGTGACGATGATCGTGTAGGTGAGCTGGCTGCCGACTTCGATTGGATCCGGATCATCGACGCATTCGAGCAGAATGGCGGGAATCCCGCGCACCGGAAACTCGCAGACTGCCGTGGCCTCTGCGCAGTAAGTGACCGTCGCCGCGTTGCGCACAGTGGTGATCTTGTTGCACCGGGCGTTGACCGTCAGCGTCTGACTCTGTCCGGCTTGGAGCGTGCCGAGTCGCCAGACCACGTTGCTGCCGGAGCGCTGTCCGCCGTTGTCGGCGCTGATGAACTCCACGCCGGAGGGAATGTTGTCCGTGACGGTGACATTCATCGCCGGACCGGTTCCACGGTTTGTGACAACGATCTCAAATGCCGCATCGCGGCCGATGTAGCGGAGATTAGGGCAGCGCTTGGTGATCTCCACCATGGGGCTTCCGGTCGTGGCGACGGCCTCCGTCCCGCCGTGAACGCTGAGCGGCCAGCTCAGTCCGATCAGGCCGACCATGCTGCAAACAGCCAGTGGAATCGAAACATTGAATCGTTTCATGATGATGCCTCTCCTTTGATGAATGGGACTCAGGACGCCAGGTGCAAAAACAAGAATACGGGGGCGGAAAATAGTCGCCGCCCCGTCTGGAGTCAAATCGGATGCACCGGGTCGCGCGTCGTTGCCCGTCCGACGGGGTGCTCCGGATCGAGGGTGATCCCTTATCGCTGCGCGGAAGACCCTTTGCCAGGTTTCACCGCGACAAGATCATAGGCGGGCGGTTCCGCGCTGCGGCTCGTACCATGCCTCGATCATGCCGCTCTTCAGCACGCGCTGATGGACCAGCCGAAGCGGCTCGACGGCACCGGCGCCGGGAGGAAAGAGGGGAATGCCGTCACCGAGCAGCGCCGGCATAATCCCCAGTTCCCATCGGTCCACGAGTCCCGCCTCATGGAAAGCAGCGAGCGACTTCCCGCCGCCCATGAGCCAGACATCCTTGTCACGGCCGGCAAGTTCGCGTTTCAGACGCTCGACCAGCGGGCGAACGTCGCCGGAATACGCTTCAACTCCGGCCGGCACATTTAGGATCGGCCGATGGGTCATTACGATCGTTCGGCCGCCAAAGTGCGCCGTTGCGCCCCCGTGGGCGGCGGCCCAGTCATACGTCGCGCGGCCGACGACGATCGCGCCAATCGATCTCATGAACGCCCCGAAGTCAATCTCCGGGCTGAAATACGGATTCAACCAGTCCACACTGCCGCGGCTGTCGGCAATGTAGCCGTCGAGGCTTACGGCCAGGTAGGCACGAAAAAGCGGATGCCGGTCCGACGTGGACGGCGTGCGCTGCGCGGCGGCGCGCTTCGTAGCGGACCTGCCGGTCTTTGCGTCGTTCCCATTCTTCGGCCGTGTCTGCGACTTTCCGCGGACCATGAGGCACCATTGCGAACAAGGAGCCCTCTCACGCTAGACGCGCTGAACGACCACCTCCGCCGGGAATCGGACCTTGGGAACAACGGCGTACTTGTCGTCCGCCGCCCGGTACCCGGCGGCGCAGGCGACAATTGTTGCAAAACCGGAATCCGAGATCCCGAGCAGCTCGTCGTACTTCGCCGGCTCGATTCCTTCCATGGGGCAGGTATCGACGCCGATCACCGCGGCGGATGTCATGAAATTGCCCAGCGCGATGTACGCCTGAAGCGACGCCCAGTGTTTGATTTCAAAGCCTGGCCTGGGCGGCACGAGTGTTCCGATCATCATTTTTCGAAAACCCGCAAGGGAGTCCGGCGGTACCCCTCGGACCTCGGCCACCCGGGCGACATACTCGTCGACGTGACGTTCGCTGAGGGTCGTGCGCGCGGCGAATACGACGAAGTGCGAGCAATCCGCCGGCTGGGTCTGGCGCCACGAGAGCGGCACGAGCTTTTCCTTCATCGCGCGGTCGGTGATAACCAGGAACTTCCACGGCTGAAGACCAAAGGACGAGGGCGTCAGCACCAGCGATTGCTCCAGGGCCGCCCAGGTGTCCGGGGAAATCTTCCTGGCGGGGTCAAACTTCTTGACGGCGTAGCGCCACTTGAGTTGGCAAACGAGCGCCTCAGGCGAAAGGGCTTGCAAAGGGTTTCTCCTGTGTCTCGGACCGCATGCCCGGACGACTCACTGCGTCGGGCGTGTGGGGCGATAATAGCAAAGCGCGCGGGACCGGCATGCGTCGGTCAGATACGATCGAGGGCGTCTGGTTCGATGGTGTAGGCGTGATCGACATTTCCGGTGTTTCGCGTGGCGGCCGGCTCGAAGAGCATCACGCTGCAAAGCTCCTTGGCCACGGGCTTGTGCTCGACCCCGCGCGGAACGATGCAGAACTCTCCCTCGCGCAGGGTGACGACCCGATCGCGGAAATGCAGATCGAACTCGCCCTCTAAGACGAGAAACAGCTCGTCTTCATTCGCGTGATGATGCCAGACGTATTCGCCGATGAACTTGACGAGTTTGACGTACTGGCCATTCAATTCACCGACGATCTTGGGGGACCAGGTGTCGGTAAAGGTTGCCAATTTGTGTTTCACGTTGACGCAGTTCATTGTTGTTGCCTCACGTTGCAGCCGGTGGGGATGGTTGAATCGACGTCAAATCAGCTCTTCATCCACGATACAAGATACTTCAGACGCGCCATCCTCCATCAAGGCTACTGTGACCCAGCTAATATCATTGGGCGAGGTGCACTCAATCGGGTACTCGAATCCGATCGCCAAACGCATGCCTGTCCTACCGCCGGGCCCGGCCTGCGCCGTGAAGTCGTTGCCGCGCTTCGAGACCGGGGATGTGGGCCTTTTCGTCCCCAATCGAAACCAATCTCCCTGATGCAATACACGCCATGGACTTTCTGAACTTGCTGGTCGCGCCATCAAGATCGTGCCTATTTGGACGTCTTGAATGTGGCAAACATCAAGGAGCAGTTGATTCTCGATTCGAACATCGAACACGGAATAAGCAGGTTCACCATGACCGCAGAAGTCGCCATTCCATAGGACACGGGCGGGGCCTTCGTAAGCCGCCTCTCTGACCAATCCAGCTAGCCAGTCTGGTGGCGCAGCTCCGAGCAAAGGATGTCGTGGACGCATGCCACTGCGGTCGATAGGTGCAAGTTCTCCGGGCGCGAGGAAAGTGAAGTCACCGAGGCGGAATCCGTCTGGCATGTCTGGGTACTCCCAAGTCTGGAGTCCTTTCTACGTCTCTTCGGCTAGCATGCTTGCAATATCCGAATGTGTATAGTCGTGCAGATCAAATGCGTCGGACACCAGGATCGTCCCGGGTGTCGAAGGGTCGTCAAACACGAGTCGAGGTCGATACTGCATGCCCTCGAACTCGATTCCACCGGCAACGCCATCAAGAAGCGACGCCATGGAGAAAAAGAACTCTTCAAGGATCCCACGTCGCAATTCGCGATCTGATACCCCTCGGGTCTTTAGAATGCAGTTCAGAGTGTCTACCAACTGAGACTGCCACCTGATAGCCACATCCTCACAGATATCATCACGCAGGACCACCCGAAAGACATCCATTTGCCATTCCTTCACGAAGTGTTGGTCATCTGGTACAGGGCCTCGATCAAGATTCAGGCCCGAACCTATCTCCGACCGGCCGATGCCGTTTCAATACCTACCTGCACATACTCCCTCTGCACCCGTTTGGCCTCCTCGTCGTCCTTCACGTTGTCGCTGTGGCACGCGTGCTTCTGGCCGCGGTGCGCCAGATACTCAATCTGCTCGCGCGTCAGCCCAGGGCTCTTTGCCGCCCGCTTCTCAGGTGTGAAGCCTTCGGCCTTGCCGCTGGCCCACTCGGTGATCTCCTTGCTGATCCGCATGCTGCACCAATCGTGCCCGCACATGGCGCAGAAGTCCGTGTCCACGTCGAGGTCTTCATCGTGCAGCGCTCGCGCCGTCTCGCCGTCGAAGGCGATCTCGAACTGTTTCGGCCAGTTCAACGCCGCCCGGGCACGGCTCATGTCGTCATCCCACTGTCGCGCACCCTGAATGCCGCGGGCAATGTCCCCCGCATGGGCGGCGATCTTGTAGGCGAGGCAACCCTGCTTGACGTCGTCGGCCTTCGGCAGCCCCACGTGCTCCTTCGGCGTCACATAGCACAGCATCGCCGCCCCGGCCCGCGCCGCCTCGGTCGCGCCGATGCAGCTCGTGATGTGGTCGTAGCCGGGGAAGACGTCGGTCACCAACGGGCCGAGCACGTAGAACGGCGCATCATCGCAGATGCGCTGCTCGATCTGCATGTTCCAGGCGATCTCATGAAGCGGCACGTGGCCCGGCCCTTCGACCATGGTCTGCACGCCCATCTCACGGGCACGATGCACAAGCTCTCCCAGCGCCTCCAGCTCCGCGATCTGAGCCGCATCCCCCGCATCGGCCAGGCAACCGGGGCGAACGCCGTCACCCAGAGAGTAAGTTACGTCGTACTGCGCCATGATCGCGCTGATCTCGTCGAACAGCGTATGCATGGGGTTTTCCTTGTTGTGGTGGATCATCCACTTGGCCAGGATGGATCCGCCGCGCGAAACGAGTCCGGTGATCCGCTTCTTGATGAGGTGCAGATTGTCCTTCCGCACGCCGGCGTGAATGGTGAAGTAATCCACGCCCTGCTCGGCCTGGCGCTGCACTTCCTTGAGGATGTCGTCGTACGACAGGTCCTCGATGTTTCGCCCGATGATCATGCTGTAGATCGGGACCGTGCCGATGGGGATGGTGCTGTGGTCAATGAGCGCCTGTCGGCATTCGACGAGATTCCCGCCGGTGGAGAGGTCCATCAGCGTGTCGGCGCCGTATTTCTGCGCCCACATAAGCTTCTCGACCTCCAGATTCGTATCGCTCGTCACCGGGCTGGCGCCGATGTTGGCGTTGATCTTGGTGGTGATCATTCGGCCGATGCCCATCGGGTCGAGGCGCTTGGGGGCGCGCTGGCCGCGGCAATAGGCGGGGTCGTTGATGACCGCCCATCGCTGGGTGACGGTCTGGTTGACCCAGAAGGATGAGCCGTCGCGATGGCCAGGGTGCCCGGTGATGGTGTCCGGGTGCGCGACGTCGACGACCTGCTGGCGATCGCCGTTGTGGCCGATCGATCGGGTCTTCGGTGTGTCGCCGGCGCTGCCGGCCAGGTGCCGCACGTTTGCCGGGATGACCAGTCGCCCGCGGGCAACCTCGTCTCGAATAAACTCGGGCGTCGTGCACTCGCGCTGGGCGACGCGGATCATTTCGGGCGTGATGATGCCCTTCCGGGCGGCTTGCAATTGAGTCATGGCAAATCCCTGTAGGTTGGGCAATACACGACACGATGACAGACCTGCTACCGTGCCGATAGTTCCTTCTGAAGAAAACCGTTGATTTCTCCCCACGCCCTCTTGGCCTGTTCGGCGTTGTACCCCCGCTTGTTCGTTTCGTTCAGGAATGCGTGCCCTGCGCCGGGATAGATATGGTGCGTGGCCTTCACGCCTGCTTCCTTCAGAGCTTTTTCGAACGGCGGCACGTCGATGCCGCGATCGGTCTCGCCCCAAATGCCGAGGATCGGCCCTTTAATCTTCCTAAGCTGCTCCACCTCCGTCACCGGGCGGCCATAGCAGATGACGGTGCACGCAAGTCTCGGCTCGGCGATGGCCAGCTTGAGTGCCAGACCCCCGCCCATGCACCAGCCGATGATGCCAATGGGCTTCCCCTTGACCGCGTCGTGCTTCGCGAGGAATTCAAACGCCGCCTTCATGTCGGCCACCGCCCGCTCATCCGGCAGCCCCCGCATCAGCTCGTGCGCGTGCTCGGCATCACTGGCGACCTCCCCGCGATACAGATCCGGCGCGATGGCGACGTAGCCCATCTCCGCGAAGCGATCGGCCTGCTTCTTCACCCAGTCGTTCAGACCCCACCATTCGTGAATGAGGATGATCGCCGGCGAGGCTTCGTCGGTCCTGGGTTTGGCGAAGTAAGCAGAAAACTTGCCGTCGCCCTCGCCAAGCGAGATCGTCGACTTTTCGATTTGACGCGAATGATCTTCTTTCTGTGATTGCCCGGACATTCCCGGCTGGGCATGACCCATTGGGGAAATCGTCAGCAAGATCAACGCAGACCAAACCAAGGCCTGAATGCAACTCTGCGTGCGTAATTGAACCTTCGGATTCATCGAGGGAATTCTCCGGATGAAGCGTGACCAGCGTCTCTCGGGGCAACCGCACCGCGCAATGAAATCTTCTCGAAGAATGGAAACGTTGAATATGACATGCCGCCCGCTTCCCTACGCACGTCGTCGCATGATCAGGACCCGCTCCCTGACGGTCGCGGTCCGGAACTTCTGCGCTTCGGTGATCAGGTTCCAAGGGTCCCGGCTCGCCGACCGGCTCTCAGTCCGCTGTCCGCGGACACCCCTAGCGAACAAAAGAATATTAGCCCCAGTCCGCACCCGTCGCAACCGCGTTGCGGGACGATTCGCGTTGTTCCAGCCTGAGGATGAAGCATCGGCCACTGGACGGCGCGGGTCTGGTCAGGGTCTATTTGGATTGGGACAGGCCTCGCGACATGATCAATCTCTTCATTCGCTGAATGTTCACCCGGTCGAGGTCGACACTGCGGCCGTCAACGCCCTTGGGCGTCTCCAGGATCCGCGGAACGAGCGCCAGCCGAGGGTCGTTCAGGATATTCGCAAACCCGCCCCTGCCGATCGCCCCCTTGGTGACGTGTTCGTGCCGATCGAGGCGGCTGCCGCATCCCCCTTTGGAGTCGTTTGTGTGGATACAGGCAATTCGGGCGAGGCCGACGTGCGCTGCCAGTTCGTCCATCATGCGCCCGTATGCCTCACCGTCGCGCAGATCGTAGCCCGCGGCAAACAGGTGACACGTGTCGAGGCAGACGCCAAGTCGCTCGGACTCGCGGACGCCCTCCACCATCCGGCCGATCTGCCGGATTTCGTGGCCAAGCGACGTACCTTGGCCGGCAGTGGTTTCAAGAAGGACACGGACCGAGAAGCCCCGCGTTGCGTGATGCGCCTCGTCGAGCGATTCGCATATGCGGCGTATGCCGGAATCGACGCCCTCGCCCATATGTGCTCCGGGGTGAACAACCAGGCCGCTCACACCAAGGGCTTCGCACCGTGTCAGTTCGTCCACCAGCGCTGCGATGCTCTTCCTGCGGGCCGCCGAGTCCGGCGAGGCCAGATTCAGGAGGTAACTCGCGTGGGCCACAACCGGGCGGACGTTGCACCCGGCCTCCGCCTCGCGCCACGCCCGAATCTGTTCTTCGCTTAGGGGTCGGGCCGACCATTGCCGCTGGTTCTTGACGAAGATTTGCAGGCAGTCGCAGCCAATCCGCACGGCGGCGTCAAACGCCAGATGAAGCCCGCCGGCGACCGACAGGTGCGCGCCGAACCGCTGATTTGTGCCGTCGGACGGCCGCGGTCTCGCGGGAAGTCCAGACCTTTCCGATGTGCCGGCGGCGGCGTGGGCTTGCTTCATTCCGAGAACAGCGCCTCGACAAACGTCTCCGGATCGAACGGTTCGATGTCGTCGATCTTCTCTCCAAGCCCCACGAACTTCACGGGCATGTTGAGCTGATCGCGGATCCCGACGACGATTCCGCCCTTTGCCGACCCGTCCAGCTTGGCGAGAATAATCCCGGTCACCTTGACGTGCTCGCTGAAGATGCGAGCCTGGTTCACGGCGTTCTGCCCGATCGTCGCGTCGAGAACGAGGAGGACCTCGTGCGGCGCGCCAGGAATCTTCTTCTCGACGACTTTCTGGATTTTCGCCAGTTCGCGCATCAGGTGGTCCTGTGTATGGAGGCGACCGGCCGTATCAAGCAGCAGCACGTCGGCCTTGCGCGCGAGTGCCGCTTCGCAGGCATCATACGCCACGGCGCCGGGGTCGGCGTCCTGCCCGTGCTTGATGATGTCCACGCCGCACCGGCCGGCCCACTCGGTCAGTTGCAGGACGGCGGCAGCGCGAAAGGTGTCGCACGCCCCAAGGATTACCTTTTTTCCCTGCTTCTTGAGATGGTTCGCCAGCTTGGCCACGCTGGTCGTTTTTCCCGAGCCGTTGATGCCGGCGACGAGAATCACCGTGGGGCCGCTCGGGGCCTCTGCAAGGGCCCGAACATCGGGCGGCCACTTGGCGACGATGTGCTTTTTCAGGTAGGCGATGATGTCCTGGGACTCGGCGATCTCGGCCTTTTTCCACGCCTGGCGGACGGCGTCGATCAGCTTCGCGGCCGTGGCCGGGCCGAAGTCGTCCTGAATCATCGTGTCATGAACTTCTTCCAGTAGCGCTTCGTCGATCTTTCGCCCAAACGGAAGAATGGACTGAAAACTGCGGACGACCTTGTCGCGCGTCTTGGTCAGCGCTTTCTTGAATCGATCAAACAGTCCCATATTCGTCAGTTCGTCCCCTGGCCGCCCGCGGGCATGCCTGATTGTGCGGCGTGCGTCTGCTCGAGCGCCGCCGAGAGCGGATTGACCGGCGCGGCGGGCGGGGCGTCGAGCCCTTTGCGGACGGCGTCCAGTACGCCATTAATAAATCCCGGTGATTCGGCGCCGCTGAACGCCCTCGCGATCTCGACGGCCTCGTTGATCACGACGGCTGGCGGGATATCGCGGCGGTGCATCAGCTCGCACGCCGAAACGCGTAGAATATTGCGATCCACCATGGCCATGCGTCGCGTCGCCCAGTGTTCGGCGACGGCCTGGAGCCGCGCGTCCAGCGCTTCGCGGTGGCTCCAGCAGTCCCGGACGAGACCCCGCGCGTATTCCTGCACCCCGGCGGGGTGACCCTCGTCGGCGAGAAAATCGTCCAGCTGGGCGAGAAAGTCCTCCCCCAGCGATTCCATCTGGCACAGCGCCTGCATGGCCAGAATGCGAGATGCCCGGCGATCGATCATGCCTGTGACTATTAAGGGCGGAATGGGCCAAAAGCAAGCCGCCGCTACCGTCGTTTCGGACGAGCGAATCGGCGCGCCAGGTTGACCATTTCCAGGGCGGCCATCGCCGCATCCTCCCCCTTGTTGCCGTGCTTTCCGCCCGCCCGTTCCGCGGCCTGCCGAGCCGTGTCCGTCGTGAGCAGCCCGAAGCCGACGGGAACGCCCAGGGCCAGTGATACGTCCGAAAGCCCGCGTGAGGCCTCCCCGGCCACATACTTATAGTGGTCGGTTTCGCCGCGTATGACGCACCCGAGCGCCACAAAGGCGTCAATGTGCCCGCGCTCGGCAAGGGTTCGAATAGCGAGCGGCAGCTCCCACGCGCCGGGCACGTCCACCTCGAGAATGTCCCTCGCTCGCACTCCGTTTCTGAGGAGCGCCGCGCGAGCGCCCCGCGCGAGGTTTCGCGTGATCGAATTGTTAAAGCGGCTCACAACCAGGGCCACGCGAAGGCCTTTGCCGCTGATCCGAGAAGACTCGAATTCTGTCTTTGATTCTGCGTCGGGGCGTGACACGACTGTCCTCAAGGAAGCGGCGGGTTATCCGCCGCGAAGAAAGGATGATATCCAGCTCGCGTCGCGCCATCCACCGCTGAGGGCGCGGGCGTCGGATCGGCGCGCGTGGTGGCACGGTCTGACTCCCGAATAGACGGGCTAAATGTCTGAGCGACACCATTTTGAACCCGTACGGCGACCGGGGTTGCGATTGTGGAAGGGCATGTGAAAAGTTATCATTAAAGATGCGGCGAACGCGGCAGGGATACAGGCATGACCGCGGTTCGCGACGCCATTGGGATGGTGCATGTTTCTTCAGCCGCGACAAGTCGCCGAAGCGCTCGAAGCCAGGGCGAAGTACGGCGCGGAGATTACGCCGCTGGGCGGCGGCACGGATATCGTCGTGGTGCTCAATCGCCAGTCCACGGGTCCTCGGCACTTTCTCGATCTGAGCCGTCTGGAGAACTACGCCGCGATCCGGCGCGAGAACGGGTGCTACGTCGCGGGGGGCGGGGCGACGTTTGCGCAGCTTGGACGGCTTGAAGTCAAGGCGCTCTCGCAGGCTGCCATGACAGTCGGCGGGGCGGCGATTCGGAATGCCGGCACAATCGCGGGCAACCTGGGTACGGCTTCGCCGGCGGGGGACGGTTGCGTGGCCCTGCTCGCAATAGACGCCGACATTGAGCTTTCGCATGCCACACGCGGCCGCCGTGTCATACCCATACACGAGTATTTCACGGGCTTTCGAAGGACGGCCCTGGTCGCGGATGAACTGATAACAGCAGTCCGGTTTCCGGCGGACTGGCGCACGGCCTGGTACAAGATTGGCAAGCGCGGCTCGATCAACATCAGCATCGTTTGCTGCGCGATCGGCATGAGTCCGCGGGGCAACGTGCGCATTGCATTCGGCTGTGTCGCGCCGACCGTCATGCGGGCCAGGCAGGCCGAGGCGATCATCGCGAAGGACGGCCTGGCGGACGCATCCATCGAGGCGGCGGCACAATCGGCCATGAAGGAGGTCGCGCCGATTGACGATCATCGATCCTCGGCATCGTATCGCCGGGCGATGTGCGGCGTCCTCACGCGCCGACTGCTTCGGGAACTGAGGCAGGACGCGCCGCGCGCGGCCGGTCGCGCGGAATAAAGCACACGGGCGTGTACGCATGGCGACGGACTCAACAACCTGGCAGCTGCGATGCACGGTGAACGGCAGGCCAATCGAGGCCGAGGTCGAACCGGATGAGACATTGCTCTTTTTCCTCCGCGACAAGCTTGGCCTGACCGGGACCAAGGGATCCTGCCTGGAGGGAGAGTGCGGCTCTTGCACAGTCATTGTCGACGGTCGCGCGCTGAACAGCTGCCTGGTGCTTTGCCCGCAGATGCAGGGACGGAGGATTGAGACCATCGAGGGGCTGGCCAACGGCGACAAATTGCACGTGCTTCAGGACAAGTTTCTCGCCAGCGGCGCGGCGCAGTGCGGGTACTGCACGCCGGGACTGATCATGGCGGCGAAGGCGTTGCTCGATCAAAACCCCAATCCCACGGAACAGGAGTTCTTTGAAGGGATGGAGGGCAACATCTGCCGCTGTACCGGGTATGCGGCGATCTGCGAAGCGATTCGCTCGGCCGTTCAACAGTGGAAGTGACATGCGCAACGGAGATTCCACGCATCAGGAACCGCAGGCAATCAAGGCGTCGCCGCCTTTGCGTACCGAACCGCTGGTCGAGCCTTCGTCGACGCCCTACAAGGAGTTGCCAAAGGGGCCGGTCGGCCGAAGCGAGCGCCGCATTGACGGCCCCGAGAAGGTGCTTGGCACGGCCCTGTACGGCGCTGACCTCTTCTTTGGAAAGGCCGATTATTTCGCGCAGGTTGTCCGCTCGGAAAAGGCGCACGCGCTGATTCGCTCCATCGAAACGGGCGACGCCCTTCGCATGCCCGGCGTCGTTGCCGTTTATACGGCCAAGGACATGCCGGGCACGAATCGTCAGGGCTTGATTCACCGCGATCATCCGGTGCTTGCGGAAGACCGGGTACTGTACCGCGGGGACGGGGTGGCCATCGTGGTGGCGGAGTCGGAGCGGGCCGTCCGGCGCGGGCGCGACGCGGTCAAGGTGCTCTACGAAGAGCTTCCCGTTGTCGCCGATTTTGATGATGCCCTGGCCGAGGACGCGCCGCGGCTCCACCCGGACGGAAACATCATGGGCGGCAAGCGCATCCGCAAGGGTGACGCCGACGCGGCACTTTCGGCGAGCGATGTCATCGTCAGCGAGACCTTTGTTACGCAGACCGTCGATCATGCCTTTCTGGACATCGAGGCGGGCATCGCCTGCTGGGATGGACACTTGCTCACCCTGCACGTTTCGGGTCAGTGGGCCCACGAGGAGCGGCGGCTTACGGCGCTGGCGCTGGGCCTGCCGATGGAGGCGGTTCGCATCATTACGCCGGCGACGGGCGGCGCGTTCGGTGGCCGCGAGGACCTCTCCATGCAGGTCTATCTCGGCATGGTCGCTCTGAAGCACCCGGGTAAGACGATCGCCATGCGCTACAGCCGCGAGGAATCGATGCGTGCCCGGCACAAGCGGCATGCCATGAGAATTCATTACACGATCGGCGCGATGAGGGACGGCACCCTGACCGCCGCGAAGATCACGGTGTACTCCAATGAAGGGGCCTATGCCTCGACCGGTCCGGCCGTCCTGCGCAAGGCAGCGAGTCATGCCACCGGCCCCCTGCGCATCCCGAATGTGTACGTCGATGTGTATGGCGTCTATACCAACAACAACCCGACCGGGGCCATGCGCGGCTTCGGCGCGTGCCAGATGGCTATTGCCTACAACGGCATGATGGACCGTCTCGCCGAGCGCCTCGGAATGGATCGCGCGGACCTGTGGAAACAGAATCTCATACACAGCGGCGACGCCGTAACGACCGGCCAGATCATTCCCATCGCCACGGCCGTTGAGTGTCTCGACGCCGCGCTGCGGCAGTACCGGGCGAAGAAGCAGCACGATCGCCCGCTGGCGCCGCACGAGCGGCGCGGTTGGGGCATTTCCGTCATTTGCTTTGGCCTCGGCTACGGCGACGGCTTTCCCGATGCGAGCCGGGCAACGGTCAGGCTCACGCCGGCCGGGCGACTGGAAGTCTACACCGGCGGCGTGGAGTATGGTCAGGGCCTGCTCAACATGGCCGGACAGGTCGCCGCCGAAGAGCTGGGCATGCCGTTCTCGCTGGTGGATGTCATATGGGCTGACACCGGCCGTACGCAGGAGTCCGGCTCGTCCTCGGCGACCAGGCAGACCTACTTCACTGGGAACGCCGTGAAGATCGCCGCCAGCGAGCTGCGCGAGCAGGTGCTGGACATCGCGAGCAAGCTGCTGCCCGTTCACCCGCACGAACTGGATCTGCACGACGGCAAGGCTGTCGGCCGCTTTAATCCCTCACTGGTCGTGCCGATGGCGAAGCTGATCGAGGAGGGCCGCAAGCGAGGCTACAGCCTCGAGGCGAGCGGCATCTTCAAACCGCGCACCGTCTGCGAGGATTTTGACACGGGCCAGTCCCCTCGCTCTTTCATCACCTATCTCTTCGGGTCACACATCGCCCAGGTCGTGGTGGACATGGAAACCGGCGAGGTGCGCGTCGAGCGATATGTCGCCTGTCACGACGTGGGGAAGGCAATCAATCCGCAATCCGTCGCCGGGCAGATGATCGGCGGGGCGACGCAGGGCATCGGCATGGCCCTGATGGAAGAGGTCGTCATGGACGGGGGCGTCATGCGCAACGCCAATTTCACCGACTATATCCTTCCGACCTTCCGCGACGTGCCGACCATTGAGACGATCATTCTTGAAAACGACGACCCCGGCGGCCCCTTCGGCGCGCGCGGCATCGGCGAGCCTCCGCTCATCGCCGCGACCCCGGCGGTCCTGTCGGCCATCGGCAACGCCATCGGCGTGGCACCACATACGACACCCTGCAATCCGCAGCGCGTCTGGGAACTGCTCTACCCGGACGACGCACAGACGCCTTACGCAGCCCGGCTAACCACGGCGCCGCCGCACGCGCTGCTGTCGAAATAGGCTGCGGTCCGTTACAATCCGGGTATGACCGTTCGCATCGACAACGCAACAATCGTCTGTCACCGGCACGAAGACCCTGTCGTGCTTGAGGATCATTCGATTCTCATCGAGGGCGGCTTCGTTCAGGATGTCTTTCCAAGCGCGCAGATTCGTAACGCATCCGATGCCTCGGTGATCCGGCCCGGCGAAGTCATCGACGGATCCAAGCACATCATCATTCCCGGCCTGGTCAACACGCACCACCATCTGTACCAGTCGCTGACACGCGGGCTTCGCAGCGTGCAGGACGCGCCGCTATTCGGCTGGCTTGCGGCACTCTACCAGAAGTGGAAGCACCTGGACTTTGAAGCCGTCAAGCTCGCCAGTCAGATCAGCATCGCGGAGCTGCTGCTATCCGGCTGCACGACGACCAGCGATCACTTCTACGTCTTCCCGCGGGGCAGCGATGTTCGTATCGAGGCGGTGCTGGAGGCCGCCGAGTCGCTGGGGATCCGCATCCATGCCTGTCGCGGCAGCATGAGTGTCGGGCAGTCGAAGGGCGGCCTGCCGCCGGACGAATGCGTCCAGGATGAGCGTGACATCCTCGCAGATTGCGGCCGGGTGCTCGAACAGTTCCACGACCCGAGGCCCGGCTCCATGCGGCGGATTGACCTGGCCCCGTGCTCGCCGTTTTCGGTGAGCGAGGGCCTTTCGCGCGATACGGCCGCACTTGCACGACAGCACGGCGCGCTGCTGCATACGCACGCCGCCGAGACACTGGACGAGGAGCGGTACTGCCGCGAGAAGTTCGGCATGCGTCCGATCGAATGGCTCGACAAGCTCGACTGGCTGGGTACCGATGTCTATCTCGCTCACTGTGTCCACCTGTCCGGCGCGGACATTGAGCGTCTGGCCGCGACGCGTACGGGAATCGCCCACTGCCCTTGCTCGAACATGCGGCTGGGCAGCGGCATTCCGCAGATTCGCCGGCTGCTCGCGGCCGGCGCGCGCGTCGGGTTGGGCGTGGACGGCAGCAGCAGCAACGACGGCAATCACCTCCTCGCCGAGGCGCGGCAGGCGCTCCTGTTGGCGCGGGTCGCCGGCGGGGCGGATGCCATGACCGTCGCGCAGGCCTTCACCCTTCCCACGCTCGGCAGCGCCGCCGTGTTGAACCGGCCGGAACTGGGCAATATCGCTCCCGGCTGCGCAGCCGACCTGGCCCTTTTTCGCCGCGACGACCTTGCCCTTGCGGGGGCGGTCGAACAGGACCCTCTTGGGGCCCTCTTGCTTTGTCACGTCGGCCGGGCCGATTGCGTGCTGATTCACGGGCGGACCGTCGTAAAAGACGGCCGGGTCGCCACCCTGGACACCGGCGGGCTGGTGGAGCGTTTTAACCGGCTGGTTTGCGAGAAATACCGGTAGCTCGGCGAGGCCGTTGCGAATAATCGGCCCGGATTCCGTAATTCCCTTTCATGATGCTCGCATGTTCTGGCAGTCCGATCATGTTGCTGCCGCCAGTCTTTTCGATCACTTGCGGACTGATTGCCGTCGGGTGCTGCGCGGCATGGGCGCGCGGCGGGGCGATGGGCTGGGGCATCGTGTCGCTGGTGTTCGGCGTCTGGTACGTGCCCTTTCTTTTCGAATTGGTGACTGAGTCGGCTTTGGGTTCGCTCTTTTTTGGGTCAGGTCCGCTGCTTGGCACCGTTTCGATCGTGAGATCGATTCAACTTCGAAGACTTGACGATCGGCTCATGGAGGGGCATTGCCGCGGATGCGGCTATGACCTGACGGGTAATGTCTCCGGCCGCTGTCCGGAATGCGGCAATTCAATCCTCCCTGCCACATGATCCCGCGTCTTTTACGTCGCTGGCCCGCCTGCGGATCCTTCGTACAATATGCCGCGGCGGCGCATTCCCCGTTGGGGGATACCGGCTGCCCGGTTGGGCTCACCCCGCAGAGTCGGTCGATACAGATGCCGCGCAGCTCGTTCCTCGCGGAAGGGTGGTAGATTCACATGCTCGCTCGCAGATTGTTCACAGGGTGCGCGATGGCGGTATGCGCCGCAATTTCGCTTTCGGGGTGCGGTTCGGCCCCTCTTCCTCCGCCCGAAGCGGTTCTGGCGGGAAGCTGGGTTCTGACGTCGCAGGATTCGGGGCAGAACGGGAAGGTGTTTGTGTTCGACTCGGTCGGTACGCTCATCGAGATACGCACCACCATGGGTCAAACGACATTCATCGATCGAAACGTGCACAAAGTGACCTGGGTCAGCGGACAGTCGGCGTTCATTGAGACGCGGGACGGCCTGATCATTGAAGGGGCGCTCAATGATGCCGACAACATCCTGACCGGCAGCATGCGAACGGAACTGGATATCATCTTCACGGATGACACGCTGGTGACCGAGCTCGGTCCGGCGACGCTGACGAAACAGTGAGTGTCGTGAGGTTGTCATGCCCCTGGCCGGTCTTTCGCGACCCGTGTGCGGCGGGACACAGCGCCGGTCTTGCGTTCCGCGTGGTTGTCGTGGACGATGTCTGCCTGTAATCAGGGAGAAGCGCGGAGGAGCAGTTCGGAATGATCGTACCAGCGCTTGAGCCGGGTCAGAGGGTTCGCGTGGTCCAGACCGTGGACACGCGGGAAGGCCCTTGGCGGACCGAGGTGGAGGGAGAGGTGATCTCCTGCAGGCCTCAGCCCACGGGGAGTTGGTTTGCGCATGGGAAGAACGACAAACTCTGGCTCCAGCGGCTTCGGCTTCGCCGGACGGATGGGGAACTGATCGACCTGGTCCTCGAGCCAGATTCGGAATTCACGGTTCTCGGGTCGTGACGGGCGCCGGGGGCACCAGGTCTGTAATTCACAGGCGGATGTCATCCACAACCTGTTAATCGACAAATAGATATCGCCTTTTGGCGGGTTGGCCTTCCAAGGTTAAGATGCCCGACGTATGAAAACACGGTTCGGGCACACCATTGCCCCGGCAGGGAGGCCGGGCGGCCGGGCCGATCCAATCACGCCGGATAAGCCAGAAGGCGGTCAACCTGTGAAACTCCAAGTCTTCAACGAGTATGACCCCCTTGAAGTCGTCCTCGTCCACCGGCCGGGGGAAGAGATCGACCGGCTGACCCACGAGAACATGAAGGCGTTCTTATTCGAGGACATTCCGTACCTTGCGCGAATGCAGGACGAGCATGACGAATTCGTGGATGAGATGCGCGACCGCGGCGTGCGGGTGTTGCACCTCGACAAGCTGCTGCGGGATTTGCTCGATGGTCAGCCGGAGACGCGGCGAAAGCTGATCGACCAGGTCTGTGCCGCGGAACAGGCCACGGGGATCGCGGCGGAGCTGCATGATCCCCAAATATGCCCCAATGACGTACTCGTCGGCATCCTCTTCAAGGGGCTTACGCACGCGGAGTACGCGGAACTGACCCGCCGGCCGCTGTCTTCTGGGCCGGTTGGGAAGCAATTCATCCTCCGCCCGATCCCAAACGCGTACTTCAGCCGCGACCCCGCGGTGGTGATCGGGCAGTCGGTCATCTCATGCAAGATGCACTTCGTAGAGCGGATACGCGAGACGGTTCTGGCGCGTGCGGTGCTGGAGCATCACCCGGAGTTCAAGGGTCATCGCATCGCGTATGGCGGGTCGGACGCTCCGCGGGACGACCGGCCGTTCACGGTGGAGGGGGGGGACGTGATCGTTCTCAACGCCGAGGCGGTGCTCGTGGGCGTGAGCGAGCGGACGCGGCTCGAGACGATTGAGATACTGGCGCGGCGAATCTTCGAGAGCGGGCGGCACAGCCGGCTTTATGGAATTCCGATCCCGACCGAGCGGACGTTCATGCACCTGGATACGGTGTTCACGATCGTCGACCGGGGCATGGTGGTGTGGTATCCCGGCGTGATGGAGCAGGTGAAGTTCATTCATCGCTACGACTCGGACGGCGCCGGAAACATTCACCGGGCGGACGAGAGCCGGGGACTGACGGAGATTCTCAGCGACGAGTTCGGGAAAGAAGTGACGATCATCCGCACCGGCGGGGGCGACGAGCACTATGCCTCGCGCGAGCAGCGGACGGACGGAACGAACATTCTCGCGCTCGCGCCGCGCGTGGCGTGCACCTATGAGCGGAATGCACGAACGATTGTTGCGATGGAAAAGGCCGGCGTGGAGGTCGTGAAAATCGTCGGGTCGGAACTGGTTCGGGGGCTCGGCGGGCCGCGGTGCATGACCATGCCGCTGAGGCGCTCGTCGCAGGCGAGCGGATAGTGTCCGGCGGGCCTGATGCGCGATTATTATTCGACAGTTGAAAGAATCGACGGGACGGCGCTTGTGCATCGGTATCTTGCGCATTTGCGTCGCGGGCAAATAAAAAAATGGCGACATCCGCCTGAATCCGCCTGAAGTTCCCAGAATTTCGCGCTTTCGCGGCGACCGCGGCCGGGAGGCGACACGCTGCATCGAGTACTTATCTATCTGGCTCCGCGCTCTCGCTTTTCAGGCCAATCTCTGCACAAAAAGCGTTTCTGATCGGGCCGCAGGTCCGGGACTCTCATCACGCGGCAACTGACATGTTGAGAAACGTCGTGATCCTGAAGTCGGGTATTTGCCGCATCCAGGGGACATGTCGTTTTCGCGCGCGACATCGGGTGGATCGCGCTGGAAGCCGGCGTGACGGCGGGGTAGCACCTGTCTGTCGAAGTTCGAGCGGCCGCGGCGGATACCTGTCTCTTTCGACAGGTACGGTCACATTGGTTCCGTCGTGCCAATTCAACGTGGGAGAGGTTATACTGGCACCGGTCGATCGCCCCTTCGACTCCGGGCCTGCCGAGTTTGTGTGAGAGATTGAGCATTGGTCGGCGCATGCCCGGCCGGCGTGCGGAGTTCGGTTCAGACCGGCGGATGCGCGCGGCGTCGGCGATGGGATTGACCGTAATCGGGCCGGGAACAGCGGGGGCGCGGTGATGGCATGTCGCGCGAGGATCAAAGGAGGAAAATCATGAAATCGACGGAGTGTCGGAGACACCTTCGATGGATCTCAACCGGGGCCATTCTCTGCGCGGCGAGTCTGGCGCAGGGGAGCACGATTTACGTCGATGACGACGCATCGCCCGGGGGCGATGGACGGAGTTGGCAAGGCGTTGTGGCGGACCTTCAGGCCGCGCTCGCGATTGCGAACGCGGACGCAGAGGTCGATGAAATCCGGATTGCAGGCGGGACGTACCGGCCCGCCGGCCCGGGCGGCGATCGGAGCGCATCGTTCTTACCGCGCGCGGGGCTGGCACTGCGGGGCGGATATGCGGGCGTGGGGGCGGCGGACCCGGACGAGCGGGACATTGCCGCGTATGAAACGATTCTGAGCGGAGATCTGAACGGAGACGACGGGGCGGACTTCGCCAATCGGGAAGACAACACCTTTCAGCTGCTCACGGTTTCGGTCGACGATGTGCTGATTGAAGGACTCAGCGTCTACGGAGCAGAGGACTCCGGTGGTTCCTTTACGGATGTAAGAGGAAGTGTGGAAAAGTGCACTTTCTATGAAAACCGGGGCACAAGTGGAGCCGCAATCGTGGTGTCCGCCTGGGACGAAGACGGATTTACAATAGAAGACTGCCGTTTTTTTCGCAATCACTCAATGTACAGCGGGGGGGCACTGTCGATCCACGGATATGTGCTCGTCAACAGGTGTCTGGCTGTCCAGAACTCGGCCGGTAACGCGGGGGGTGCGATCGTCGTCGGATCGTATGAGCCTGTCTTGCGCGATTCGGTTTTTGTGGGCAACTCAGCCTCACGAGGAGGATGCATTCTAATTGATGATGCCGGTTTGACCGCAGTCGGCTGTGTATTTGCAGGTAATTACGCAGAGCTAGAAGGAGGCGCTTGCCAATATTATGAAGCACAATTTCATATCATCAACTGTATCTTTGTGGGCAACAAAGCGAACCAAGGCGGTGCGCTTTTTGCGTGGTGTGACGGGAGTACACGCGCGACCAACTGCAGTATCGTCGAGAACGTCGCGAACGTTACAGGCGGCGCATCTCTGTCGAGTTGCGATTGGTATCGAAGCGACGTGGTGAACTGCATTCTGTGGGGCAATCAAGACGATGACGGTATCAATGAGAGCGCACAGATCTCCGGACCGGCGAATCCTCCTCCGCCTGATGGGTCCGGTGTCAACTACTGCGATGTTCAAGGACTGACGGGGCAGCTGGGAGGCACGGACAACATCGGCGCCGCCCCGCTCTTCAAGGCGAGCTTGACTGGTCAGTGGTCGGGTAACGGGGTCTTTGATGCCGCGGCAATGCAGACGACTTTCACCGATGCGACAGCAAGCTGGATGCCGGGACAGTGGATTGGGGCGTTTCTGAACCCGAGTACGGCGCAGGCCAGGCAGTCGCTCATCATCGGCAACACGTCGAATGCGATCACGGTATGGGGCGATTTCGAGTCTATGGGTGTCGCCGGCGCGACCTACAAAATCCTTGACATCCACATTGAGCCGTCGTCCCTGTGTGTAGACGGCGGCGATCCGCTCTTCAGCCCGGTTGCAGGGGGAGAGACGGATCTGGATGGAGAGCCGCGGGTAGCTGGTTGCCGCGTGGATATCGGCGTGGATGAGTTACCGGCCGGGCAGGCAATTCACCCTGATTCAGACCTGGATGGCGTTGCGGACAACTGCGACAACTGCCGATTTATCGCCAACGCGGATCAGACGGATACGGATGCAGACTGGCGCGGGCAGCCGTGCGACAACTGTCCAAACAATTACAATCCGAGTCAATCCGACATTGACAACGACTCCCTTGGTGATGCGTGCGACAACTGCCCGGCGCACGCCAACATCGATCAGGCCGACGGCGATTCCGACGGCGTGGGGGACGCGTGTGACAACTGTCTCACGACCGCGAACGCGAACCAGGCCAACAGCGATGGCGACAGCCGCGGGGACGCGTGCGACAACTGCCCGTACGTCGCCTCCGAGGATTTCACCGACGGCGACGGGGATGGCGTCGGCAACGCATGCGACAACTGCCCCGCAGCGGCGAACGCCAATCAGATTAACAGTGACAGCGACAGCCGCGGCGACGCGTGTGACAACTGTCCCACCGTTTCAAATTCCAACCAGTTCGATTCCGACGGCGATATGGTCGGCGATGCGTGCGACAACTGCCCCGCGGTCTATAACCCGAATCAATCGAACTTTGATTCCGATCGGTTTGGAGACGCATGTGACGCGTGCGCGATTGACCCGATGGGAGACGAGATCGCGCGCCTCACGGCGCCGGACGCCGCGGCCCAGGACCGCTTCGGGTACTCGGTGTCGATCAGCGGCTCGACGTTGGTCGCAGGGGCCTACGGGGACGACGGGCCGTTTGTGGACACTGGATCGGCCCATGTTTTTGTGGAGATGGACGGCACGTGGGTGCACCAGGCCCATCTGACAGCGCCGGATGCGTCCGCCAGCGATTATTTCGGCATATCGAGCGCGGTGTGCGGGGACGTCGTGGCCGTTGGATCTGAAGGGGACGATGATCTGGGCGCGAACGCGGGCGCGGTGTATATCTTCGTGCGATCGGGCGGAGCGTGGTCGCTCGGACAGAAAATCACGGCGCCCGACGGGGCGGCAGGAGACAACTTCGGGCGCAGCGTATCGCTCGAAGGCGACACGCTTGTGGTCGGGGCGTATCAGGATGACGACGCGTACATCAATGCAGGGTCGGCCTACGTGTTTGTTCGAACGGATGGAGGGTGGGATCTTCAACAGAAACTGACGGCGTACGACGCCGAGGCCGGCGATTGGTTCGGGTTTTCGGCGGCGCTCAGCGCGGATACGCTGATCGTTGGATCGAATGAGGATGACGACTTAGGGAGTGCATCCGGTTCGGCATACATCTACGTTCGAGAAGGGGAGAACTGGACGTATCAGGCGAAGCTTACCGCAGCCGACGGCGCGCCGGCCGATCTTTTCGGCTTCGCGGTCGCGCTTCATGGCGATATGGCCGTCGTCGGCGCGCATCTGGATGACGACCACGGCAGCGCTTCCGGTTCGGCCTACGTATTCAGGAGGACCGAAGGCGCCTGGTCGCAAGTCGGCAAGCTGACCGCCGTGGATGCGGTGGTCGGCGAATATTTCGGGCAATCGGTCGCCACCAATGGGGAGGCAATCTGCGTGGGAAGCGCCCGCTCCGTGTATTTCTTTCCGACCGGCGACGAAACGGGCGTGCAGCAACTTTCGGCGACGTTTCACAGTTCGTTACAGAGCAGTTTCGGCGCGTTCGTTTCAATCTCGGGAATTCGCGCCCTCGTCGGGTACCACCGTGACAGCGCGTTCGGCCCACTTGCTGGGGCGGCGTATGTCATTCCGATCGGAGGATTCGATTCGGATGCAGATGACGTACCGGGCCCGTGCGATAACTGCCCGGATTATTCGAATCCTGATCAAGCTGACGCGGATGGAGACGGGGCTGGAGACGTTTGCGATACGTGTCCGAACCGGCGACCGGGGGACGTGAACGGGGACTCGTTCGTAAATGGGGGTGATGTCGCCCGGTTTGTAGAAGTGCTGTTTAATCCGCAATCAGCCACTAATGATGAACTGTGTGCGGCCAATCTGAATGAGGACTCTGACGTGAATGTATTGGATATTCCGGCGGTGGTCGCCGTATTGCTCGTACAATAGCCGTGGAGTGTCGCGCGAGATGCCCCGGAACCGTCCTGACCGGCTTGTCGTCCAGTCGCGCCGGGGGAAAAAAAAGAGACCGCGCGGGTGCGCGGTCTCCGAGTGACAAGTGTTGTGCGAATCGGGCGGGAACCGGTTAGTACCGGTCGCGACCGCCGCCACCGCGGCCGCCGCCGTAGCCACCACGACCGCCGCCGCCACCACCGCCGCCGCGATTTTCCTTCGGGCGAGCCTCGTTGACGGTCAGGGCGCGGCCCTGATGCTGCTGGCCGTTGAGGGCGTCCATAGCGGCCTGGGCCTCGTTGTCATTGGACATTTCGACGAAGCCGAAGCCCTTGCTCCGACCGGTCTCGCGGTCAGAAATGACCTGAGCGCTGGTCACAGTCCCGTGGGGGGCGAACAGCTGCTCAAGGTCCGAGCCGCTCATGTTGAAAGGAAGGTTACCGACATACAACTTTCTGCCCATTCTCGTATCTCCAGGTCAGGGCAAGTCGACCGTATCTTTCTCTTTCCAGGTCGAACGGAAAGGGTCCATACGCGCGGACCAACAGGCGGAATGGGCGAACGGCAGAGATCTGCGGGGAATTCATTCTGAAATGACGCGGACCCTTCAAGCACGATCGTCATACCAAACCAGCCATCCAGAATAATACATCCTAATTCCAAGGCGGTAAAGCAAAAAAGATTCCGTTTTTCGGGGGGGTGCCGGGTACGAAACCCTGTGTCCCCGGCGGCTTTTCGGGCGTCCTGGATGGGGCTCCCTCCCCCCGGTTTGGGGCCTGATGAGGCGCGTCTCGTCGGGCGTGCCGGGCATGCGAGGCGTACGCAAAAGGCCGGCGATATGGCTGGGGGAGCCCAAGTTTTCGGGCGAGCTAAAACGTATGAACCTGAGTCAGCGGGACTGTACGCGACGCCGAAAGCAGTTCGGATATCATGGCGGCACCATGACGAAAAACAGCCTATCCGGTTGCAGGTGTCTCTCGCCAAGGATTGCGGTGGCTTGCATTTTCCTGGGGTGTGGCTGTGCGTCTCCCGCTTACACGCTGGTGGCGGACGAGACGGGCGAGGCCCAGTGGTCTGAAAGCGAGCGCGCCTGCCTGAGCGATGTTCGGCAGCTTACCCGTCCGGACATGGGGCTCGACCGCGCGGGCGAGGCATACTTCAGCCCGGACATGCGAAAGATCATCTTTCAGGCGTATCCCAAGGGCCAGAACAAGTACCAGATGTACACGCTGGACCTGGACGCGACGGGTCGTGCGGTGGCTGGCTCGCTGCGTCAGGTAAGCCCTGGAGGCGGGGCGTGCACGTGCGGGTTTTTTGAACCTTCGGGCAAGGGGATTATCTACGCGTCGAGTTATCTGAACCCGGATCTGGCGAATCCGAATCAGTATCATCGCGAGGGAAGCAGCTACATCTGGGACATGCCGGGCGGGATGGACATCCTTTCGGCGAATGTCGACGGGAGCGGCGCGCGGCCGCTTACGGCCACGCCGGGCTACGACGCGGAATGTGCGTACAGCCCGGACGGGAGGCGGATCGTTTTTTGCAGCGACCGGGACGGAGATCCGGATCTTTACGTGATGAACGCGGACGGGAGCGGGGTTCGGCAGATCACGAACCGACCGGGGTATGACGGGGGCCCGTTCTTTTCTCCGGATGGCGAGCGGATCATCTTTCGGGCCGACCGGCAACAGAACGATCGGCTTCAGCTCTATGTCATCAATGCCGACGGGACCGGCGAGCGGCAGCTCACGGCGGACAGCGACGTGGTGAACTGGGCGCCGTACTGGCTGCCGGATGGGCGAAGTGTGGTGTTTACGACGAGCCTGCACGGGCACAGGAATTATGAAGTGTACCTGCTGAACATCGAGACGGGGGCGCAGCGTCGGGTGACTTTCAGCCCGCGCTTCGACGGTCTGCCGGTGATCAGCCGGGACGGCAAGCGGATGATGTGGACCAGCCAGCGCGGGGCGGACGGAACGAGCCAGATCTTCCTGGCGGAATTTGAACAACCGACGGGGTTTTGAGGTGGCCGGATCGAACGAAGCGGGTCGGTGGGCGAGCGCGTCAGGTTGGCGGCACGGGCAGGCGGGTGCTCACGGGCGGATCAAGGACACTCCGGCGGCGGCGAGGCGGTAGGCGCAGTAGAGCATCAGTGCGACGAATGCCAGACGGATGACATTGACGGGCCATTTGTGGACCTTGTCTGCGGTGTAATAGGAGCCGACGATCGCGGTCGGCGCGAGGAGGGCGGCGAGGAGGAGCGACTGGGCGATTCCGAAGCCGTGCTCGTGGAGGCGGGCGTTCTTTACGAGCGCGCCGACGACGCTAGACCAGAGGATGGTCGATGCGGAATTGGCGATGGCGTTCGTGAGGGGAACGCGCAGGGCAATCTGCTGCGCGGGGACGGCCACGAGTCCGCCGCCGACGCCGAGCAATCCGCCGAAGAGGCCCGCCGGCAGGCCGACGAGAAAGACGACGGCAGCCCTGGAGCACTTTGCGGCGTCGGCCTCGGTCATCGGCGGCAATCGCTTTCCGCTGGAAAGGCGGGCGGCGTTGTAGACCACGACGTAGAGAAGAAAGGCGGCGAAGCCGAGCTGGAGCCAGCCCTGGCCGGGTCCGCGAAAGACGGGCTGCTCGCTGAGCACGACACCGAGGACCGCGCCGGCGACGGCGCTGGGAACCATCCAGCGGGTCATGGGCCGCAGGGTCGCACGGGCCTGTACGTGGCGGAGCACGGCCGGTCCGACGACAAAGAAATTGACGATCATCGCGGCGGCCTGGTAGAGGTGCTGCTGCTGCGGGCCGAGAAGCATGACCATGCCCGGTATCATGACGGTCGATCCGCCAATGCCGAGCAGGCCGCCACTGGCGCCGGCGGCGAGCCCAAGAAGTGTGAGCCAGAGATAGTCCATTTTCAGCGTGTGTGAGTCGTAGTCAGGGCGGCCGTCGCGGCAGGGCTGTCGCGACCGGACCTCAGTTCGACAGTAAGGGGGACGGGCCGTAAAATCAAAACCGCGGACGGGCCGCCCACAAATATGGCTGAGCGTCTTATTGAAAACCTGCCGCACCTGATCGCCATCCTGATCCTGATGGGCCTCAGCGGCATGATCTCGGCCAGCGAGACGGCGCTGTTCGCGCTGACGCGCAAGCATCTCGCGGAGTTGAATGCTTCGGGGCGATTCGGCGCGTCAACGGTGATTCAACTTCGTGAACAGCCGCAGGGGCTGCTGTCGACGATTCTGCTCTCGAACACGGCCGTCAACATTCTCCTCTATTCGATGCTGGGTGTGACGACGGTGCGGCTGGCGCAGGGTTCGCCGTTGTGGAGCGCGGTGCTGGGCGTGGGCGGATTCGTCGTGGCCGTGTTCTGCGCTGAGATCATCCCGAAGCAAGTTGCGCTGGCCCTTGCGGCGGGACTTGCGCCGGTGGTGGCGGTCCCGCTCAAGGGGCTGCTCGTCGCGACGAAGCCGATCCGGTGGCTGCTGGAAAACTTGTTCGTGGAGCCGCTCACACGACTTCTTACGGGCACGTCGGGGCGGTCAACGGCAGTGACCCCGGAGGAGCTTCAGGAACTGGTCCGCATCTGCCAGAACGAGGGGCTGATCGACGATCGGGAAAACGTCATTATTCATCATGTCGTGGAACTATCGGACATGCGTGTTTCGGCGCTGATGGTGCCCCGGGTGGATTTCGTCGCGTTCAGCCTTTCAGACGGGCGGGCGCGGCTGGCGGAGCAGTTCAAATCGAGCCGACTGCTGCACATTCCGGTGTATGAGGGCGGAATCGACAACGTGGTAGGCGTGATTCATGCGCGGGATTTCTTCCTCCATCCGGAACGACCGCTGCGCGAACTTGTGCGGCCGGTGCATTTCATACCGGAGCAGGCGCAGGTGGAGGCGCTGCTCGCGCACTTCCGCCGAACGGGGACGAAACTGGCGATCGTCGTGGATGAGTACGGCGGGCTCGCCGGGGTGGTGGCGATGGAGGACGTCGTCGAGTGCATCGTGGGTGATCTGGCGGTGCCGGATGAGCCGCTGGAGGGGCCGCCGGTCGTGCGCATCAGCGACACGGTATTCCTGGTCGACGCGGGGCTGAACGTGGATGGCTTCCGGCGGGCGTTCGAACTGCCGCTGGAGGATACGCGGATCGACACGGTGGGCGGGTTGCTGGCGGAGCAGCTTGGAAGGCTTCCGGCGCACGGAGACGAAGTGCGGATCGGGCATGCGGTGATCCGGGTCGTGTCGATTCGAAAGCGGCGCGTGATCCGCGTGAAGGTGATCCTCGATGATGCGATCGAGGAGAACGCGGACCTTTCGCTGCTTCTCGGCGCTGCGCGGCCGGTGCGGGGCGAGGAACTGACGGAACGGGCGGAGACGGGACATCCGGCGGAGAAGACGGAATGATGCTCGCCCAAACCACGGTGGAGTCTGCCTTCTGGTTGTCGCTGTGCGCGGTCTGCGTGGTGCTTTCGGGCATCTATAGCGCGGCGGAGACGGGAATGTACTGCCTGAACCGGCTGCGGCTGTCGGTGGCGGCACATCGGCGCGATCGGGCGGCGTCGGCGCTGCTTGACCTTTTAGCAGACCGGCCCTCGCTGTTGTCGACGACGCTTCTGGGCACGAACCTCGCAAATTACCTTGCGCCATTGTCGTTGACCGTGCTGTTCATCCAGGCTGCCGACGCCGGGTTGACGGCGAAGCAGGCCGGCGCGCGGGCGGAGTTGTACACGGCACTTATCCTGACACCGATTATCTTCATATTCGGCGAGATCGTCCCGAAGAATATTTTTCAGCGGCACGCGGACCGGCTCATGCCGCGGGTCGCAAACATCCTATTGCTGACGCGGTGGTTCTTTCGGATGACGGGGCTGATCGGCGTGCAGCGCGGCCTGTCGCAGTTTGTGCTGCGGCGGCTGCCGACGCAACCGTCGCCGGCGGCGGTGCTGGGCTCGCGGGTGGAGATGTACCAGCTACTGCACGAGGGGGCCGCCGAGGGAAACCTGACACGGACGCAGATCTCGATGCTGGAAAGCGTGCACAAGCTTCGGAGCGTACCGGTGTCGACGGTCATGACACCGCTTTCGCGCGTCGTGATGCTGGAGGCGCTTCAGCGGCGCGACCAGATCGACGCCGTGCTTCGGCATTCGCTCTACGCGCGCATGCCGGTGTACGAATCGGAGCGGCGGCACGTCGTGGGGGTCGTGCACCTGCTGGATATCGTCGATGCGGCGCCGGCGACGCGCGTGGGCGATGTCATGCAGCCTATCGTGCGCATCGGGCCCGGGACGCCGATCCTCGACGCACTTTCGAGGCTTCAGAAAGAGCGGCACCGGATGGCGGCGATTGAGAGTTCCACGGGGCGGTGCGAGGGAATCGTGACGGTAAAGGACCTTGTCGAAGAGATCGTCGGCGATCTCACGGCATGGTAGATCGGCGGCCACGCCACTGACGGGCGTCGCCCTGTCCATTTGCCAAAATGCGCCTTCGCCGCTGATCGGGGGATCACTTTCCGGCCTTGGCGGAGAGTCCCCTGGCCTCTTCGAGGAACTTCAGCGTCTTTTCGGCGGTCTCACGTTCTTCGCCGACGGCAAGGTCGAGGGCCTGTTTCTGGGTTGCGATGGCGGCATCGAGCATTCCAAGCTGACACTGGACCGACGCGAGCATGATCAGTGCGTCGACGTCGCGGCTCTTGGTCAGGTCCACGGCGCGCGTTGCGCTGCGATAGAGCAGACCGGCGTTGCGCTCGGACAGGGGCTTATTGAGCTCGATCTCGAGCAGGTCGAGCAAGCCGGGGGCGGAGTCCTGCATGGCGGCCTCGGTCTTCTTTTCCCACTCGGGAATCTGGTCGGCCATGTCGAACTGCCGGAGCATTTCACGGCGAATGAGGTAGGGCTGCGCGTCTTTCGGCTTGAGGAGAATCAGCGCATCGAGCGTCTTGAAGACTTCGTCCTTGTCCTGCGACTGGTAGGCGGCCTGAAGCTGATTGATCAGCTCCTGGTACTTCTCCTTGGTGGCAGCGGCCTTTTTTGCGGTGTCAATGTCGTACTTGCCGGCGAGAGTTTGCTCGATGGCATGGTCCAGTTCGTCGGTTTCGCCGAGCGGATTGCCCGACCAGACCACGACGCCCGCGCGGTCCACGAGAAAGGCGTAGGGAATCCCGTCGATTTCGTCCATCCATGCCTCGGAGGTCGCGTTTTCGTCGTCGCAGCCGACGTAATAGGGCATCTCGAGCTTCCGGGCGGGGAGCTTCTTGGTGTAGAAGTCGTTCACGATGTCCGCTTCTTCGTTGCTGATTCCCAGAACGATGAGCCCATCCTTGCCGAATTTCTTGTGCAGATCGCCGAGGTGCGGAATGCTGCGGAGGCAGGGGCCGCACCAGGTGGCCCAGAACTCGACGAGGTAAACATGTTTTTCGGCTTCCTTGGCGCCGGGCAGCGCGGGCGGTGGGCTTGCCATCCACTTGGCGATCTTCACGGCCGGGGCCTTGTCGCCGATCTTGGGGGTTGCCCAGGTGGGCGAAGCGAGGAGCAGATTGAGTCCGACCACGGCGAGTACGATCTTCTGGAGCATGTTATCATTCCTGGGGTTCATGGGCCGCAATCGTGCGGCGTCGTCAGTGCGTCCTTGGGTTGTTAGATGCCGGACGGGCGGGGCAGGTTAGCCCTTTCAACCAGCAGCGGCCCACGCCCGGACCCTCCCGGCGGGCCTGGCCGGTACGGTCCTGCGGGGATTGGGGGCATGTTATCCTAGTCGTCATGGACGAGCCAGCGGCGCGAAAACACCGGTCTGCGGGGCTCTTCATAAGCCGGGGTTCGGCAGCGCCGTGTCCGTACCTTCCGGGCCGCCGGGCCGTATATGAATACGCGATTCCGGGCGCCCTTGCGCCGGAAAAATACCAGCGGCTGATGGACGCGGGATTCCGGCGGAGCGGGGATGTCGTGTATCGGCCGGTCTGCGAGGGGTGCCGGGAGTGCGTGCCGATTCGCGTTGCGGTGCAGGAATTCGAGCCGAGCCGGTCGCAGCGCCGGGTGCGGAGGCGAAACGTCGACGTGGAGATGCGCATCGGGCCGCCGGTATTGACGGATGAGAAGCACGCGCTGTTCGCCCGGTATCTTCGGGAGCAGCACGACGGGAGCATGAGCGACCGGCGCGAGGACCTGGAGGAGTTTCTCTATCGCTCGGGAACCGAAACGCTGGAAATGACGTACCACGTCGGCTCGCGGCTTGTGGCGGTCGGCATCGTCGATGTGTGCCCGATCTCGCTTTCGAGCGTGTATTTCTATTTTGAACCGGCGGAGTCGCGGCGGAGTCTCGGAATACTCGGGGGCTTGTTCGAGATCGATGAGTGCCGCCGACGAGGGCTTCCGTACTGGTATCTCGGCTATTACATCCGCGACTGTCGGCGCATGAACTACAAGGCGTGCTTCCGGCCGCATGAGCTGCTTGACCCTTCGGGTGGATGGGTTCGGGCATAAGCCCGCGCATGTTTCGCGCGATAGGCGCATCCCAAGCAAATTATCTCAAGCGAAATCAACGGCATCCGATGAGAGGGTACCGCGGAGCGGTGTGCAGGAAGCGGACACTTTCCGGCATGGAGTGCCGGGATGTCAACGGGGTCATCGATCTTGCCGCGGCCTGGCCGATGACCGCAAAGTGCCTGCTGCCTGCTGACATTATCCGGTTATTCGCGTTCGGGGGCTGCTCGGGGGGGCGGCCTCCGGCGTTTTTACGCGCCGGAAGTTGACGCGGGAATGGGCGGCGTCGTCAGTTCCTCTGTTGCTTCGATGGCCGCTCTCTTAATAATCCGTACATGCGACCTCCGTCTCCGGTCAAACCGTCCCGTGTATCCGCACTTTTCGGCGCGGTCGTCGTGATCGTGCTATTTTGCGCGGCCCTTCTGCTTTGCGACGTTTCCAAGAGCCCGGAATCCGTGGAAGGTGAGCGGTGGCCGGCGCTGATCGATCGGCTTCTGGCAGCGCCGGTCGAGATGACGGATGTCTCGGACCTGCGTGCGTACGCGACACCGGTGGGGCTAGCGGCGTTGCTTGCGATCCTGGCGCTGTTCGGGTTGCCAACGGGCGCTTGGGAAAAGGCGGCGGTGGAGAAAGTCGCCGGGGCGGGGGGATGGCGCGGGGCGGCGGGGCGGTACTGGCTGGAGGGGCTCGTCATCTTGACGCTGGCGGCCGGCGCAACATCGGCGGCGGTGAATGGGACGTGGGAGATCTCACGGGGATATCTTTTTACGCTGGCGACATGGCTGGCCTGGGCCGAGGTTATTGCGCGTTTCGCGGCAGTCGCCCGGCCGGGGCGCGTGGTCGTAGCGGCGTCGGTCGTGGCGGTTGTCGCGTCAGTGTTATCATTATGGCACCGTTTGGCACTGGGGGAGCGTTTTTTTCAGCTTCCGGTCGGGCCGGTGACGGTGACCGCGGGCTTGGGAACGCTCTGGGCGGGGGCGGCGATCGGGTGGCTTTCCGGGCGGCTGGTTTCGCCCCGAAGGGGCGAGATAGCGGCGCGGCCGGGCGGCGCGGCCGTGGCATGGGCAGGTTTCGTGGCCTTGTGCAGTCTGGTTCTGATGGCCTTCGCGGCAAGGCGTGGGGCGGCGATCGGTCTGGCGGCAGCGCTGTCGTATGTGGCGGGCGTCATCGCCTGGCATCGGTATCCGTCTCGGACGATGCGCGGTGCGGTTCTCGGGTTTTTCGCAGTCGTGTTGTGCGCGGGGGTGGCGTTCGTGGTACAGCAGAGCTTGAGCATCGAGCGCGTGATCAGCGTGCCGCTGAAGCTGCGGTACATCTACTACGAGACCATGGCAAAGATGTCGATGGACGCGCCGCTCTTTGGCTACGGGCCAGATATCTTCTGCTGTCTGATGACGACGACTCTTGCGCCGATGCGGGCGGAGACGCCGCTCCGACTGCACGGCGGTGTGGACTTCGACGCGCATAACGAATGGCTCCAGGCGATTTTCGAGTGGGGCGTGCCGGGCGGCGCGGCGTACATCGCGATTCCCGTCGCGGCGATCGCGCTCGTGGCGGTCGCGTGGCCCCGGGTGACGGACGCGAGCGCGCGGGCGCTTCTCCTCGGCGGCGGTGCGGGGCTTGTGGCCGTGTTCGTGACCGAACTGAGCAGCATCAACCTTCGGTATTCGATCGTCGCGCCGTGGTTCTGGACGCTGGTGGGAGTTACGGTGGGAACTCTTCGGCGGCCCGGCGGGAGTGGGGCCGGGCCGGCGGTGGCAGATAGCTCGGCTGATCGAGAAATGGACCGCGGGGACAGCGCGCGAAAGGGTCGACGAAGACTGGAACGAGCAAATCCGGCGTCGCGCGAGGAGGCGACCGCGGCGGCGGGAATCCATGCACTCGCGCGGATTGCCTGTATTGCGGGGGCGGCGGGGATATTATTCGTCGTGGTCGCCGATTTCCGTGCCGGTCTGGAGCATGCGAAGGGGCGTGCGCTGATGTACCGCGATGACCGGGCAGCCGTGGGACACCTTCGCGATGCGCTGGGGAGGTTCGGGGCGAATCGGTGGCTGTCGACGCGCAGTTACCTTGCGAATTCGCTCACGAACATCGCGCGCGTGGCGCGGCAGTCGCCCGAGGCGGCGAGTCAACCGGCCGTCGCGACCGCGGCCCGCGAGGCCGGAGAGGAGGCGCTGCGCTGGTGGCGCGTGATCTATGAGCGCAGTCCGGCGTATCTCGACACGGGGTACAAGCTGGCGGAGACGCAGTATCTCCTGGGCGACACGCCCGGGTCACGTGCGACGCTGGAAGAGTATCTTCGGGACTACAAGCCCTATTACAAAGAGGCGATCAGCTTTTATCTTCAGATCGCGGAGCTGCGTCCGGCGGAGATTCTTGACTTCGTACTGCGAGCGCTTCGGAGCGACCGGTGGGACAACATTCTGCTCGCCAAGGCGCGGGAGGCGCTGTCCGCGCCGGACGTGGGAGCGGCTTGGCCGGGCCGCGTTCAGACAGCGCGCGAAGACATCGCGACGCGTGAGCCGACGGAGTGGAGAGAGCCGATGGCGCCGGAGATTCTCCGCGTCGAGGCGTTTCAGGAGTTGGCGGGGGGAAACCTGGCGGCGGCCGAGCGGACGCAGCTTGCCGCGGCGGAGGCGTACGCGGGCCTGGCGAAGCGCGATTCGCCGCTTCGGCGCGTATCGCCCGCCGAGGTGGACGCATGGTATCTTGCGGCGAGGTTTTTGTTCGATCTCGACGCGGGCCGTTTCGAGGAGGCGTATCGTCGGATTGAGAAGGCGGAACGGGTGGCCGTGCAGGGCCTGCGATACGATCGAACGATCAAGGGCGAGCCGGGCGACCCCTGGGTCGGGGGGCATGTGATGCCCCTCGAAGCGCCGGAGCGGCTTCGCGACGTGTGGCGGTTTTCGGCGCAGATGCATATGACGCAAAAGGCAAGCCCGAGACAGGTGTCGCTGCGGGTGACATGGAGCATGCCGATGGCGCTGCAGCGGGACGCGGCGGCGATTCAGGCGGAACTGGGCCGACTGGCGGCGGAGCTCGTGCAGCGCTACTCGGCGCTTCCGGAGGCGCGTCGCCCGGCAAGCTTCGGCGAACTTGTCCGGCTGATGCACCAGTACGGAGGCAGTGCGCCACAGTAGATTGCGGGCGCGCGGAACCAAGGCCGAAAAGTGACCCTCACAGGGACGTTTTTTCGACTCGCGGGAGTGGATAGGCAAACTGAATGAGCAAGAAGGCGCCTGCTCCCGTGGAACGAAGCGACTGGCTGTTGCCGGGCTGCGCGGTCGTGCTTTTGTTCTGGGCGACCTTTCTGCTGAATGACGTACCGGAGCTTCGCGTCAGTTCGCCCGATGGGCGCTGGCCGCCTTCGCTGATTGCGCGGTTGTTTACCGTGCCCGTGCCGATGACGGGCACGTCGGACCTGCGATGGTACGCATTGCCGGTATGTCTAACCGGGGGGCTTGTGCTTGTCGCGATTCGAGGGCGTTGGGATGGCGCGCGCGGCGGTGGGCTAAGGGGGGAGCCGCCGTCGGGCGGGTGGCTGCGCGATGCGTGGTTCGAGGTATTGGCGGGGGCGGTCGCCGCGTCCGGGGCGATCTCTGCTACAGTCAACGGGACGTGGTCGGTATCGGCAGGCTGGCTCTTCTGGTTCGTGAGCGGTGCTGGCTGGGCGGCACTGGTCGGCCGAATCGTTCAAGGCCGCTCGATTTCGCGGCTGGTGATCGGAGCGGGGATTGTCGCGGGCACTGCTAGCGTGCTTACGATTGTGAACCGGATTGCGCTGGGTGAGCCGTTCATGGATATGCCCGTCGGGGCGACGACGGTGACAGGCTCGCTGGGGGCGCTCTGGGCCGCGTCCTGTGCGGCGCTGCTTCTGGGCCGCGTGGTGGTTGCGGAGGCGCGGCCGGCGATCGGCGTCCGCCCGGCTGCGGCGTGCGTCCTGGTGTTTGCATTGTCCCTTGGGCTGCTCATGGCGGCGGCGCGGCGGGGGGCGTGGATCGGACTGGCGGCGGGGCTGATGTTCTCGGCAGGTGTCATAATCAAGTCACGCGCCGGGATCCATCGGCGGCGGCTGGCGGCGATCGCTGTGGGGATGGCGGCGGTTGTGGTCGTAGGCGCGCTGATACAACAGGGCTTCATCAGCCCGCGGTTGAACTTCGCGCGGTCGCTCGGGCTTCGGGCGCAGTACTGGAAACACATCATATCGGAAATGAAGCACGGAGCGCTTGCGGGTCATGGCCCGGACATGTTCGGGTACGCGATGACGGACGCGATGGCGCTGCGGCGCGCCGAGGAGCCTCGGCTGACGCATGGGCGGGCGGACTACGACGCGCACAATGAGTGGCTTCAGGCGGCGTTCGAGTTGGGCGTTCCAGGGGCGCTGGCGTACCTTGGGCTGCCGCTGGCGGCAATTATCCTTGCGGCGCGCCGGATGCGGCGGCGGCCGGCTGATCCGGAGAGCCTGATTGCGCTGTCACTTGCCGCCGGGCTTGTAACGGTCGTCGTGACGGAGAGCGCGAGCGTGAATCTTCGGCACCCGATCATGCCGGCGTGGTATTGGACGCTGCTCGGGGTGCTGGCTGCGCTCGTGCGAGGGGGCGGGGCGGATGAGGAGAAGTCGGCAACGATATCAGCGCGGCTTCCGGTTGGTGTTCGCGGTCTTTTTGCGGTGGCGGCGGCCGGGATCGCGGTTGTCGTGATTCGCGATGTTCGGTCGGGGCTGGCGCATGAGGCGGGGCGGATGGCGCTCTCGACGGATCGGACGGCTGCGGAAGCGAAGCTGATACAGGCGAGCGATCGACTGGGGGCGAGGAACTGGATCTGGTTGCGAACGGACCTGGGGGAGTTTTATTCCGACGCGCTGCGCGATCGTCGGGCGACGGCGACACAGGAGGCGGACAGGGGAAGGGCGACGAATGGGGCGAAGGCCGTGGAGACCTGGCGGCAGGTCGTGGCGCGGTGCCGGGCATATCGGGATGCGGAGTACCGCCTCGCGGAGGCGCTGTTTCTGTCCGGAGATCGGGAGGGGTCGCTTGCTTCCGTGCAGGCATACCTCGAAGAGGTGAATCCGTATGACCGGGCGGGCAACCTGCTGCGAGTGCACATGGGCGGGCTGTCGCCGATTGAGAACGTGCTGGCGATTCGTCGGGCGCTTCGGTCGAGCCCGATCGATTCGGTGCTGGTGAGCTACGCGCTTCGGGAATTCGCCGGGCCGGAGGTGGAAGCACAGTGGTCGGAGCTGGTCGCGGCGGCGATGCGGGACGGAGCGACGCCGACAGAGATGCCATGGCAGGATGGGCTTTCGCCAGAGACCCTGCGCCTTGAGTCGGTGCGTCTTGCCACGCAGACAAGGATTCCCGAGGCGGCGGCGACGGCGGCGACGGCGGCGCGGCTGTACGACGCGCTGGCGGCGGCAGAGTCGCCCTATCGAAGGGCGGGGGTTGTCGAGGCCGACGCGTGGTACCTGGCGGCGCGCATGCGATTTGACAGCCGGCCGGCGGATTACGAGGCGGCATATCGTATGATTCTGAGGGCGGAGGAGGCGGCGGTGCTTCAGGTCGCGGCCGCGCCGGGCATGTCCGCCGCGGAACTTGACCTGGACCCCGTGCGGCTTCGGAATCGGACGCCGGAATTGCGTCAGCTTCTTCGCTTCTCGGCGCTCATGCATCTTGCGAACGGGGCGGAACTGCGCGAGGCGGCGCGGCGGGCCAACTGGAGCCTCGCGGGCAATCGGCATTCGCAGGTGCAAGTTGATCTGGAAGTGTCGGTGATGGCGGCGGAGCTGGTGGACGTGTTTTTGCGGCTGCCGGAAGGGAGCCGGCCGCCAGGCACGCGGCGGCTTTTTGAGCTGGCGCAGCGGGCGCGGCGCGGGCCGGGCGAATGAGGCGGTCAGGCGTCATCGTCTGCAGGTTTCGGCTCGCGGCGCAGGGCGTGGCCAATGTGCAGGCGGTAGGCAACCTGAGGGGGCAGATCGGTGCGCGTGCAGAAGCCCATCGGCGCGGACGCGGCCATAATATAGGCGTCAGTGTCCTTAATGCGGCACTTGAGAACGGCGTGCATCAGACCCTCGACATCGAATGACGCCACAAGGGCGAGGTCCTCGATCGGTACGCCGGGGGCAACCCGGTCGACGATGAGCCGGGCGTCGCGATTCATGTCGAAATCGTCCTCGGGAGCGGGGGGGCGCTGGGCGACTCCCAAGACGAGCATGAAGCGTGTGCCGAGGTGTAATTCGAAGGCCTCCTGTGGCGTGAGGCCGTATGCGGGATAATAGTTGGGCTCGGTACGGCCAACGACGACGTAATAATCGTGATCGAGCGCCGAACCATGCCGGGCCGAAAAGGGAAAAACGAATACGGCGCTCTCTCCATCGAGCGGCGACGCTGGGAAAAGGTGGGCATCTCCGAGAACGGCCGGGGCGTCGGCACGGAGTTGATCGCGAAGGTAGTGAAGCGCGTAGGAGCGCCAGGCGTCCTGATTTTCGGGCGAAGGTGGGGCTTCGGGCGGCCGCATGGCCGGGACGATAGCAGGTCGGCGGACGGCGGCCAAGCGTCTATACTCGGAGGTTGCGGAGGGCGAACACAATCGGCCCGGTAAGACTGGCGCCGGGGTAGTGAGTCCTCGGGGCCCGAGCAGTCGGCGATGGGTGCATGACAGATTCAAAAAGACCGAAGCGAGGATTGCCGCCGCCGCCCGCGGGCTGGAAGCCCGTTCCGCTCGTGTGTCCCAGTTGCCGAGTTCAATACATCCCCTTGCGGCCGACGGCGGGCCGGCGCGTGCAATGTCGGCATTGCCGGCATATCTGGCGCGACACCACGGCCGCACCGGGGGACGTAGCGGGGGCGCTGGACGCGGCGGCTACGGCGTGGACGCAACTTGGCTCGACGATGCTCGCGGCGGCGGACCATGGCTCGACCATGGGGCGGATCGCAGCGAAACACTCCCGTGCGCCGCAACCGGTCCCGGGCGAATGGGTAGGCAAGCGGCTGGGGAAATATGAAGTGCGCTCGGTGCTGGGCCTTGGCGCGATGGGCCATGTCTATGAGGCCTACGACGAGGACCTTCAGCGCGTCGTTGCTATGAAGATCCTTCCGCGGCGCATCGATCCGCTGCATCAGCCGCTGGGGCTGAAGATGTTCTTGCAGGAAGCCCGTGTCGCGGCGCAGATTACTCATCCGAACGTGGTCACGGTTTATGAGGTGGGGCAGCAGGATGGGATCTACTATTTCGTGATGGAACGCGTGCATGGCGTGACGCTTGCCGCGCTGATCGAGCAGTCGGGGCCGCTGCCGATCTACCAGGCATGCTACACGATCGCACACGCGGCCAAGGGCCTCGCGGCGGGTCATGCGCTCGGCGTGGTACACCGGGACGTCAAGCCCGGCAACATCATGATAGACACCAAGGGCCGGGTGAAGGTAACGGATTTCGGCCTGGCGAACGTCGCCGGGGCTGCGGGGATTGCGGAGTTGGCGGATCGGACGCTTGGGACGCCGGGCTGGATTTCGCCGGAGATTGCCCGGGGCGAGCCTCCGACGGCCGCAAGTGACATTTACAGCCTTGGCTTGACCCTTTACTACGCTCTGACTCGGGATCGGCTTATCAAGGCGAAATCGCGCAGCGGGATGATTCAGGCGCAGCAAACGGCGATCAGTGTGACGCGGGCGCAGCTGCCGGCGGAATGGCCCTCTCGGCTGTGCGAGATTCTCGTTCAATGTCTTCAGGCCGATTCACGGCATCGCTATCAATCGGCGGACCTTCTGGGGACTGATCTGTTACGGGCGCTGGTGCATGATGACCTCGATCGCACGATCGAACTGGATGACAGTCTGCAACAGGGGCCGCGACTGGTACCGGCGTGGCTGGGCTGGACAGCCTTGCTGTTGACTCTGGGGGCGGCGGTGGCCCTGGCGGCGCTGTACTTTTCCAAGTAGATTTGTCAGTTGGGAGGCAAGGTTAAAGGTAAAAAAGGAAAGGCTCCGGTCCCAGCGGACCGGAGCCTCGTAGAAGGTCACTTTACGACACCGAGCTGCAATTAGCGTCGGCGGCGGATCAGAGCCAGGCTGCCGATGGCGAGAAGGCCAAGGGTCGCGGGCTCGGGAACCTTATTGATGAAGTGCAGCGAGAAGGCCTCAATTCGGCCCGTATCGCCGCCGGCGCTGTCGGTAACCGAAAGCGTCCATGTGCCGGCCTTTGCAAGCTGATCATAGGCCGACAGCGAATTCTCAGGTCGCCAGAGACCGGTCGGGTTGTTGACCGGAGCGCCGGGCGAACCGGTGTCATAGACGGCGGCAGCTTCGTCATCGAAGATGAAGCGGGCACCCGTCGCCGGATTGCCCAGATTGTCGTTCGAGAAGCCGAAGCCGCTGGTCGTGCGGCCGGGTCGGTCCATAAGGACAACGCTCGTGCCGGAATCGACATGGGTCAGGCGAAGCGTGAGGTCGCCCTGCCAAGTGTGGCGGATGAGGACATCGACGTTCAGGTCCCAGATGAGCGGGCAGGCAGGATCGTCCTCCGGGACAACGATGCTGAGCGAAGCGCCAGCAGGACTGTTGTCCGGGATACTCGGACCAGCCGTACCGGGGACGACTTCATAAACCTTCGGGGTCTGGTCAGGGCAGATAACGTCTGCACTGACAAGCTGAGCGCTTGAGGCGGCAAACACGCCAGCCACCAGGCAAAGTGCGAACTTTCTCATGGACCTTCCTCCTAGGCGATCTACGGATACGCCTGCTTCAAAGATTGCTTCTTTATTGTGAGCCCCCTGCCCGATCTGGGCAGGCGTAGATTCAACTGCGTCGGCTCACCGTCGTAGAGAGCGCATTCGCGCTACCTTCCTCCACGCAGACCGTAATTTATCAGATTCCTGGTTCGAATTCAAGACATCAGCCCCGTCATTTTTCCAGAATGTTCGGAGGCGGGTTGGTTCGCACGATTCCCCGGCAATGGCCCCGGGAACGTTTCACAGGCCTGGCATGGGGTGGCAGTGGGCCACCGTACCGCCCGGCGGAACGGCGGAAACGTATGTCGAATTGCGGATTCATGTTAGAGTACGGCACTATGAGGTATTTTGTGCTTCCCACAAACCTGAGACTCGCTGCGATATGCATTCTGGCACTAGTACTATTGGTTTCCCTGCCCTCCTGCAAGGAGGACTCAACACCAACGAAGGACGTGGCTCCCACGGCCAACGGGGTAGGTCAACCCCTTCCAGGGACGGCGGCTGACAGTTCCGAGCCGGTGGGAGCGGAACGGGGTAAGAACCCGTCAGCCACTCCCGTTGAGCCGTCGGAAGAAGCAGGAAAGGAGCGGGCCGGCGATGACCAGCGGCCTGGTCCGCCCGCGGAATCGGGCAGGGTCGCGGTTGCTCCCGCCCGGCCGCGGACACCTGTGATTTCTGACGAACCTCCCCCCACGGCGCTCGAACCCCGGAAGGTAGGCGATTTTGAATTGCCGCGGATTGACCTCGTGGGACTATCGCTCCCCATGCGGGCGGAAGTGGCGGCGGCGTACGAGGCGGCCGCGACAGAGCCGGAAGACTCGGAGCGGATCGGCGAACTTGGGATGTACTACTACGCGGTCGGCAACGCGCTCGATGCGATTTCCTGTTTCGAGCGAGCGGCAAAGCGCCAGCCGGACGTATTGCGCTGGTGGTACTTCGTGGGGCTGGCGTATAAGGCGACATACAACACCGACAACGCGATTCTGGCGCTGGAGAAGGCGATCGCGGTCGACGAGAAGTTCACGCCGGCCAAGGTTGAACTCGCAGACCTGCTCCAGCGTTCCAACCCGGGCAAGGCATTGGCGCTGTACACGAAAGCACTGGAACTTGCGCCCAAGGACGCGCGCGTGCACCTCGGACTCGGGGAACTCGCGATGCAGGAGAAGGACTACGAAAAGGCGGAGAAGCATCTCAAAGATTCGCTTGAGCTGGCACCGAAGTATGCCGCGGCCAACGGGGCGATGGGGCGGCTCCTCGAAGCGACCGGGAGATCGGCGGATGCCGGACGGTTTTTCGAGATTCAGAAGGCCGGAGGACAACCGCCGCTGGTCGGCGACCCGCTGATCATCGAGCTTCTCAGCCGCGCGGCAGGCGGGCAGGAACTGCTGATACTTGCGGAGCGGCTCGCGCGGGCCGGTGAGGTCAACCGGGCGATCGTGATTCTACAGCGGGCGATTCAGAAGAACGAATCCGAGCTCAGCGTGCGGCATGCGCTCGGAGTGCTGCTCGGCATTCGCGGGTTTTTCTCGGAGGCAGCGCAGGAATTTCGGACGGTACTTCAGAAGAACCCGTATCAGTTCAATACGATGGTAGACCTTTCCAAGGCGCTCATGTGCCTGGGCAATTATGACGAGGCCGAGAGCCTTCTTAAGGAGGTGCTGAGCTCCGGGTCGAATGACTCCCGAGCGGTGCTTCTGTTTGGAAACCTCCTTCTGGAGCGCGGCCGGGTCGAGGACGCGACGCGGTATCTCCAGGGCCTGAGCAAGGCACGGCCCGATCACCGTGAAACACGTCTGGCGCTGGCAAAGTCTTTAACGTGCCTGGAAAAGTACGACGCGGCGATCGAGGAGTACCGCAAGGCAGGGGAAATCGACGCGGGGGACCCCATCACAGCCGAGGAGTTTGTCTGGGAACTGGCGCGGCTGATGGCGGACCAGCGACGCGGGATACCGGACGGCGCGGGCGGACGCATCGCGCTTCGGCCGGAGCATCTCGATCGGCTCGGGAAGGCGTTCAAGTCTGTGGGCATGGCGGAAGAGGCGACTGCGCTGGAGGACTATGTGGGAATCGTCGCGAAGAACGCGGCGCTTCTGGCGCGGGCCGGCTCATTTGTCGAGGCGGAGCGCTACGCGCAGGTGGGCATCTCGGAGCAGGGGACATCGCAAACGCCTCGGATCGTCGAGCTGTTGCGACAGGAGACCGCGGCCCACCCCGACAAGGCGGGGCTTCGGCATCTGCTCGCGCTGATCCTGTCCGCGACGGGCAACAAAACGGCGGCGGTGGTGGAATGGCGGCAGCTTCTGGGCCAAAAGCCTGGATTCGAGCCGGCGTACGTGGCCTGGTCGGTGGATCTCCTGGTGCAGGGGAAGTACGCGGAAGCACAGGAACTGCTTCGTGAGGGCCTGATGCATCGAAAGGAGTCGCCGCTTCTGGCCAATGCCCTGGCCTGGGCACTGGCGACCGCACCGCGCGACGCGGATCGAAAGCCGGACGAAGCGGTGAGGTGGGCGGAGTTCGCATGTGAAAGAACGGACCAGCGCGACCCGGAACTGCTAGACACGCTCGCGGCGGCCTACTCGGCGGCGGGGCGGTTTCCGGATGCGGTCCGTGTCGAGCAGGAAGCGATCAAGCTGGCGACACAAATGGGTCAGAAGCAGTCGGCGGCGGCCTACCGCAAGCGACTGGACCTGTACACGCGGGGGGAAGCGTACCGGGAAGGCCTCCGCTGACCGCGTTGAGGCTTGGCGCCGTCAGGCCACCCATCGCGGGCCGCGCTGGCCGAGAATCGGCAATTCGTACACGGCGGGGTTCAATCGCTTGAGCACATGCTCGACGCGGCCTGGCTCCTGGCGGCGGATGTGCTGCTCAAACTCGTCGCGGAATTTCTCGACGATGGTTCGAATGGGGTAGGCGGCGCCGTCCGGCAGGCCGCAGATCGACAGACCGGGCATCATTCCCATGTTGCGTGTTACTTCCACGAGGAGGTCGAGGTCGGAAATCCGGCCGGCGCCCAGTGCGATGCGCATGGCGATCTTGTACATCCAGTTGGTGCCCTCGCGGCACTGGGTGCACTGGCCGCAGCTTTCGTGCGAATAGAACCTGGCGACGTTGGCAAGGACCTGCCGTATGTCGGCGTCGTGGGGAATGACGATTGCGCCGGCCGTGCCGAGACCGAGCAGGCCGTACTTGCGGACGTCGTCGAAGTCAAGCTTGCAGTCGAGTTCGGCCTCGGTCAGGATGCCGACCGACAGTCCGCCCGGAATGCAGCCCTTGACCTTTCTGCCATCGATCATGCCCTGACCGAATTCGTCTCCGAAGATCAAATCGCGGCAGGAAATGCCGAGGGGCGCCTCGTAGCAGCCTGGCCGTTTCACCGGGCCGCTGATCGTGTAGAGCTTGGGTCCGGCCGAGCTCTCGCTTCCGATCGACTTGAACCAGTTTGCACCGCGTTCGACGATGTGCGGAACGCAGCAGATCGTCTCAACGTTGTTCACGACGGTGGGCCGTCGGAAAAGCCCTTCGATCGCGGGGAACGGCGGTTTGATGCGCGGCCAGCCGCGCTTGCCCTCGAGGCTTTCGATCAGCCCGGTCTCCTCGCCGCAGACGTATGCCCCGGCGCCGCGGTGAATGTGGCATTCGAGCTGGTAGTCGGTGCCGAAGAGCTTCTTACCGAAGAGACCGGCGGCGTAGGCTTCGTCGAGGGCCTTCTGAAGCACGTGAAACTGCTCGTGAAATTCGACGCGCATGTAGATGTAGGCGGTAGTGGTGCGCGTGGCGTATCCGGCGATGATGATGCCTTCGAGGAGCTGATGGGGGTCTTGCTCCATGAGGACGCGGTTGCAGAAGGTGCCGGGCTCGGATTCGTCGGCGTTTACGCAGAGATAGGTAATCTTCCTGTCCGGCGGGAGGAAGGACCACTTCATGCCGGCGGGGAAGCCCGCGCCGCCGCGGCCGCGAAGGTTGCTGGCCTTGATAATCTCGACGATCTCCTCGGGCGTGTGGTTCTTCAGGGCCTTTTCGGCGGCGGAGTATCCGCCGCGTTCGCGGTAAACCTTCAGGGACCGAATGCCCTCGACGCCGACGTTTTTCAGGAGGACCGGTTCGTACTTGCTCATTCACCACCCACTGCCGAAGCCAGAATCGCCTGATTCGGCGTTATCTGTTGGAAATACAGAAGGCTCCACGCCACGCAGCCCAGGAAGAGCCATGTTCGCCAGCCTCCTCGGGTCCAAGGCGCGGCAACGACCAGCCAGATCGGGAGGAAGTCCAGGGCGAAGCGGTTGTAACCATCCTGGAGAAACCCCGTCCCGTGATAGCATAAGTTGCCGAGCATGACAGGCAAAGTGCCCAGCATCAAGGCGCGGCGGGTGGGGTCCCGGAGCCACGGTCCGGCGGAAATCAGGACAAAAACGAGAAACGGCGAGGTGATCCAGATGCTGGTACCGTGCTGACCGGCCGAAAGGACGTGAATTCGCGTGAGCGAGACTTCGTCAACGCGGGGCGGGGCGATGTGCATGTAGTAAAAGTTTTCGGGGAGAAAATGGGGAGAAAAGAGCCCGTGCTGGCGACATCGCCGGGCGAGCGGCTCTTCGTCGCGGTTCACATAGATGTGGCGATAGCCGAAATCGAGGGGTGAACCGAACTTCAGGTGGTTCAGGATCAAGAGCGGGGCGGCGACCACGGCGAGACCGGCAAGGCAGCGGCCGAGTTTTTTTTCCTTCCAGGCGACCCACAGGAGCGGCAGGGCAAAGAGGGCCGTCATCTGGCGTGTCCACGTGGAAATGGCGAGACCGATCAGGCTCGGCCAGATTCGCCGTCGGCCGAGGCAGTCGGCGGCGAGGATGAGGAGGCCGACCTGTGACAGGACATGGTTGATCTGTCCCAGCAGGCCGGTCGAGGCGCCGGCAATATTCGGCAACAGCGCCGTGCCGCCCATCCATGCGACAGTGAGCACGGCGGCCCAAGCGGAATCGCCGACCTGTCTTCGAAAGACAAAGAAACCCGTAATGGGCAGCGGCCAGAAAACGAAGAGCAGGTGTGTGGACTGAACCCAGATGTCGGCGCGGCCGAGAAGGAATTTGTGAAGCGGGGCAAGCGCAACAGTCAGAAACGCAAGAAGGGGCGGGAAGACGTTATAGACTTTGCCATCGTAACAGGCGGTGTCGTGCATCCGCTTGTGGGCGGGGTCGGTGCCCTGATTGGGGAGGTCGAGCCTTCCCTGGAGCCAGGCGGCGCCCTCCATGACGGCGGCATTCGACTCCGCGGCGATTCCCCACTGTGAGAGCCGGATCTTGGGGCCGAGGGCGAGTTGAATGGCGACGAGCATGAGGGCAAAGCAAGCGGCGACGCGCCAGCGCGGCTCGGCAGGGGGGGCCTGAGGCAAGGCATCGTGTGCGGGCGTCTGGCTCAAGTCATCGGCTCCGTGCTCACGAATACATCTGCGTGACCAGATTAAAGTAGAGAATGCTCCAGGCAAAGGCGCCGATCGTTAGGCGGGCGCGCCAGGGATCGGCAGTGAAGTGGCGGGCGATGATCACGAGCCAGAGGGCGATGAAATCGAGGGCAAAGCGGTAATAGCCGGGCTGGATGTACCCGGTGTTGTGAAAGCAGAGCAGTCCGCCCACGACGGCGAATGAGGCGAGCATCGTCCAACGCTCGATCGAGTCGCGCCACACGCGGCGGAAATCGATGAGGATGAGAACAAGTATGGGCATGGTGAACCAGATGCTCGCGCCGTAGGGGCTTACGTCGGGGCGGAGGCCGTAATCGCCGGACTCCCAGCCGGGGAGTTCGATGTTCATGTACCAGAGATTCTTCGGGACATAGTCGAGCGAGAATAGTCGACGGCGGCCGGCCTGGGCGAGATCGTCGTCACGGCCCTGATAGAGGTACTTGTATCCGCTGTCGATGGGCGAGCCGAACTTTGCCCAGCTCAGGCCCATCGGCAGTGCCAGGGAAACGAGCACCGTGACGGCAAGGGCGATCATTCGGCGCTTGCGGCGCGGCGGCTCGGCGGTGGACGCGCGTCTCAGCAGCGGGAGGGCGAAGAGAATACAGAGAGGGCGCGACCACGCGGCAATAAGAATGCCGATGAGGCCGCATGCGAAGCGCCGACCGCTGAAGAGGCTGATTGCAATGAGCATAAGACCGGTCTGGGAGAGCAGGTGGCTTATGTGGTTGATGCCCCCTTCGCGCGCGGTGGCAAGGGCGGGAAGGATCGGTGTGCCGAGAATCCAGCCTGCGGCAAACAAGGCCGCCCAGCCGGGCCGGATCTTCGCGGAAAGGAAGGCGGCGTAGCCAGTGACGGCGACGGGCAGTGCCACGAGCGTGACAAGCCACGCGGAGGGAAACTGTCCGTCGGGGGCTCCGAGGGCGGGGCCGAGCCACGTCGCGAACCACGCGAGAAGTGTAAAGAGGGGTGGGAAGACGTTATAGACGCGACCGTCGTAAAGGGCCGAGTCGTGCATTCGGTGGGGAAGATCAAGCCGGCCCTCGTGCCAGGCCAGGGCCTCGGCCATTCCGGGGTTTTCAGCGGCGTCCACGTGCCAGTCGGAGAAGCGGGCGTACGGCCCGGCGACGAGATAAATCGCAACGAGTAGAAGCAGCAAGCAGCCGATCGCGTGATTTCGCGTGGCGGCGGGCGCGCCGGCTGGATTGACTGGGATGGATGTCATCACTTCCGTCGCCAAAGCGCGGTGCGCGCGATTTGTGAGGTGCAAGCGCGAAGCGTTCACGTACGGGCGCCGGCGGGCCGCCGCACCGGCTTACGACTCTTTCATTTCCCTGACGTCCGACGTCCTGGGCAGGTCGGTCGTGGCGACCGGCCCTTCAGCAGGCTTGTCGAACAGGTCGGACCGGGGATACGCGATCTGATCGTTCCTTGCGTCCTTAAGAATCTTGCCGACCTGTTCGGGTTTGACGCACTTGTGCATTTTTTCGTTGATGAGCATGCAGGGAGCGTGGTCGCAGGCGGCAAGACATTCTTCGGTAAGGAGGCTGTACTGGCCGTCCTTGGTTGTGCCGTGCTCGTCGATTCCGAGTTCGCTCTTGACGGCCTGAAGCAGGGCATCCGAGCCCATCACCTGGCAGGAGAGACTGCGGCAAACAACGACGACTTTTCTACCCTTGGGGTGATCCCAGAAATGGGTGTAAAAGCTCATCGTGTCCATGACCTGGCTGGGCGGAATCTCAAGCACTTCGGCGATCTCGACCATGGCCCTGGGGCTGACATGGCCCAGCGCGTCCTGAACGATGTGCAGCGCGGGCAGCAGGGCGGCGCGGCGCGTTTCGTAACGGGGAAGAAACGATCGAATCTTGTCGCGCACGGCATCGCTGAGAATCGCGGGAGCCTTTTCGTCGATAACCGGGGATGCGCGATCAACCGCCTGCCATGCCATGTGGGAAGCTCCTGGGACGACTGCCGGACCGGGCCTAATCGTATGGCGCGCTTCGGCCAGCGGCAACACCCGGTCCGCTCGGCGCGGTAAATTGTGGAGGGCGGCGAATTCGATTAAAAGGGCGGGTTGAAATCGCGGTCGTCCGCGGGTCCAGCCGCGCGAATGGGGCGGGCTGGACCGCGAACCACACGACTCGATACGGGGAGCCCGGCATGTCACATGAAGCCATACAGAAAGCAATTGCTTATCTCGATGACCACAAGGATCGGTTCCGCCAGGAACTGATCGAGTGGCTGAAGATACCAAGCATCTCGGCGCAATCGGATCACGCGAGCGACATGCGCAAGGCGGCCCAGTGGACATGTGATCGATGCCGCCTGGCCGGATTGAAGGCGGAGATCGTCGAGACGGACGGCTGGCCTGCGGTGATTGCGGAAGGGCCGCAACAGCCGGGCCGCAAGACGCTGCTGGTTTACGGGCACTACGACGTTCAGCCGGAGGGCGATGTATCGCTGTGGCAGACGGGTCCGTTCGTACCGACGGTCCAGAATGGAAGGATCGTGTGTCGCGGGGCGGCGGACGACAAAGGGCAGGTGCTGTGCGCGATTCTTGCTGCCGAGGCGTGGATGAAGACGGCCTGCACGCTGCCGGTAAACCTGAAATTCTGCATCGAAGGCGAGGAGGAGGTCGGCTCGAAGAATCTCGCGAAGCTGGTCAAGGCGAACCGGGAGCGGCTGGCCTGCGATTACGTCGTCATCCACGACACCGCGCAGTTCGGCGAGGGCGTCCCGGCGGTCACGGCGGCGACGAAGGGACTGATCTATAAGGAGATCATCCTACGCGGGCCCAAAAAGGACCTGCATAGCGGGACGTACGGCGGTGTCGCGGCGAATCCGGCCAACGTGCTCGCAAGGGTGATCGCTTCCTTCCACGACGAGAACGGGCGGGTGACGATTCCGAGGTTTTATGACCGCGTCAAGGAGATGTCGGCGGAGGAAGTGAAGATGATGGAGGGCCTGCCGTTTGACGAGGCGGCCTTCATCAAGGACGTGGGCAGTCCGAGGACATGGGGCGAGAAGGGTTATTCGATGCTGTATCGCCGCTGGGCGCGGCCGACGTTCGACGTGAACGGGATCTACGGCGGGTACATGAAGGAGGGCTCGAGCACGATCATCCCGTCAATGGCGGGGGCAAAGGTGTCGATGCGGCTCGTTCCGGACCAGAAGGCGGAGGAGATCGAGCGGCTCTTCGAGGAGGCGGTTCGATCGAGAGTGCCGGACACTGTGACACTCGAGATCAAGTCGCATGCCAGCTGCGATCCGTACCTGGCGGACGTGCAGTCGCCGGGGATGAAGGCGGCGCGGCAGGCGGTGGCGATCGGGTTCGGAAAGGAGCCGGTGTTCATCCGCGAGGGAGGGAGCCTGCCGATTCTCCCGATGCTGAAACAGGTGCTTGGGGCTGACAGCCTCATGATGGGGTACTGCATGCCCAACTGTAATGCGCATTCGCCGAACGAGTTCTTTCACATCAGGGACTTTGAGTCAGGCATGAAGGCGTCCGCGGCGTTATTCGGGCTGATATGAGGGTGTTGCACTGCTTATTGGACGTGTTCCCGGGGGGCCTGATATTCCGGGGGGCCGTTCTCATCGCGGCCGGTGATGTCGCCGATATTCCCGTGAGGTCAAGCAAGGTGCGCACGCACCGCGGCAGCGGCCCAACGGGAGGTCCTGATCATGCGAAATCGGCGTTTGTTCATCGGCGGCGTGCTGGCGGTCGTCAGCGTGGGATACTCCGGCGGGCCCGTCTTCGGGCAGTACACGGGCTGGCAGCAGACGCTGTTTCGCGGACTCGAGTTCGTCGGCGACCGGACGTTCAGTCTCTTCCCGGACGGCGGGCCGCTTTTCGAGAACAATATTTATGACCATGCGATCCGGTACAACCGGACGGGCCGGGGCTACACGTACGAGCAGTTCCGTTTCTTCGGCACGGACACGTTTGACAATCCGAACACGCTGGATCTGGGGCCGATCAAGTTGCAACTGGGCGTCGATCCGACACTGGTCAACACGAACCAGCCGGTCGGCATTCACGACCAGATCGGCTATACGACGGTGCTGATTCCCGAGTTGTTCTTCCAGTCGGAGACGGGCCAGCGCGGCTTTGACGTGTTCAGCGGGCAGACCTCATTCCGGCCGGCGCCGATACGCTACAACGTGACGGTGAACACGGGCGTGCAGGACTTCGAGTGGACCGGCAACATCATCTACTCGGCAGACGGGCGCATCAACGCGCTGGGCTTCTACGACTTCAGCATGCAGATTACCAATGTCGGACAATACACGGCCGACGGATTCGTGGTGCACGATGAACAGGTGACGGATTTCGACACGGGTCCGGTCGAGCTATCGGGCCATGTTCTGTTTGACGCATTCGCGAGCCTTGCCCAGATGCTGGGACAGACCGAGGCCGCGGCGTTTCCGCGGAGCATCTCGGGCGCGACCGGCAGCATTGACTCGAACAAGATGAAGGTCGATGAGATCCTCACTCGCCTTTCGTCCGGCGAAGCGGTCACGGACGCGGAGATGGACTTCCTGATGCAGCAGATGTTTATTACGGCGTTTCAGAATGACCCGCTGGGGTTCATCCAAAACGGGATGCCCACGTCGGTGCCGGGGTTTGAGGCGCTGAACCTCGAGATTTCCGAGGAACAGCCCGCGATCGAGGACCTAACCACGATTCCAGAGCCCGGCACGATGTTGCTTGTAGGCTCGGCCCTGGCCGCCATCACCTGCGCGCGCAAGCAACGCGCAAAGACGCGGGATTAGCCGACTCCGCATCGCGCTTCATTCCGGTTGAGAGCCGCACCGATTTCCGTGAGCCCGTGGAGCGAGCCGCCACGGGCTTTTCCATTGGGAAATCGCGCGGTTCTCGGAACCGACCACGAACGAGGGCATCCGAAATCGCATTTTGAACGTGTCGACTAACCTTTCGTCCTCGTGGCGTATAATACGAGTAGGGGCGTCGCGTTCATCCGGGCGGCGCGGTCGGACGAGCCGGTCGCGATGGCCTGAAGAAATCGCGACGGTCCGGAGCGAACACAGGGAATCATCGCCGGGTCGCGGCGCGGAGGGAGAGGCTTCCGCCGCCGCCGGGGGACAGCCGGGAGCGCGAGCAATGCTGGATATCAACGCCATTCGGGCCGAAATGCCGATTACTCGGCACTATAACTACCTGGACCACGCAGCGGTTGCGCCCCTCTCCGGACGGGCGGCCGCCGCGATGCGGCGATTCGTCGATGAAGCGGAGAATCATGCCTACGCGCGCGGGGGGCTTTATCCCGAAAGCAAGCGCGTGCGACAGCTCACCGCGCGGCTGCTGAATTGCCATCCCGAGGAAGTGACGTTCGTCAAGAACACGAGCGAGGGGCTGGGCTACGTGGCCAACGGCCTGTCGTGGTCGAAGGGCGACAACGTTGTGACGGCCGGCTGTGAGTTTCCGGCCAACATCTATCCGTGGATGCACCTCCGGCAGGCGGGTGTTCAGCTCAAGATGGTGCCCGAGGACAAGGGGCGCGTCCCGATCGAGAGGCTGGTCGAGCTGATCGACGACCGGACGCGCGTCGTCACGATATCCGCGATTCAATTCGCCAGCGGATTTCGCGCGGACCTCGCCCGGCTGGGGTCGGTGTGCCAGGAGAAGGGCGTCCTGTTCTGTGTCGACGCGATTCAGGCGCTGGGCGTGACGCCGATCGACGTTCGGGCCATGAAGATAGATTTTCTCAGTGCCGACGGGCACAAGTGGCTGCTCGGCCCGGAAGGGGCCGGGGTGTTCTACTGCCGGCACGAGCTGCTCGGATTACTGAAGCCGTCGAGCGTCGGCTGGCTCAGCGTGAAGAACCCGCTGAACTTCTGCGATTACAACCTGGACTTTCGCGATGACGCCCGGCGCTTCGATGGCGGGAGCTACAACCTCGCGGGAATCTGGGGGCTGGGCGCGTCGATCGAATGGCTGCTGGAGATGGGGGTCGACAAGATCTGGGAGCGTGTGAAAGCGCTGACGGATCGACTGGCTACGGGGGTGCGCGAGAAGGGGTACCGCGTCGTAAGCTCGCGTGACGCGGCCGAGGCAAGCGGAATCGTCGCGTTTGTTTCGGCGACGCACGACCACGGGCGCATTGTCTCGCATCTGCGGCAGGAGTATCGCACGGTGATCGCCGCACGCGAGGGGCGGCTTCGGGTAAGCCCGCATTTCTACAACACCGAGGATGAGATCGATCACCTCATCGAGCACCTGCCGGGGCACTGATTGCCTGAACCAGCGTGCGCTTCGCGAGCTCGCCCTGGCCGGGAAAGTTGTCGACCTCCCGGAGGCCAATGGTTAGACTATTTGCGCGGGCGACGGGGGCCGCCGCCGCAAACGGATTGACGCGGTCCTTCGCGAAGGAGTGCGCACATGTCTCGGCCGGGTCCTGGCATTCAGAAACTGCACAGTCTCGAGCTTTCGGTTTATGACGCCGCGCCCTGGCTCGTCTACCTGGGCCGGGGATTCGGGTTTCAATACGTCGGCGTAACGACGGGGTCGGTGATTGAAGCAACCGGGACGCGGCGGCACCTGCTCGCATGCGGCGACCTTGCCCTGATCGTTCAGGAAGCCGTGCATGCGGGGTCCGCGGTTCGGCGCTATCTCGAGAAGCACCCGGAGGGGGTCTCGCGCGTGAACTTTCTCGTTGAGGATGTCGTTCGTGCGGAGGAACAGCTCCTCGAACGCAACGCGACACCGGTCGATCTGATCCGGGAGGAGCCGGCGGGGTCCGGCCGGTGGCGGCATATCGCGATTGCCACGCCGATCGGAGACGTGGAGTTCGGGTTTGTGCAGATCGAAGGGCAGACCGGCATGCTGGCGCCGGGAATGGAAGCAAGGGCGGCGTTCGACCCGGCGGCGAACCCGCTGGGGATGACGGGGATCGATCACCTGACGGCCAATACGCGGACCCTCATGCCGGTGATCGCGTTTTATGAGCATGTCATGGGGTTTACCCGGCAATGGAACGTGTCGTTTCATACCGAGGATATCAGGCCGGGGATCGGAAGCGGGTTGAAGTCAATCGCCATGGGGGACAGCTCCAGCGGCATTCGATTCGCCACGAACGAACCGATGCGGCCGCGGTTCGAGCAGTCGCAGATACAGCTCTACGTGGACATGAACCGGGGGCCGGGCATTCAGCACATGGCGATCGCGGTCGCGGATATCGCCCATGCGGTGGAGCATTGCCGCCGGAACGGGATCCAGTTCATGCTGACCCCGGCGGCGTACTATGAGAAACTGCCGGGGCGGCTTGCGTCGCAGGGCGTCACTGGCTTGGCACACTCGATGGATGAGATTGCCCGTCTGGGCATCCTCGCCGACGGGGACCGTTCGGGTCATCTCTACCAGGCGTTCTGCCAGGACCAGGCGGTTCAGTTCAGGCGGCCTCATGCCGGTCCGCTCTTTATCGAGTTCATCCAGCGGTGCGGCAGTCAGCGATTCGGCGAGGGCAATTTCCGGGCGCTCTTCGAGGCCTCGCAGCCGAGGGATTAACCTGGCGGCGAGGGCGAGCCGCACATCCGCGGCGGAATCCGATCCATCTGCTTTCGATCGACGTTGTTGATCCGGCTGCCACTGCGGCGGGCGGTCGCGTGTGCGGCCCGCTATGATATGCCCATTACGCGGCGGGAGTGACTGTCGCGTGCCGGACATTGAAAAGAGGGCAATTCCATTGGGAATCCGTCGCGAACTACCGGAGGGACACTGGCGCGAACGCCTGGACCAGGTCGTGGAGACGCTGCGCGAGATGAGCAGCCAGACGGACCCGCAGGCCATGGTGCGTGCCTATGCCGCCCGAATGGATGTGCTGATGCCGACGGACGGGATGATCGCGGTCAGTCGCCGCGACGTTTCACCGCCCTGGTATCGCATCACGCGCAGCACCTTGTGGACGGAAGAGATAAATCCGTGGCTGCATCCGGACAGGCTGCCCGTGCTGGATCGTGGGCTGCTCAAGGAACTCCTATATGGAGACGTGCCGAGGGTCATCAATTATCTTGACGTGTCGTCGAATGATCCCGCGTTTGAGCATTTCAAAGGGTATCGGAGCCTGGCCGCGCTGCCGCTTTACGACGGGGGCGTGGCGCTCAACATGGTCATCCTGCTTCAGAAGGCGGCCGGCGCGTACGACGAGGAGCAGTTGCCGGAACTGGTCTGGCGAACGGGTCTTTTTGGACGGGCGACGCATAACCTGGTGCTGAAGCAGCAGGCGCAGCAGGCGTTCGAAGAAGTCGACCGCGAACTCAGGCTGGTGGAGAGCATCCAACGCTCGCTGCTGCCGTCGGAGCTGCCGAAGATCGGAAACCTGGATCTCGCGGCGTATTACCAGACGTCGCATCGGGCGGGCGGGGATTATTACGATTTCTTCCCCCTGCCGGACGGGACGTGGGGCATCCTGATCGCCGACGTGAGCGGGCACGGGACGCCGGCGGCCGTGATGATGGCGATCACGCACAGCATCGCCCATACCCAGCCGGGTCCGCCGACGCCGCCGAGCCGGATGCTGAACTATCTGAACGAGAAGCTCTCGTCGCTGTACACGGGCAATTCGGGGAGCTTCGTCACGGCGTTTTACGGGATCTTCAATCCGAAGACGCGGGAGCTGCGCTACGCTTCGGCCGGGCACAATCCGCCGCGGCTCAAGAGCTGCATCGACGGGACAATGGCGTCGCTCGATGGGGTCGGGGGCCTGCCGATGGGCGTGACGGCGGAGGAGACGTACGAGGACACGGCGCGCGTGCTGCGGCCGGGCGATCAGATCGTGTTTTACACGGACGGCATCACGGAGGCGCACAATCCGCAGCGGCAGATGTTCGGGGTGGAGCGGCTGGACGCGGCGCTTGAGCAGTGCACGTTCGCGGCGAAGCCACTGATTGATGCCGTACTTGAGGCACTCGAAAAGTTTGTCGACGGCCAGCCGGCAGACGATGACCGAACGCTGCTGGTGGCGAAAGTGCTGTAAGGCTGCAATCGCGTTTGAACCGCTCGCCCACCCGATCAGGCCGGAGACGCAAGCCGCGACGCGGCCAGTGTACACAACTCCTCGAGAATCCCGCGTCGCTCCACGTCCAGTGAATCCGATTGCGCGAACGAAAGCAGCGCGCGTGCCCGGTCCGCGAGGGGCATTTCGAAAACCGCAGGCCCCGCCGCACCGGCAGCCGGCGGGCCGGGCGCATCGTTCCAGGCGTAAACGGCATCGCCGACAGCCAGCTTGATCTCCATGCAGCCGATCTCGGGCGCGATCACAGCGAGGGCGCGGAGCACTTCATCCGGCGTGCGGGCCTGTTCGATCTTCAGGCGGGCAAGCTGGGCGGCGGCGTGGAGGATTCGCGTTTCCTGCCGGCCGGTCCAGTGGGCCGTCCAGCCGCCCCATTCGAGATAGCCGAGGACGCGGGCTGCGAACAGGGCCATAACAAAGACACCCGCAACGAGCAGGCCGAGTACGAAGTGGTTCGCGGTCATTGCCGCCAGGCAGGCGAATGAGATCAGGAGGCTGACGACGTATATCTGAAGCGCGGCGCGGGTCGGCGTCTGACCACGGTCCAACAGGCGATGGTGGATGTGGTCGCGGTCGCTGGCGAAGAGCGGCTGGCCGCGGACCATGCGCCGAGCGACAGCGAGAAGCGTGTCGAAAATGGGGTAACCAAGGGCGAAGAGCGGCACGAGAATGAGGACAACGGTGTGAGCCTTCTGCGCCGAATGCAGCGAGGCCAGGGCGAGGAACATCCCGAGGGCGAGCGACCCGGTGTCGCCGAGGAAGACGCGGGCCGGGTGGAAGTTCCAGCGGAGGAACCCGAGCAGCGACCCGGCGAGGAGCACCATCATCACCGTCATGTAATGATTTCCGAGCCAGATGGCGACGATGGCGTTTACCCCCGAGGCCAGGAGGCAGATGCCCGCGGCGAGACCGTCGAGGCCGTCCGTCAGGTTGATGGCGTTGGTGATGCCGATGATCCAAACCAGGGAAAGGAGGCCGCCGAGGATCGGGGGCAGGGTAATGGAGTCGTAGCCGGGCAATGTCATGGCATCGACGCGGAAGCCGAGAAGGACGGCGGCAAGGGCGACTACTCCCTGAACGAGCAGCTTCACCCTCGGGGACACGCCGAAACGATCGTCGACAATGCCAAGGAGGATCATGGCGGTCGTGCAGATCATCAGGCCGTAGACGTAACCGGCCCTGGCGCGGAGCATCTCGCCGACGAGGTTGTTGAGCTGAAGCGAAACCAGCGCGCCGGTGAAGACGACCAGGAAGACGACGACTCCGCCCATTGTCGCGGTGGCGCGGTCGTGGCGCTTTCTCCCGCCGGGCATGTCCACCCAGCCCAGGCGCTGGGCAACGAGAATGTAGAGTGGAGTGAGGATGGCCGTGCCGATCGCGCCTGCGACGAAGAGCGCCGCGTAGGATTTGAACTGGAAAAAGTAGCTGAGCCACTCGGGTACTGCGGGTTCCGGGCCGGGCGCACTGACCAAGGGTGTGATTTGTGCGACGAGCAAGGGGCGGGCCCTTTCTTGACGATCGATGCCTTGCCAGACATTCTAGCGGAGGGGCGGATGATTGCGAGTTGAGCGAATCGTAGGCCGACTCCGCGCGAAGTGCCGGGCCGCCCGCGGAACGGGCAAAGTGGCGAGGCCTGGGCGAGCGCGGCAACCTTGAAGCGAGGCCGGCGTGGCGGTCCGACTGATTGCGGGCAGGGCGGGCAGTGGCAAGACACATCACTGCCTAAGTGAGATCTGCACGGAGCTTCGCAGAAGCCGTACGGAAGGTCCGCGCCTGCTGTTGATCGTGCCGGAGCAGGCGGGTTTGCAGATGGAGCGGGCGCTTCTTTCGATGCTCGCGCCGCCTGCGCTGGGCCGCTGCGAGGTGATCAGCTTTCGGCGGTTGGCGCATCGCATTCTGAATGAGTCGACTGGGCCGGCGCTCGCGGCGCTTTCCGCGAACGGGCGGGTCATGGCCTTGCGGTATCTGATCGGCCAGAGCCGGCAGCAGTTTCAGGAGTTCGCTCGGGTGGCGGATCGCCCGGGTTTTCTCAAATCCGCGGCACGGGCCATTGTCGAGTTGATCCAGGAGGCGGTCACGCCGGAGCAACTGGAGGCCGCCGCGGACGCCGCGCGGTCGGACGGCGACCCATCGGCGCCGCGTCTGGCGGACACGGCCCTCTTGTACCGAGCGTACCTGGAATACCTGGGATCGGAGCGGGTCGATCCCGAGGGCGTGCTGGACCTTGCGCGAGCGCGGCTCGTGCATTTAAAGTGGCCCGATGGCGCCAGAATCTGGATCGACGGGTTTGCGGGACTGACGCGGCAGCAGGTTCGGATGGTCGCGGCGCTGGCGCGGCGCGCGGCGCAAGTGGATCTGGCATTGCTCATGTACCCGGGGCGCACGGCGCTGGGCGCGGGCACCGCCGATCCAGTTTCGCTCTTTGCGCGGACCGAGCGGACCTGGGACGTTCTATCTCGCGAACTGGCGGAATCGGGCGTGGCGCTCGAGGAGCCGCTGCTGCTGACGCCGCGGCAGGCGCCTCGGTTTGCGGGCGCGTCACAACTGCTTCGGCTGGAATCGAACCTGTTCGCACCTCGGAAGTCAGAGGGTGCGGCCGGCGTGGTGGGCGGCAGAGAGCCCGTTCAAGTGCATTTCATCCAGGCGCCCGACCGGCGTGCGGAAGTGGAAAGCGCCGTGGCGGCACTGGTCGACCTGGTGCACGCGGCCGACCGGCCCATGCGTTACCGGGACATCGCAATCGTGATGCGGGACCTGACGCCCTATCACGACCTGGTATCGGCGGCGCTGGCGGCGCGGGGCGTTCCCTTTTTTATTGACCGGCGGCGGCCGACCATTCATCACCCGATCGTGCAACTGGTCCGGGGGCTGCTGTCGATGCCGGACGGCGGGGCGTTTGATTCTTCCGTTGCGGTGGTCTTGAAGTCCGGGCTTTCGGGGATTGAGGATGCCGACGCGGAGGCACTGGAGAATTATGTCCTGGCCCACGGCATGGTGCGGGCGGGACTGTGGCGCGATCCGTGGAAATATCCTCCGAACCCCGCGCGTCCGGAACTTGCGAAGACACCTGCCGCGGCGGACGTACTCCGGCGGGTGAACGCTGCGCGTACGGACCTGATGGCGAAACTCGGCTCGTGGGCGCCGGAGGGGGATGACACGGCAGTGGGTCCGCAGGGCCATGCGTCGCAATCGGTCGGGGGCGGACGCCGGACATGCCGACGATGGATCGATTCCCTTGTGGCGGTGATGGAGCGAATGGGCGTGCGACGGGCGCTGGCGCGATGGTGCGACGATGCCGCGGCACGCGGGGAGCTGGACGAGGCGCGCGAGCATGAACAGGTCTGGGCCGACCTGACGCGGATGCTGACCGAAGCGGCGGAAACGCTGGGAGCCGATGCGCTTTCCGGGTGGCAGTTTCGCGAAGTGCTCGAGGCCGGACTGGCGGAGTTCACGGTGGGGCTGGTGCCGGCGACCGTGGACCAGGTGCTGGTCAGTTCGATCGAGCGCAGCCGGCATCCGCCGGTGAAGGCGGTATTCGTACTGGGTTTCGGCGAGGGCGCGTTTCCGTCGCGGACGGCGGAAGATCCGATTCTCTCCGACGATTTTCGACTTCGGTTGGAGGCAGGCGGCGTGAAGCTCGGCCCGTCGCGGGTGCTGCGGCTGCTTGACGAGCGGATGCTCGCGTATATCGCGTTTACGCGTCCGAGCGAGTTTCTATGGGTCAGTTTTCCGCAGGCGGACGAGGCGGGGAAGCCGCTGGCGCCGTCGCCGTATTGGCAGGACCTTCGGGCGGCGCTGCCGGAGGCGGCAGAGGAGGATTGCGCCGCGTGGTTTCGGCGGCAGACCGGATGCGCGAGCGCCGCGGCGGACGTCAGCAGTGTCGAACAATTGGCATCCGGCATTGCGTCGGGCATGCGGACGCTTGCCGAGGGTTCGAGGAATCCGGACGATGAGGCGGTGACCTGGGAGGCGCTGTACGAATGGGCGCGGCGGAGGCCCGCGCTCTCGGCGGCGGTTGGCGCGGCGCTTCGCGGCCTGGCGGACGTGCCGGAGGCGAAGCTCACGCCGGGGGCGACCCGGGGACTGTGGCCGCCTCCGAATCGGACAAGCGTGACCGCGCTGGAGCAGTTCGCGCGGTGCCCGTTCCGGCATTTCGCGGGGTATGGGCTTCGCCTGGAGCCTCGGCCCCGGCACGAGGTGTCGAGCATCGACCTCGGGCGGATGTATCACACGATCCTGGAGCAGTATGTCAACGAACTGACGGAGACGGGGAGGACGCTGCGCGAAGTCGATGCAAAGGAGCTGGCGGCCGACCTTTCGCGGCTGTGCCGCGAGGTCATGCCGAGGTACGCGGAAGAGATGCGGATGGACCCGGGGCGTCAGCGCGGGCTGATCTGGCGCGGCGAGAAGGAACTGCCGGCGGCTTCACTCGGGCAGAAGCGATCCCTCTCCGCCACGACGCTCGCCCCGGCGGTGACCGAAGTCCCATTCGGTGACGGCTCGGAGGAATCGCTGCCCGCGCTTCGGTTGCCGCTGTCGAAGGACCGGTTCGTCGAGCTGCGCGGGAAGATCGACCGGGTTGATCTCTTGCGGGCGGGAGACGCTACGCTGGGCGTCGTCTTCGACTACAAGCGATCGTTTGGCAAGATACTGAGGCTGGAAGAGGTGTATCACGGGCTGGCGCTTCAGTTGATGGCGTACCTGCTCGTGTTGCGCGATCACGGCGCGCGGCTCGCCGGCGATCCGGTAACGCCCGGTGCGGCGTTTTATCTTCCGCTGCTGTCAGGGCCTTCGCCGGTGGATCATCCGTCCGAGGCGGACGACGCGGCGTTCAACCCGCTGGCGGGGTATCGGCCGCGCGGAATCGTGGATGTCGACTGGATTCCACACCTCGACCGGGACCTGGAAACCGGTCGTAGCGCGGCGCTGGCCGCCTACCTGACGACGGAAGGGGCACCCGGTCATCTCGACACGACGGACGTGGCGCCGAAGGAAATGCTGGCAGCGCTGATGGACCACGTCCGCGGGCGGATGGCTGAGCTGGCCGATCGCTGGCTCTCGGGTGACATATCTGTGTCACCTATCCTGCTGGGCACGTACTCGCCATGCACGGACTGCCTGTATCGCGGCGTGTGCCGCGTGGAGCGGATTGACATGTTCAAGCGGCGGGTCTTGCGCATGCGGCGGACGGAGGTCTTCGCCGAGCTGGGCTGGAAAAAGGACGCCCCATAGGGCGAATCGGAAGGGCGTAATGGGCGGCATCCGGTGGACAGAACCGCAGAAGCGGGCCATCGACACGACCGACGTGAGCGTGCTGGTCTCGGCGGGGGCGGGCAGCGGCAAGACGGCGGTGCTCGCGGAGCGCTGCGCGCACCTTGTAACGGACGCGCGGCCTCCGTGCGGCGTGGATGCGCTGCTCGTGGTGACCTTCACCGATGCGGCGGCGAACGAGATGCGCGAGCGGATCGGCCGCGCCGTGCGGGCGCGGCTGGAGCGCGCACCGGCGGACGCGCGGCTGCATCAGCAGCTTGCCCTGCTGGACGCGGCGCACATTTCGACCCTGCACTCGTTTTGCCGCAGGATCCTTGAAAGGTACTTCGCCCACGCGGACCTTGATCCACAGACGCCGATCCTTGATCCGGGGGACGCCCGGCTGCTGCGCCGCGAGTCGGCGAAGAAGGTTTTTGACGCCTGGGAGGCACGGACCGACACGGAGGGCGAGTCGTTTCTTAACCTGATGGCCGCGTATTCCGCCGGCGGGGCCGATCCGCTGATCGGGCGCGTGCTGGGTGTGGACTCCTTCCTGGCGTCCATCCTCGATCCTGAGGGCTGGCTGGCGGCGGCGGAGGAAGCGTATCGTGTTCCGCCCGTTGGCGGACCGGGGGTGGCATGGCGGGGGAGGCTTATTGATGAGCTGCGCCGTGAGCTGGATACACAACGCGCCACGCTTTCGAGCTATATCGAGATGCTTGCGCGCCAACCGAGTTCCGTGAAGGACTCGGTGGCCGCACTCACGGAATACGGAGCGGCGATTGAAGGGTGGTCGCGGAGGCTCGAATCGGCCTCCACAGACGCCCAACTCGACGAGCTTTTTCAGAAGGAGATCGGTGGGTACGCGTTTCCCAAGGCACCGCGGCTCACGAAAAAGATCAAGGATCTGCCACCCAACGAAATGCAGGCGTTTTCAATGGCGGCGGACCTCGTGCGCAATCTTCGGGATGCACTGTTTCGACGGCGGCTTCAAGGGGCGTTCGGGAGGTATTCGCTGTCAGACTGGGCCGAAGGGATCGCGCGGACGTCGCCGCATGTACGGACGCTGATCGCGCTGGTCCGGGATGTACGCACCGCGTATCAGGCGGCCAAGGCGGACCTGGGCGTCATGGACTTCACAGACCTCGAGCGTCGCACGCTTGACCTGCTCCGCGCGGAGGAGAATGGCGTTGCCCGCCGGCTGCGGGCGCAGTTTGAGCACGTTCTGGTTGACGAGTTTCAGGACATCAACCCTGTACAGGCGGAGATCCTTCGACTGGTGAGCCGCGAATCAGGCGCGGACGGCCGTGGCAATCTTTTTACGGTAGGTGATGTCAAGCAGAGCATCTACCGGTTCCGGCTGGCCGAGCCACGGCTCTTCCTGGAGCGGAAGGAAGCTTTCGAGCAGGGCGGACGCGGAAGCGTTTCGGGCGCGGCCATCGAGCTATCCGAGAACTTTCGCAGCCGGCCGGCGCTCCTTGAGGCCGTCAACGCGGTCTTCGAGCGGATCATGACAACGGACATGGGGGGGATTGCCTATGACGCCGGGACGCGGCTGAAGGCGGGTCGTGCGGAGGCCGACTTTGAGCGAAGTGCGGGCCGCCCGCCGGCGGAGTTGCACATCCTCGACGACATCTCGCGCGGGGGCGGCGACGACTCGGAGGACGACTCTGCGGAAGACACTGGTTTGGGAGGCGAGAGCGCGGCGGACTGGCTTCGGCTGGAGCGTGAGTCGTACGTGATCGCCGACCGGATCGAGGCGTTTCTGCGTGAGGGATATGCTTATCGCGACATCGTCATCCTGTTGCGATCGCTTCAGGCGCGGTCGGGGCTGCTCATGCGCACGCTGGCCGGGCGCGGCATCCCCGCGTACAGCGAAGTCACAGGGGGATTCTTCGAGGCGGTCGAGGTGCTGGACGTCCTCTCGCTGCTTGCGGTACTGGACAATCAGCAGCAGGACATTCCGCTAGCGGCCGTGTTGCGGTCGCCGCTCATCGGGGCGCCGGTCAGCGATTCGGAGCTCGCGGCGATTCGATCCACCCATGAAGGGCGTGCGGCGGGCGTGATGTTTCACGAGGCGGTTCGAGCATATTCTGCGCGCGGGGAGAACGCGGCCCTGCGGCAGCGGCTGGTCGAGGTATTCGCGATCCTTGAGAAATGGCGCGGGCGCATCCGCCGGCGCGCGCTGGCCGATGTGCTGTGGGAGATTTACTCGGAAAGCGGGTACCTGGCGTACGTCAGCGGGCAAAAGGACGGAGTGCAGCGCCGGGCGAACCTGATCCGCCTGCATGAGTACGCGCGGCAATTCGGGACGTTTCGGCGGCAGGGGCTGTACCACTTTCTCAGCTTCATGGACGGAATGCGCGACGCGGAGGAGGAACTCGCTCCCGGCGTGGTTTCGGCGGGCTCGGAGGACGTCGTGCGCGTGATGTCGATTCACCGGAGCAAGGGACTGGAGTTTCCGGTCGTGATCGTGGGCGAGTTGGGCAAGCGGTTCAACCTGAGCGACGCGCGCGGAATGGTGCTGCTGGACCGACGCTTGGGCCTGGGGCTCGAAGCGGTGGATGAAACGAAGCGAATCCGCTATTCGACACTGCCGCACCGGATGGTATCGCGGGCGATTGAGAATGAATCGCGGGCGGAGGAGCTGCGCGTGTTGTACGTCGCCATGACGCGTGCCCGTGAGCGGCTTGTCCTGGTGGGGACGCAGACAGAGTCCAAAGGGGACTTGGCGCGGAGCCGATTTGCCGGGCACATCGGGCCGCTGCCGCTCGCAGATCGACAGAGCGCGACGTGCATGCTGGACTGGGTCGCACCGGCGATCTTTTGCCTTAGCGAACGGGACGCGGCGTTCGACGACAATGCCGGCGGCGCGGCGGTTGCCCCCCGACTTTTCGCGGCGCGTCGCTATCGACTCGCGGACATGAAGGAGTGGCGGCTCGCGCCGACCGGGCATAGCTCGTCCAAGGCACTGCTCACGCGGTACGCCGCCTACCAGCCGCTCGCGCGGACCGAGACGCTGGCCGAGCGGGGCGTCATCGAGCTGATGGAGAGGCGTTTGAACTCAAGGTACCCGGCGCAGGAGCTGACGCGGGTCCCTGCGGTGGCGGCGGCGAGTGAATTGAAGAGACGATGGGAGACACGGCAGGACGCGGAGGAGCCTGCGGCGGCGTTTCGGGATCAGGGGACGGGCGGCGGCGTGTCGTTTCGGTTTGACCTGCCGGCGCTGGACGGCGCGCCGGGGGAGCTGGAGGCGACGCAGCGCGGGACAATCACGCACGAGTTTTTCCAGAGGGTGGCGCTCGCGCGGCCGTGCGATACGGCCGATTTGCGCAGGCAATTGAACGCGATGTTATCGGAGGGCCTGTTTTCGCAGCGCGAGTCGGAGGCGATCGATCTCGATTCCGTGGCGTGGTTTTTCGCGACCGAGCTCGGGAGGAGGGTCCGTGATGCGCGGGCGGTGGTGCTGCGCGAGTGGCCCTTTGTGATCGGAATTGACCCGGCGCGGTACAAGCCGGAGGCGCGGCCGCTGGATGAACAGGATCTCATGCTCGTGCGAGGCATAGTCGATTGTCTGTTCGACTCGGGGGAGGGTTGGGAGATTCTTGACTACAAGACGGACCGCGTCTCGGGCGTGCAACTTGAGGACCGGGCGGCGCTGTATCGCGGTCAGCTTTCGATTTACGCGCACGCCGTTGAGCAGACGCGGGGGCAGGCGGTGGTTCGGACGCATCTGGCCTTCCTCGCGGCGCGGCAGGTCGTGTCGTTTCATCCTTGAGGGTGTTTGAAAGCGGGACGTGTCGCGCTGGCGCGCGCATGCGGGGCGCTCGGCGGGGGAGGCGTGCCTTCGGGCCGGAAGACGTATAGAATCCGGCAATTTCGAGGTGTACCGATATGGCCGAACTGCCGACCGATCCGAAAGCGAATTCAAACCTGCTGATTTTCGAGGTCGGCAACTCCCACGTGTCGGTGGCGACGAGCCTTGCCGGCACGATTCGGACGAACGACCGTTTCTCGCTGGACCAGATGGACGAGGTCATCGAGCACGCGCAGCAGTGCTGGGAGGCGCTGCCGTCCGACCGGCTGAAAGCGACGGCGGCGGCGAGTGTCGTACCACAGGCACTTGCGCGGTTGCGCGAGCGCTACGAAGCGTGCTTCTCCGATCCATTCAACGTGGTGGGCGAGGACCTTCACCGGCCAATGTCGCTCGCGGTCGAGGCGCCGGAGAAGGTCGGTATCGACCGGGTTTGCAGCGCCGCGGCGGCGTACGCCGGAGTGGGTGCGGCCTGCGCGGTCGCGAGCTTCGGCACGGCGATCACGATCGACTGTGTCAACGAGGAGGGGGTGTTTCTCGGCGGTGCGATCCTTCCGGGGCTGTCGCTTCAGGCGCGGGCCCTGCACGAGGGTACGGCCGCGCTGCCCGACGTGACGGTGGAGGCGACGGGGGCCGTGTTCGGGACGACGACGCAGGAGGCGATCTGCAACGGGATTCTGTATGGCGTGGCGGGGGCGCTGCGCGAGATCGTTGAGCGCTATGCGACGCACCTGGGCCGCTGGCCGATTCTGATCGCCACGGGGGGAAACGCCGAGATGATCGGCAAGGAGTGCGACTTCATCGATCGCATCGTGCCCGACCTTTGCGTGCGCGGAATCGCCCTCGCCTATCGCAAGCATTTTTCACCCGTGCCGGACGCATGGTAAGGAAGGAAAGCGACACCATTGCGGCACTCCTGACGCCGCCCGCCCCCGGGGCGATCGCGGTCATCGGCGTCGCGGGCCCGGACATCGGCACGATCCTTTCGGCTGTTCTGCGGCACGCCCGCAGGGACGAGCCGGCACTCCTGACGCCGGACCGACCGAGGTTATGCAGGATACTGATCGGGCGGGAGTTTATCGACGACGCCATTGTGACACTTTGTGGAGAAGCGTCGTCTTCAGCGGAGATCTGCACACACGGCGGGATCCGCATCGCGCAGCGCGTGCTGGCCGGGCTGGAGGCGCACGGGGCGCGCGTGGTGGGGTCCGAAGCATACGTTGCGGCGACCGCGCCGGACGGCAAGATCGAGCGTGACGTGGACCGGGCGCTGGTCGCGTCGCAAAGCGTCCGGCTGACGCGATGGCTGCTTGCGCAGCGGCGCATCCTGCCGGAGTACCTTGCGCGGTGGAACAGCGACTCGGCCGAGGCACGCGCGGCGTTTCGCGCGCGCAGCGAGGTTGCGATTCGACTCGTGCGGGGCATTCACATTGCAATCGTCGGCCCGCCGAACGCGGGAAAAAGCACGCTGGCGAACCGGCTGATCGGGCACGAGCGCGCAGTAACCTCGGACGCGCCGGGGACCACGCGGGACTGGGTGAGCGAGACGGCGCTGATTCGCGGATGGCCGGTGACGCTGACGGACACGGCGGGGATTCGCGAGACGGACTGCGCGATCGAGGCAGAGGCGATTGTGCGCGGGCAAGTCAGGGCGGCAGAGGCGGACCTGGTGATTTCATTGACTGACGCTTGCCGACCCAGACTGCCAGAAGAAGCGGAGCGGCAGAGGGCGCGGCCGGTGTCTGCTCGGCGGGTCGTAGAGGTTTTTAGCAAGTGTGATCTCGCCGCGGCGGGCAGCGCAAACGTGCCGAAAGGGGCCATTCGCCTGTCGGCCGTCACGGGAGAGGGAATCGACGTGCTTGAAAGGCGGATCGAGATGGAGCTGTGCCTCGATCTCCTGGCTGAAGAAGCGCCGACAGCATTCCTTCCGCATCACCTGGATTAATTGGCCCGACGGTTCACTCGGGAAGCGCGTCCTGCTTTGGTTCGGGGAGGAAAAACGACAGCAGCAGCCCAATGGCATACACGCTGAACCCGACAAGGGCCGCGGCCTGGGCGAACCGGGCGGGGCCTGTTTCGCCGGGCATGTGGTTTACAAGCGTCGCAGTGAGCAGGGCGGCGCTCGTGCCGATCATACGTCCGCCGACATTCGCGGCGAAGCTCTCCCCCGTGCCGCGCAGGTGGGTCGGGTACATGCGCGGGAGGTAGTTTCCCCAGAATGAGAATTGCGCGACCGTCAGCAGGCCGACCACGAGAATGCCGACCTTGAGCATCATCAGGTAATTCTGCGCCGGGTAGAGAAACACGAACGGCACGATGAACAGGCCGGGAACCTGAAACACCCGGAGCAGGTTGCGGCGACTGACGATGCGGACCGCGAGGAAAGCCAGGAGGCAGCGGCCGATGAGCCCGCCGACCTCCTGCCAGCTCTGAACCGTTGCGATGATTTTTTGCTGGGCAGGCTTGGCCAGCTCAGCGACGGCGGGCAGGCCGGGGACAATCTGCGGCAACTGCTGGATCGCGCCGAATGCTGTGCCGTAACTGCAAGCGAACATCAGCGTTGTAATAATCGTGGTCTGGCGAAGCTCCGGACTGAATATGGCCCAGAGGCTCGGTCGCTTCAGCGTGCCGGCGGCCTTCTTGGCGGCCCAGGCGGGAGACTCCGGAAGGAACGGGCGAATGACGATCAGCGGAATTGCGGGAATCACGCCCGAGATAAGGGTGTATCGCCAAGCTTCATGACCTCCATGGATTGCCGGGAGGTGCGGTCCCCAATGAACGGCCAGGTAGTTGGCCCCGGCGACCATAAGACCGCCGATAGAGCTGAACGCCTGGGTCCAGCCAAGCACCTGTTCGCGCTGGCGCGGGTTCGGAAAAAGCTCACTGAGCCAAGCGACTGCGGCGACAAACTCGACACAGACACCGACGAAAGTGGTGCATCGCAGAACAAGCAGCATGATCAGGCTGGTGCTGTAGCCCGCGGCACACGCTGAGAATGCGTAGAGCAATATGCTCCAGACAAGCACGCGACGGCGGCCCAGACGATCAGTCAGGTAGCCCCCGATGAGACCGAAGATGCCGCCGCAGACGGCAGGAATGTAAAAGAGCATTCCCAGCCACTGGTTGAATTCCGGCGTGCCAGGCTTGAGGCCGGCCAGTTCATTCAGGGCCGGCGCGAGGATAAGCGGCAGCATCAGCAGCTCGTAGATGTCGAAAGCGAAGCCGAGGGCGGCGATAACGCAGATCAGCCATTGAACACCGGTCAAGCGGGGGCTGTCTGAAGACGAGGAGAGATTCGACATCAGGCACTCCGGGGGCGATCGGCCGGGTGAAAGGTACTGGTCGCCCGGCAAGGCGTCAATTGCGCGGACACCCTTCTGTCAACGGGAGTGCCCGGTGGGCGCTCACGCGTCCAGCGGCGCGCGTACGCGTGACCTGCGAGACGCGACGGCGCGGGCGAATCGGCACGGTTGGACAAGTCCTGGGGCGGATCGCGACTCGATCGCGCGGTTCGCAGGCGGTCGGGTATGATGTCGTTCGATGGCCCGTCGCCCGCACATACTCTTTTTGAACGAGTTTTACCATCCGGACATCTGTGCCAGCGCGGTTGTCGCCGCGGATCATCTTCCGAAGATCGCGCGGATGCGGCCGGACTGGCAGGTGACGGTAATTGCCGGCGATCGATCGTGGATCGATCCGACCGTTGTGTATCCGGCGGCGGGCGAACACGAAGGCGTAGGCGTCATTCGGGTGAATCGACCCGCGGTGAGCCGGACAAACCTGATCCGCCGGGCATTGGGATTCGCGGCCTTTCAACGAAGTGCGGTTCGCGCTGCGCGGGTACTGGAGGCGGTGGATCTTGTTGTGGCCACGACCGCGCCGCCCCAGGGGGCGGAGATTGCGCGGCGCATCGCGGGCGCGCACCAGTGCCCATTCGTGTACAAGGTGCTCGACCTCTACCCCGACCTTGCGGCGGCGCTGGGAAAGACGCGCGAGGGATCGCTTTTGTACCGCCGGTGGCTGGCGGCCGACACACGCGTGATGCGCGCGGCGGCGAGGGTCGTGAGCATTGCAGAACGAATGACGGAGCGCATTCAGACGACGCGGGGCCTTGCCGTCGAAAAGGTTACCACGATCCACGACGGCTTCGATGCGTCAAAGCTGTCAGTCGCAACCCCAAATGCGTTCGCACGGGCACATAATCCGTCCGGGCGATTCGTCGTGCAGTATGCAGGAAACATGGGCCTCTCACACCCGTTCGAGACGATCCTCGACGCGGCGCGGCGGCTGGCGCCTGATGCGGACGTGCTTTTCCAGTTCATTGGCGACGGCCCGCAGCGTGGGCAGCTCGCGTCGCACCTACCGGAAGGCGCGCAACTGCTTCCGTATCAGCCGGCGGAGCGGCTTGGCGATGTTCTGGCGGCCGCCGACGTATGTCTGATCTCGCAGCACGACGCGATGTACGACAAGGCGCTTCCGTACAAGATATATGCCATCCTCGCATCGGGGCGGCCGACGGTGTTCGTCGGGAACAAGAAGAGCGAGATCGCCGAATGGCTGATCGCCGGCGGGGCGGGACGGCATGTCCGGCAGGGTGAACCCGATCTGCTGGTCGAAGCAATAACGCGCTACCGCGACCGGCCCGACGAGCGCGAAACGGGGGGCGCCGCGGCGCGTCAGTTGTTCGCAGCGCGGTTCGATTCGGAACTGTCCGCCCGGAAGTGGGTGGCACTGATCGAAGAGCTGATCAGTGGGCCGCGGGGCGTCTGATCGCGCGTGCGATACCCAATCGCGAGTCGTACTATGCCGGTGAGGCGCGCTCGCGGCCCAACCAAGCCCCGTCCCATTTTCGTTTTTTGAGGATTGGCGTTTCAATAGAAGGATGCCCACGCGGCTTCCGATTTCTCGACTTCGAATCTGGCAGCTTGCCATCCCGATGCGCCGGAAGTTCTCGCATGCGGCGGCCGAACGGGCGGTTGCGGAGCCGCTTGTGGTGGCCGTTGAGCTGGCGAACGGCGTCGTGGGGTATGGAGAGACGCATCCGCGGCCGTACGTGACGGGGGAAACAACTGCGAGCGTGCTGGCGGCGATTCGCGAGGTGTTCGTTCCGCGCCTGGTGGAAAGCGGCCCGACGCAGTTTGGCGAGGCAATCGAGGCGGCGGCGGCGTTGCCGCAGGTGGATGACGAGGGGACGGTCGTAACGGCGGCGCGGGCGGCGGTCGAACTGGCCATGCTCGATGCATACAGCCGGGCATTCGGCAAGTCGTTGGAATCGCTGGCGGGATGGGTGAGCGAGACGCGGCTGGGCGCGCCGGGCAGCGTGGAGACGGCACGGTTCGGCGGCGTGATTTCGGCGAGCGAACCGGATCGGGCGGCACGCTCAATTCGCAAAATGCGCTGGGGGCGGCTGACGCATTTCAAGGTAAAGGTGGGCGATGCGGAAGATGATGCGCGGGTCCGGGCGTGCGCGGCGCGGCTGGGGAGATCGCTGGAGCGGGGCGCGACGACGCTGCGGCTCGACGCGAACGCGGGCTGGACGCTGGATCAGGCGACCGAGCGGCTCCAGGCGTGGGAGAGCCTGCCGATCGTAAGCGTGGAACAGCCTCTGGCCCGCGGGGCACTTGATGAATGGGTCGAATTGACGTGTCGAACGAGCATTCCGCTCATGGCGGATGAGTCGCTGGTCACAATCGACGACGGCGAGCAGTTGATCGACTGGAGCGCCGCATCGTGGTTCAATATCCGAATCAGCAAGAACGGGGGGCTGATACCCTCGCTTCGGCTGGCGGAAATGGCGTTGGAGAACAACGTGGATGTTCAGCTCGGGTGTATGGTGGGCGAGACGAGCATCCTTTCGGCAGCGGGGCGGTGGTTTCTTCAACTCGTGCCGGGCGTGCGGTTCGCGGAGGGGAGTTTCGGGCGGTTCCTCCTGAGCGAGGACATCGTGGGCCGATCGCTTCGCTTCGGATTGGGAGGGCGGTGGACGCCGATGCGTGGGCCGGGGCTGGGCGTGGAGGTGCGTGAAGATCGACTGACGCGGCTGTCGATGCTGCCCGTCGTCGAAGTGCCGTTGTAGCGTGTGGCGGCAGGCTGCCATTCGATATACTTGCGGGTGCGCGGACACACTCAGGAGGAACTTGATGAGCGGTTTTTCGGCGCTGATGACTTCGTTTCTGCCGATCGCGGGAATCGTGCTGACGCAGAGATTCTGCTGAGGGCATCCCCTTGCGGCGCTCGGTCAGGGCGCCATCGCGCTGGGGATACCCGTGGCGATCATCGGGGGTGTTTCGGCGATTCGGCATGGACCCCAGAAGCATCTGGGCTGGGCCGCAGTAGGTATCGCCGTGGCGGAGGCGATGCTGATGGTCGGCTGGGCGCTTTACGATGGATATTGAGCCGGCGACGCGGGCTGAGAGGCCGGACGCGTTGTCGCGCCGCCGGGTGAGTCCAGCGAAGGGTCGATCACGCCGTCAATCATCATGCGCGAAACCGTCTCTTGCGCAAATGAATCGATCATCTGTCCGCCTGTTGCGTTTGCCTCCCCCCGGGTGAGGGACGTCGCAAACCATGCCATGCGCTTCGTGGCCACGTCGTAGAGCGTCAGTTCGTGCCGGACCCGGGGGTATTCGATGTAGTAGCCACCGCTCCGCGTGACGCGGGTGTGTGAGTACGCACGGCCATAACTACCGGTTCGCGACGGGCGAAACTGCCGTGCGGTAAGGAAGTAGTCGGTGTCGACGTCCACGCGTTCGGGGACGTATTCGCGCTCCTGATAGGCATCGAGAACGCGGATGAGCAGGACGGCGTCGATCCGCTTTTCGGCCAGGAGCGGGAACAGCTCTTTGTCGGCCAGCTCGCGCGTCGGCAGGAGGATGCTCATGGATGGAACGCACCTGGCCCCGCTGCCGGAGAGGCACCGGGCGAAGGCATCTTCCGTTGCCGTCCTGAGGGCGAGATCTTCATATCTCGGCGCCACCAGCAGCCTTCGAAACGGGCGCTTGACGAAATCAGGATCAACAAACCCGGTCACCTCGGTGTGCGCCGGGGCGCATCCCTGGGCGAGTGCGGCCATGACAACACCCACGCCAATTGTCCGGGTTGGGGCGGTCACGGCGTCAGTCCTTCCGATCGCGTGCGGCGGCCTTGTTCGTGGCGGAATCCTTCAGGCCGTAGTCGATGTCCATGGGAGGCGGCTCGCCGCCGGGGCCCTTGAGGTAGTGCTCCATCCATTGCAGCATCCGCAGATTGTAGTCGAGCCTTGCCGCGGCCCTTCGATTCCCATGTCCCTCACCGGGATACCAGATGAGCCGAACCGGCGCCTGGCCGAGGGTCTTGAGGTGGCGATACAACTCCATGGACTGGCTGGGGTGTACGCGCGGGTCGTCCTTGCCGTGCAGGATGAGGATTGGCGTACGGGCCTTGGTGACATGGTAGATCGGGCTGCGTTCCAGGCAGAACTGCCACTTGTCTTCCCACAGACGGCTTCGGGTGTGAACGAGGTAGTCCTCGTTCGGGATGTCGGTCGTGCCCTTCTTGGAAACCGTATCGCTGATGCCGACGAACATGACGCTTGCCGCGAAATGTTCCGACTGGGCAGTCGCGCCCCACGCCGCGGCATAGCCCCCGTATGAACCGCCCGTGATGCCGACGCGTTTCCTGTCGACGAGTCCGGCGCTAACGAGGTGCTCAGCCGCGTCGACGAGATCGTCAAACTCCTTTCCGGCTTCGTCGCCCTGGCCGAGCTTTGAGAACGCGACGCCGCGGCCGGTGCTGCCGCGGTAGTTGGGGTAGAAGACCGCGAAACCGCGGGCCGCGGCCACCTGACCCGGCCGCGAGTAATTCGTCAGCCAGCCGTTACGTTCATGGGCCTCCGGGCCCCCGTGCACATACAGGATGAGCGGGTATTTCTCGCCCGGCTTTTCGTCAAGAGGGCGGATCATCACGCCCTGGAGCTCCAGTCCGTCGCGGGCCTTGTAGGTGACGGCCTCCTGTTGAGCGAAGCGGCGCTCGTCGAGCCAGGGGTTTGATGTGGTAAGCCGCCGGGGAGCCGGATCGCCGTGTTCCATGTAGAACACTTCCGGCGGGTGGGCGGCGCTTTCGCCGCTGAAAGCTCCCTTCATTCCATCGCGCGACAGGGAGAACGCGGTGAGCACGATCTTGCCGGGGTCGACGATGACCTTACGATTCTGTGCGGACAGGCCGACCTTGCCGAAGGCCGTGGAAAGCCCCTCGTCTCCGATGTACATGACGGTGTCATCGGATTGCCACGCGATTGCGGACACATGTCCGAGATAATCCGGAAGCAGGTCTTTGAGCGAGCCGCCGTCAGCGGGGGCCGCCATCAGCCGGCCTTCGGACGGATCGTTGATGTCCTCGGCGGAGATCATCGCGACGTGGCCGCCGTCCGGCGACCAGGCGACTGCCCCGAGCTTCCCGGGGTTTTCGAGCCGGCAGACGATGTTGCCCGATTCGACCTCAACGATGTGAACGCGCGTCTTCATGTACTCGTCGTCGATGAGCGGGGTGGGCGAGAGGGCGACGGCGAGGCGGTCGCCGGCCGGGCTCCAGTGAACGGATACGGCGGAGCCGGGCAGTTCCAGCATGCGTGGTTTGGATGTGTCGTGGTCTTCGAGGCCGGCGATCCAGACGCGCGTGAAGCGAACGTCTTCTTCGTAGACCTCCGCCTTGAAGCCCTTCTCCTGCAATTCCCGGCGGTCGTCGGGACCTTCATCCGACGCCAGGAACGCGACGCGGCAACCGTCCGGGCTGAGGGAGTAGGAGGCAATGTCGGTGTCGTGTGTGAGGATGCGGCGCGCCTCGCCCCCGTCAATCGGAATGCGGTAGAGACTCTTGTTCTTGTCCTTACCGCGTTTGTCCAGAAATGTGACCGCGTCTGAACCGGGCGTCCATGCCAGGCCGCTGATGGAAACAGGGCCGGCGATGAAGGGCCGGTCGGCATTGTCGGACACCGACAGGACATGCAGTTCGGCATAGGCGGGGCCATCCTCGAAGTCGACGTGATCCTGTTCATAAGGGTCGCGCGGGATCATCAGGAGGTAGGCGATGCGCGCGCCGTCCGGAGAAATCACGGGGGATGCGCAGTACCGGGTACGTGCCACGTCGCGCGGTGTAAAGACCTCGGCAGCGCGGGCATTGGCCGTGGGAAAAAGGGTCGAGACATATCCCAAGATCATGAGAAGCTGGAAGGGCTGGCATCGAACGCGGCGATTCATTCCGCAATCCTCGTATGGATGTTCTTGCGCCCTGGCGGGCGCGGCACTGTGAATTCCCGATCACGGGGAGTGATTGTCGTTTGGTTGCGGGCTTGCGACAACCCGATGCTTTTCTGCCGGATTGCTGGATTCGTGCGGCGGGCTTGACAGCATCCCGGTCTGATTGCATCGCAGGCCATCTGTCAGGATGCTTCGGCACTTTGGCGCGGCGAACGGCCGCACACTTCTTTGAAAGGGGGAATGGCTTGTGGGCGGCGGCGGGGTCGCCGGAGCCCGTCCCTTGGCGTGGTTCGGGCAGGGGGCTACAATAACTTTCGATCGCGTACCGATTTGCCGATTGTAAAAACAGCGGGTCTGGAGTCCGAACATGGCGTCTCAGGCGGCACGATTAAAGGTCAGTGACATGGGAGGCGTCTCCCTTGTGGAGTTCGCGGACCGCAAGATCCTGGATGAACTTTGCATCCACGAAATCCAGGAGGAGCTGGCCGTCGTCGTTGACAAACAGTCGGCGGGCAACCTGTTGCTTTCGTTCAAAAACGTCGAGCATCTCTCTAGCGCGGCCCTCGGCATGCTGATTACGCTCAAGAAGAAAGTCGAGGAGAAAAAGGGGCGGCTGAAGCTGAGCGATATCAACCCCCAGATCTTTGAAGTATTCAAGATCACCCGCTTAAACAAGATATTCGATATTCATCCCTCGCAGGAAAAGGCACGGGCCAGCTTCCAGGAGTCGTGAGGCTGGACGTGCAGAATCGCCAGGGAATTCGTCGAGGGCGGGGCGCTCGAGCCCGGAATTACGATCCGCGGGGTTGACTCGTTTGAGGGAATTCAAGGAAATCACGGTTGAGAATGACCTGGCGGCGGCCAAGAAGCCGGAGGAGTTGATCCTTCGGGAGGTTGTAGCCAACGGCTACTGTGAGAACGCCGCATTCGCCATCAAGCTGGCCCTCGAAGAGGCAATTACAAACGCGTTCCGCCACGGGAACAAGTGCGACCCAGGCAAGCATATCCTTGTCAGATACCGCGTGACGCACGAGGCCGTCGAGATCGAGGTCTCCGACGAAGGGGAGGGATTCTGCCCGGACGAGGTGCCGGATCCGACGCAGCCGGGCTTCATTGACCGCCCGCACGGCCGGGGAATTATGCTGATGCGGGCGTATCTGGACGAAGTTGAGTTTGGCGGTTCGGGAAACTGCGTTCGCATGGTGAAGTTCAACCGATGAAGCCGAATCCGGGAAAGCCAGGGACGCATGCGAGCATCGCGCAGACCCCGTTCTTGCTCGAGTCGCGCGCGAGTGAGAATGGGGTGATCATCGCGCGGATGAGCGGGTCGTGCACGATGGAAGTGGCCGAGAGCGTCTGTCGCCAGGTTCTTGATCTCGTCTCGCGGGCGGAGCGCGTTCTGATCGTCGACATGTCAAACCTCGATTTCATCGAATCCATGGGCCTTGGCGGTCTCGTCGCCGGCTACCTTCGGGCCAGGAAACAGGGGCGCGAGGTTCGGTTGTGTGCTCCCCAGCCGGCGATTCGCGAGCTCCTGGAGATGACGCGACTGACGCTCCTGTTCCGGGTATTCGATTCCGTCGCGGAGGCGCAGGCGTCGGAACAATAGCAGGGAAGGCCCCGGAGGAGAGGCGCTCGGCAGTCGATTTGGAAGTGTTGTCCCGCCGGTCCGGCATGACTTTGAAGGGCAGGTCAGTGCCGCTTGTCGCGTGAGCGAAACCGGGATTGGGGCACCGGAATGCCCGTTTTTGATCGGCGATTGAGGGTCCAGCGGCCATGGAAGGGTCCTAGATTCTTGATGGTTCGAAAATCCAAATCATATAATTGAAGCAAGTGAACCGACCGGTCGGCCTTTCGTTGAAAGGTGAGGGCGGGGCGGGGAGTCCTTTAATTGCCGATTGGTTATGCCGGACGCCCCAAAAAAGGAGAGTAGGCCGGACCTATTGGGGGGTTATCCGACCCCAGAAGGCCGCCCAGACGGCGAAGAGGCCCGCACACAGGACTTTTTAGTCCAACGGCCCGCCAAAGATGACGACCCTTAGGCGAGTCGGCGGAATGACTTAACTGGAGAACACATGCTCAGGCATTTGAAGAATCTGCGGCGCGGTCACCTGGTTGGCCTCGTGGCGCTTGTCGTCTGTGCGACCGGCGCGGCGGGGCAGGTCCGTGAGCCGCAGCTTGCATCGGCCCAGGCGCGTGAACTGTGGCTGAAGGGCTCAGACCAGATCCTCGCGGGTGACTTCGCCAGCGCGCTTCCGACGCTGGAGCAGCTTCAGAGGATTGAGCCGGGCCACGAGGAAATCGTCAGCGCGATTACCTGGATGCGAAAGGCCCAGGAACTGGCCGCGAGCCGCGAAGAGCTTCGGAAGGAGACCTACGAGTACTTCGTGAGCCGGGTGCAGAAGCACGTGCGAGAGGCAAAGGAAGCGGCGCTGAATCCGCCGATGACCGATGCCTCGGCCAAGAGGAAGCCGGCCGAGAAGAAGGACCCCTCGGCCGAGGAGGATGCGTCGGGCGACGACGAGGAAGAGGAAGAGGGCGCCGGGTACAAGTGGAGCAAGGCGCTTCGCGACTCTCTGAACGCGATGTACAACGCGAAGAGCGAAGACGCGTTTCGCAAGGAGCCCTGGCTGAAGGAAATCATTGATAACGTCCTGATCGAGATCGACCGGCACAAGCAGAAGAACGAATGGGCGGACGCGCTCGCCCTTTACAGCTATCTCCAGACGCTGTACCCGAAGGAAAAGCAGTACGAAGAGGGGTTCAAGTTCTGCGCGAAGCGGGCGCACCTCGATTTTGTGTACGGCCCCAAGGGCGAATGGCGCCGCCAGCTTCGCGAGGTTACGCCCGATGCGATCCCGCAGATTCTCGAACGGCTCGAAGATGACTATGTCGAGGACGTGGATCTGAAGAGACTCTGCATCGAAGGCATCGAGCACCTCCGTCTGTTGGCCGAAGCGGAATCAATCTCCGAGGCGTTTCCGACGCTCGCGGAGGAGGACCGGGTTAGCCATTTCGTGCGTCGACTGGAGGGGCTCAAGCAGACGCGCGTCGACGGCAAGCCGGCGCTGCGTGCCCGGGACGTGGAGAACGTCTTTGAGCGGATTCTCGTGGCCAACGCCGAAAGCGGGCTGAAGCTGCCTGAATCGGTGCTGGTTGACGAGTTTGTATCGGGCATGCTGGAGCCGCTGGATGAGTTCACGTCGGTAATCTGGCCGGCGGAAGTTGAGGAGTTCAACAAGCACACGCGGGGCGAATTCGTCGGCGTGGGGATCCAGATCACGCAGGGGGACGGCAAGTACATCCGGGTCGAAACACCGCTGGAAGACTCGCCGGCCTACAAGGCGGGCATCAAGCCGGGTGACCTGATCATGGCCGTGGACGGCAAGAGCACGCTGGACATGACCATCAACCAGGCGGTGAGCGAGATCACCGGGGAGCCGGGTACAAAGGTCACTCTCACGATCAAGGACGGGTTGACGGAGAAGGTCACCGACTACGTCCTGACCCGGGAACAGATCAAGCTCAAGACGGTGCGGGGCAATCAACGCGACGATTCGAACCCGACGGGCTGGGATTTCATGATCGATCCTGCCAGCCGGGTCGGCTATATCCGCGTGAGCGGCTTCATGGACAAGACCGTGGAGGAACTTCAGGCTGCGCTTGAACAGCTTCAGGACCAGGGATGCCGGGGGCTGATTCTCGACCTTCGTTTCAATCCCGGCGGACTTCTGACGAGCGCCGTGAAGATGTCGGAACTGTTCCTCGATCATGACGAACCGATCGTCAAGACAAAGGGGCGAAGCCGGCAGCAGAACATGGAGATCGCGGCGAAGACCGGCCGTCGTTTCGCCGCGGTGCCGATGATCGTGCTGGTCAATGAATACAGCGCCAGCGCCAGCGAGATCGTCGCGGGGGCCGTTTCCGGGTTGAAGGAGGCGTGCATCATCGGCACGCGGACCTTCGGCAAAGGCAGCGTGCAGAACCTGATCCCGATCGCCGACAATCGGGCATATCTGAAGCTCACGACCGCGTACTACTACGTGTATGATGCGGACCTGCCGGAGGATCCGTGGTACTGCCTGCACCGAAAGCCGCAGGCGGAAAGCTGGGGCGTCGAGCCGCACATCGAGGTGAAGGTCATTCCGAGCGAACAGAACAAGATTCTCCGGCTGCGCCGGGAGCGCGACCTGCTCAAGGGCAAGGACGGAGCGGCGATTCCAAAGGAAGTCTTGGAGCGGCGGACGACGAGCCAGCCCGAAGATGAGCTCCCGGAGGACCCGAATCCCGATGTCGATCCGCAGCTTGAGAGCGCCCTGAACATCATGCGGATCAAACTATTATCGAACCAGCCCTGGGCGATGCCGCCGCGTGAGATGCGGGCGATTTCGCGTTCGGATACGGTGATGAAAGAGTCGGCGAGCCGCTGAGCCGGAGCATCGACCTACGCGGCCCACCGCGAGAACGAAAAAGACCGCCGGAAGCGTATCGTGCTCCCGGCGGTCTTTCAATTTTGCCAAATGCGATGGGGCGTAGTCGCGGGTCAGGCCTTGCCCTTGACCTCGACCTTGGCGCCTGCTTCCTCGAGTTCCTTCTTGAGCTTCTCGGCGTCGTCCTTGGAGAGCCCTTCCTTGACCGTCTTGGGCGTGGCATCGACCATGTCCTTGGCCTCCTTGAGACCGAGGCTGGTGGCCGCGCGGACGACCTTGATGACGTTGATCTTGTTCGCGCCTGCGTCCTTGAGGATGACGTCGAACATCGTCGGAGCGTCCTCGGCCTCCGCCGCGGCGCCGCCACCGGCGGCCGCAGGTCCGGCCATCATCACCGCGCCGCCGCCGGCGGGCTCGATGCCGTATGTGTCCTTGAGATAGTCCGCGAGCGACTGGGCGTCCTTGACCGTGAGGTTCACGATCTTGTCGCCGAGATCCTTAACCGCCGCGCTGAATTCCTTCGCTGGTGCTTCCGCCATGATGACTTCAAAACCCTTTCTTATCTTTCGGCCGGATGCGGCCTGGTTTTACCGACTCGATAGCCGAGATCCCGTTGATCTCGTTTAACCCGACCCCGCGAGGGCGGGGCCTCTCAAATGGGGCTGTCGATTCGACGTAATTCTTCTATGCCGAGCGGTGGGCCGAGGCCCACCGGACAAATGGTTTATGATTTCTAGGCGACCTTCGTGATCGCCTCGCCCTTTTCGAGGCGGTCGATGATCGTCTTGATGCAGCCGGCGACCTTGCCGCCCG